>QEVD01000164.1 GCA_003576975.1 Candidatus Zhuqueibacterota bacterium
AAGGGTAACGTAATCGCCAATTTCAGACTGGACTCGGGAAAAATGGGCGCTTTTTGCCCCTTGGGCGACACGAAAAGCGCTCAACCGGACAGCAGTGATTTGGCATCAATTCAAAAAATGGGTTTTGATGAGGTGCATTCGTTAGTCAATGCAGCAGCAAAACAGAATAATATCATGGGAGCGGAGATAGGCTCCCACGAAACAGAAACTATTCCGTGGAAAGCTGTTCGAAAAAATCACCTTGAACACCTCCGCGATGGACGTCATCGTAAAATTAAAGTGACGATCGCCAATCGGCTTTATATTGAAACAGAAAATTTGCCATCTGGGTTGCTTGCTGAAATCAAAAGGTTAGCTTCATTTCAAAACCCAAAATTTTACGAAGCGCAGAGGGTGAGGCGCTCCACCTTTCGTATTCCCCGGATTATCTCTTGTGCAGAAGATTTCGTTAAATACCTTGCCATCCCACGCGGGTGTTGGGAGGCCTTGCACGCCTTGACGGAACCGCTCGGCATTACACTTGAAATCTGTGATGAACGTTTTGTCGGCGCTCCTATTGAAATAGAGTTTCGGGTAAGCTTGACCGAAAACCAAAAAAAGGCAGTCGCAAGCCTATCGCATCATGACATGGGAATGTTCGTCGCTCCACCGGGATCCGGCAAAACTGCAGTTGGAGTTTATTTACTTGCTCTACGCAAAGTCTCGACTTTGATACTTGTTCACCGTAAGCCATTGATGGAACAATGGCAGAATCGGTTGGCAGAGTTTCTGCATCTTGATCACTCTCAAATTGGTCAAATCGGTGGCGGCAAGGATTCACGAACTCGCAAAATTGACATTGCTATGCTGCAAAGCATGGTACGAAAAGGCAAGGTCGATTCCGTTGTGAACGATTATGGCAACGTGATTATTGACGAGTGTCATCATATTCCCGCATTTTCTTTCGAGCAAGTCTTAAAGCAGATTCGGGCGCGATACGTAACGGGTTTGACTGCCACCCCCTACCGCCGCGACGGCCTTCATCCCATCATTAACATGTATTGCGGCTCTATTCGTCATCAACTTGAACACAAAGCCCAGGTTGCGGCCCTCTCTTTTCAACAACGCCTGATGATCCGAAAAACAGATTTCATTTTACCCAAAAATCGCGATTTTAAATTTCATGAAATTCTGCAACTTCTTGCCGAAGATGATCATCGCAATGATTTGATTGTAGCAGATGTTTTGAAAGCTTTGGAGGAAAAAAAGACCCCGTTGCTTCTGACTGAGCGCCGCCAGCACATAGAGTTGTTACGCGCCAAGCTTGAACATGCCGTCGAGCACCTGTTTATTTTGCACGGCGGCTTGAATGAAAGCGATCGGCTTCTAACTCAAAATTTACTTCCCGAGATCCCTCAAAACCAAACTCGGCTGATTCTTGCGACCGGCTCTTATATCGGCGAGGGTTTCGACGATCCCCGCCTTGACACATTATTTCTCGCAATGCCGATTTCGTTTAAAGGAAAGTTGCTACAATACATCGGCCGGATTCTGCGCCCACATGGCGAGAAAGAGGAAATATGCGTTTATGATTATGTTGACACCCAGGTGCCCATGCTCGCCCACATGTTCAAGAAGCGATTGACGACTTATCGGACGCTGAGATTCGAAGGTGACGAGATTGCGAAAAAAATAAAACGTCCGCTCGTCAAAGCCGGCATTCTGGAAATACCCAAAAAAGCAGTGGGGCTATAAATAGAGGAGGCAGAGATGAAACGATCTCAACCAAAAGAAATTACTGCTCTTAAAGTCAAGCAATGGCTTAAAGAATGGGAGAAAGTTAACTTTGACGAAGATGCTCATAGGCGTCGGCCAGATTTACATTTCTACCTTTTTACACTTGCGGCATCTGATTTGAAAGCACTTTCTGGAATTCAACGCCGGACAACGGAAGGTGGGTTGCTACGATCCAAGGATCTCGGAATACAACGCCGCCATGACAAAGATCGTTCTGAAGAGATTCACAAATTCATTCGGTATGGTTATCCATGGTCGGAACTCAGCGAAGCAAAGCGAAAATCCGGCCAGTTTGATGATTTACGCAAACCCGGCTGGCTTCCTACAGCTATTGTCATCAACATCTTGAAACCCGGAGATGAAAGGCGTGGGGGAAAAATATCTGAGCGGGATATTATTACAATCAAAGATTCCGGCGGACAGACGGCAATTCTCAAGCTTCCTGACCAATTTTCCAGTTCCACTTGGAAGCCAGGTACATGGCATCCTATCGAAGTTATTGATGGTCAGCATCGGCTTTGGGCATTTGAAGAAGGCAAGAGTGAGGGTGATTTTGAACTCCCGGTCGTTGCATTCCATGGTCTTGATATTAGCTGGCAGGCCTATCTTTTCTGGACGATTAACATAAAGCCAAAACGAATCAATGCCAGCCTTGCCTTTGACCTCTATCCTTTGCTCCGCACTGAAGATTGGCTTGAAAAATTTGAAGGCCACTCTATCTATAGAGAAACGCGGGCACAAGAGCTGACCGAAGCCTTATGGGCTCATCCTGAAAGTCCGTGGCACCAACGAATCAATATGCTGGGAGAATCCGGATTAAAACAAACCATGGTGAGTCAGGCAGCATGGATCAGAGCCTTAACAGCGACCATTGTCAAAGCGTATGAAGGGAAACGTGTCAGCATAGGAGGGTTGTTTGGAGCACCGGTGGGAAGCCATAAAGAAGTCTTACCTTGGAGCCGTGCGCAACAAGCGGCATTTCTTATCTTTGCTGGGCAAAAGATTCGAGATGCAATTATAAAGTGCAAAGAGCCATGGGCGAAAAGCCTTCGTCAAACAAAAGAACAAATGACATTTGAAAATGAGCAAGACCCAGCGTTTGCCGGCCCTAATACTTTGCTGAATACGGATCAAGGAATTCGGGGAATCCTTCATATTACCAATGACCTTTGTTATGTTCGAGCAAAAGAACTTGATTTGGAAAATTGGGTAACAGAAAATGATGCAGGAGCAGCCGATGAGGAGATGGTAAACAAAGCATTAAAATCACTAAGAAAGCAGGAAAAGCTCAATAAATTCCTTGATCGGCTTGCTGATGGCCTTATAAAATTCGACTGGAGGTCTTCTTCAGCAGAAGGCTTGTCGGAAAATCTACGAACATCAAAGCTTGTTTTTCGAGGAAGTGGCGGTTATAAAGAGCTTCGACGACAACTGTTGAAGCTCTTGGAAAAGGAACGAGGCGATATTGGTACGGCTGCTCAGGAGGTTAATGAAGCATTGGGGTATTGAAAAGTATGGCGAAACTTAATTCTCTTCAGAAATCAGCTCTACGAAAATCGTCTCGAGAGGCTGTTCAAAAAACTTTCGCTCGCCTCAGACGCCCAATGCGACGCAACAAATGGCTTTGGGAAAAAAATGTCTACCGCGAAAAATGTATAAAAACGTTATGGAAACATACACAACCAGGATCATCTGTCAATACTAATGACTTGGCAGACTATATCGCCGCCTCTACGGCGTTGCATTGTGCAGATGGATGGGGCTTTCTGGGAAGAGCACTTGCGTGCCATACTTATGGCGATAGTGATACGGCCCGCCATTTAGGGTATTATGCCGAACTGCGTGCAGCTATGTCTCTTCTGGCGACGGAGGGAATTGGGATTTTCGATGATCGCCACTTTGTTGTGGATCTCGGTAACACATGTCAACCAATCGGGACGTTACCAAAGGCCAAAAAGAGAGGGTGGCTTGGAACTCACGCCATTACATGGTTGGCTCTGGAACACTGGGCAAATCGAATATCCTCTACGGATATTCTAGCGGAGATCATACAACCAGCTGGTATTCCATTGCGAGATTGGTTGCGTACTTTGAGTACAGGCAGTTCTTGGCGGCCAATTGGTAGTAGTTGGTTGAAGGCTTGGGGGTTGGACCTTAGGCGTCTGACAGATGATCGGGATGCTAGAAACGCGGCCTCATACCGCCCCACTCATTTGAATCCTGTAACATCTTTGGATGCTTTAAGTTCATCAAATTTTATGCGAAACTTGTGGGAGATTTTTGAGCCTTCTGCTGGCTCTTCATTTGAAATTTTGGATCGCCATTTGTTGCGTCTAAGCCTGGAAGTGGGATTCAGAGCGATTTCAGACAAAAAGCCCGAGCTTTATCCCAATGAATTTGCAATGACCATCAGAACTGTGTTAAATGCACTGGCATTGAGTGAATCATCTGCTCAACATTGGCAAGATTTCTTGACGCGCAAGATTGAGCATTCAGACCCAATTATTATTTCAGAAGCACGACAATCAGACAAGGTTACTGATCCCCGGCATCATATTCAAGTTTTGTCACGCGCAACACTGTTACTCCGCGTTGCTACCGGAGCTTGTGCTCAACTCTTACGAAAAACTGGGTTTGGAAATAGAGATTTGGAATTTTGGTGGAAGCCCTTTGGTGTAGAGCGTGGTCTTTGGGAAAATGGAAATGAGCCAATGACACTAATGGACTTATGGGCGGATGTTGAAATGGCTTTAAAAGAAACCCGAGAGTGGGAAATTAACAATGCCAGAAAAACCCCTTCTTTTGCGCGTTGGAGGCGTGATAAAGGACATACAATTCCAATATTGGCGGAATGTGAGCGTATAGCTTTATGGGGGCTTGGCTTATGAAATACATGGGCTCAAAACGGTTCATGCTGCAGAACGGGCTTGGCGAAATGATTCGCGAAGAAGCTAAACATGCCAAACGATTCGTCGACCTATTTTGCGGCGCAGGCTCCGTTGCCTGGTTTGCTGCCAGAGATACGGCACTGCCGGTTCTTGCCATTGATTTGCAGACCTATGCTGTGATTATGGCGCGTGCAGTTATTGGCCGAAGAATTCCAATAGATAATAATAAGCTTGTCATGAAATGGTTGAACCTTATAAAACACGCTCGAACGAGATCACGATTATGGTCAGCCGCCGTTGATCTTCAAGAAAAAGCTAAAGACATTCGAAATATTCCCAGGATTGTCCAGAATGCTCGATATCTCTGTAAAGAACCGTCCCAAATCGGCCCCGTCTGGAATTCTTACGGAGGGCACTATTTCAGCCCTACACAAGCGCTGACTTTCGATTACATGCTTAAGTATGCCCCCAAAATAGAACCAGAAAGGTCCGTGTGTCTTGCAGCCGTGATCTCGGCTGCCAGTAAATGTGTTGCGGCACCAGGCCACACGGCACAACCGTTTCAACCGACAAATACGGCCAAAAAATTTGTGTTTGAGGCTTGGCGCCGAAATCCCCTTTCGCTTGCCCAAAAGGCATTGGAAGAAATCTGTCCTCAACATGCAAAAACTGTTGGTGAGACACAAATAGCGGATGCTGTCGAAGTGGCTTCCACCCTTAAACCTGGCGATTTGGTTTTTATAGATCCACCATATTCTGGAGTACACTACAGCCGTTTCTATCATGTTTTGGAAACGATGGCGCGGGGCTATTGCACTGAAGTATCTGGCGTAGGCAGATACCCGCCATTCGAAGATCGTCCTCAATCGGCATTTAGCAACAAGGGTCAGTCAAAGAATGCTGTGGAGAGACTTCTGTCAGCTTTGGCCTCATCTGGAGCTACTTTAATATTTACCTTTCCAGCCGAAGAATGCAGTAATGGTTTATCCGGAACACTTATTTTGGAAACAGCAAAAAAGTGGTTTGTGGTGAACAAAAAAATAATAAGTGGCCGTTTTAGCACATTAGGCGGCAATAATTCATATCGAGCATCTCGAAAGTATTCTAGTGAATTGCTTCTGCTCCTAAAACCCAAAGAAACCTTATGATGTATCCTTCTATGGATAAAGCCACTCTCTTACAAACTTACTTGCCTTCTGTATCGCTCAAAGCCCGCGGCAAAGTGCGCGACATTTACGATCTTGGTGAGCATTTGCTGTTGGTCGCGACCGATCGCCTGTCCGCCTTCGATGTGATTCTGCCGTTTTGGTTTCAGCAGATGTCCGATATTATTCCGCATCATGCCATGTCTGTGAACGTCGATGATTATCCCACCGCCTGCCGGCCCTATCGTGAGCAGTTGGAAGGCCGCAGCATGCTGGTTCACAAAACGCAGCCGCTGCCGATTGAATGCGTTGTGCGCGGCTATCTTGCCGGATCGGCGTGGAACGAGTATCAAAACACCGGCGCCATCTGCGGCATAAAATTACCGGGCGGATTGATTGAGTCGTCAAAACTCGATCAACCAATTTTTACGCCAGCAACCAAAGCGGAAATGGGACAGCATGATGAAAATATCGCTTTTGATCGGGTTGCTACCCTTGTTGGCCGCGAATATGCCGACCGGTTGCGCGACATCAGTATTGCGGTTTATCGCCGCGCACAAGCACTAGCCGAAAGCAAGGGCATCATTATCGCCGATACCAAAATGGAATTTGGCATGAAAGATGGCAAACTCATACTCATTGATGAATTGCTCACGCCGGATTCCTCGCGTTTCTGGCCCATGGCAAGTTATAAACCGGGCGGCAGCCAACCCAGCTTTGACAAGCAATTCGTGCGGGATTATCTCATTTCCATCCAATGGAATAAACAACCGCCTGCGCCGGATTTGCCGGATGACGTCGTACAAACAACGAGTCAAAAGTATTTAGAAGCCTATGAACGCCTCACCGGTTCGAAACTTAACGTTCAAAACTAAAAACGATTACTCAAAAAGCTCCGCCGCGCTAGAGGCCAGTCCTGCGATCACGATTCTCCCTTATCAAAATAGAACAGCCAACTAAATGCGCTCGCTTTCGCCCAAAATCCTGCTCGTCAATCCCTGGGTTACCGATTTTGCGGCCTATGATTTTTGGATGAAGCCGCTGGGTTTGCTTTATCTCGCTGCGACGCTGCGCCAAACCGGTTATGCTGTTCGCCTGGTGGATTGCATGGATCGTTCGCATCCGGATTTGTTGCGGTGGCAAGGCTTCGCCCAACCGCAAAACCGACGCTGGAGCACGGGAAAGTTCGTGCGCCAACCGCTCGCCAAACCCAAACTCTACGCCAACATTCCGCGCAAATGGGCGCGCTATGGCCTGCCGTTGGAGCTGTTTCAAAGGCTTTGCTTGGAAGGCCCGCAACCCGATGTCATCCTGATTACCAGCGGCATGACGTATTGGTATCCCGGATTGCGAGAAACAATTGCAGCTTTGCGCAAATTATTTCCCAACATTCCGATTGTGCTGGGCGGGATTTATGCGACGCTTTGCAGCGAGCATGCCCGGCAAACCTCGGGCGCGGATGTGATTGTCAGCGGTGAAGCCGAATTGTTTATCGCCTCTTTTGTTGAAAAATTGGGCGGGCGCCAGCGCATTACAGACAATGGAGAATCAGCTCAAATCATCTCCGGCGAAGCAATCAAAAATTTGGATGACTTGCCCTGGCCGGCTTTCGATCTTTATACGAATCTTCCATATGCAACACTGATGACTTCGCGTGGCTGCCCGCTCAAATGTACCTTCTGCGCCTCACGCCTGGTTTCAGGGAATTATCGCTGGCGTTCTGTCACGAATATTATGGCTGAGTTGGACTGGCTGCATCACGGTCTCGGCGTGCGTGAATTTGCCTTTTACGATGATGCTCTGCTCACCAATCGCGATCATCATTTCCTGCCGCTGTGCGAACAAATCATCGCGCAACAAATTCAAGCGACTTTTCATACGCCGAATGGCTTGCAAGTCAAATTTATCGATGCCGCCGCCGCGCAGCTCATGCAGCGCGCGCGATTCAAAACCATTCGTTTGGCATATGAAAGCGGCAACGCCGAACGCCAACGCGATATGAGCAAAAAAGTCAGCAATGAGACGTTCGCGCGCGGCGTGCAACACCTGCAAGCCGCGGGTTTTGGGCCACAGGAGCTGGATGCTTATGTTATGATGGCCTTGCCCGGCCAAGCCATTGATGAAGTTCTTTGCAGTATGGCCTATGTTCACACACTCGGCGTGGGCATCCGGCTGGCGGCTTTCTCGCCCATTCCCGGCACCGTTGATTTCGAACGCGCGGTGGCCAGAGGTGAAATCGCCGCGGATGTTGATCCCCTGCTTACCAATAACTCGATCTTGCCGTCGCGCTTAGCCGGAGAAAGCTATGCAACCTACGATCGCATCGCGCGGCTGGCAAAGATGCTCAATGCTCATCTCACACAAACCGGCAACCCGTTGGAATCGTTTGGAGATTTGTTGACGCGATTGCGCCGCGCGGTGCGAGAAGTCGAAGCTGTTTCAGCATAAACCCTCGACTTGCGTCAACGATGCGAGCTGCGCAATCACAAGATTCCGTTTCAGATATCAATTAGAATCGGCAGAGCTCCGCACTCACTTTCATTCGAATGGAGGCCAGTATGAAGTATACAATAGCAGCGTTGACCGCGCTTTTTATCTTCGGTTGCACACTCTTGCAACCGCCCGATCGCCTCGCGCGTGAAGTTGTTCTCTCTGAGAACGCGCCAACGCCCATTGGGCCGTACAGTCAAGCCATCAGAGTTGGGAATACGGTTTATTGCAGCGGGCAGATCGCAATCGATCCTGCCACTGGTGAACAGGTTCGCGGCAATATAGAAGAAGAAACGAGATTGGTGCTCAAGAATCTCAGGGCCGTGCTGAACGAGGCGGGCATGGATTCCAGCCATGTGGTCAAAGCCACGATCTTTCTGGCAAACATGGACGACTATCAGCTCGTCAACCGGATTTATGCCGATTTTTTTTCCACCAGCAAACCGGCGCGCGAAACCGTTCAGGTCGCGCGGTTACCGCGTGATGCCGGCGTGGAAATAAGTTGCATTGCGGTAAAGGTTGATTAAATTCAGAATGCTTCAAAAACTCAGCTCGGGATAATCGACTTGCTTCTCGCGGTGTGATTGCTTATCATGGCTCGTGTTGCTTCACCGCCGCCCCGTGATCAAGGAATGAAATCCTCGGGAATTATTACCCTATTGACGGACTTCGGCAACGCCGACGGTTACGTCGCCGCCATGAAAGGCGTGATACTCGGAATCATGCCACACGCACGATTAATTGATATCACGCACGAAGTGCCGCCCCAGGAAGTGGCTGCCGGGGCTTTCATTTTATCCGCCCACTACCGTTACTTCCCCGCTGGAACCGTTCATGTCGCTGTCATCGATCCAGGCGTCGGAACTTCGCGTCATGCGATTGCCTGCTTTCATGACGGCCATTATTTTGTCGGACCGGATAACGGGCTGTTTGATTTTTGTGCGCGGGCAGCGCCGCCGCCTGCCGTGCGGCTTTCGCGCCGGGAATTTTGGCGCACGGCACTCTCAAATACGTTTCACGGGCGCGATATTTTTGCGCCGGTTGCAGCGCATTTGGCAAATGGCGCGGCTTTGGAAGAGCTGGGAGATTCCTTCACGCTCAAACCGCAACGTCCGGCGCATGCGTGTAAAGTTGATCAAAACACCTTGCACGGTGAAATAATTTTTAGCGATCGTTTTGGCAACCTGATTTCGAATATCACCAGAGAAGACCTATCCCGCTTCGCTTCAGGCGCAAAGATTGCCGTTCAACTAAAACGCCAAACTATTCACGGACTGCAAACGTCTTACGCTAGTGTCGGCACAGGCGAGCCTGTCGCCCTTATCAACAGTTTTGATTTGCTGGAAATCGGCGTCAACCAGGGGAATGCAAAAATGCAGTTGCAGGCGACTCTAGGAACGCCTGTCATTATCGTCAAAGGAGAGTCAGACAACAGCCATGCCATCGAATGATTATGCTGAATATGATAAACCCGATTCATTGACGGCCCGGCGGCCGTGGATTGCCAAAATATTGAGCCGCGACCAGCCGCGTTTGAATGTTCTATTGTTCTTTTTGACATGTTTTTCGACTTTCTTTATCCACTTCTGGCCGGAACGCGATATTGCCGCCGGCTTGTGGTATAGCGCTGGCATTATGGCCATCTTGTTCTGCCACGAGATGGGGCATTACCTCATGTGTGTGCGCTACGGCATTCGCGCCACCTTGCCGTTTTTCATTCCATTCCCCTCGTTCCCCTTCGGCACGCTCGGGGCCGTCATTCGCATGGATGCGCGCATGCCGACGCGGCGCGTGCTGTTCGATATCGGTGTTGCCGGGCCGCTAGCGGGCTTGCTCGTGACGCTTCCGGCGATTTATTTTGGGCTTGCCATGTCCGAAGTCAAAAATACTGCAGATTTGCAAAATGCGGTCAAATCGGTGGACCCGTTGCTGTTCAAATGGATCATCGAGCTTGTCAAGGGGCCGTTGCCAGCCGGGCATGACGTTTTGTTGCATCCGCTGGCGTACGCCGGCTGGGCCGGTTTATTTGTTACCGCGCTCAACTTGTTGCCTATCGGCCAGCTCGACGGTGGGCATATTCTTTATGCTTTGCTCGGCGAGCGCAGCCAACAAATCTTTCCCGTCACCATGGCGTCTTTTGCCTTGATTTGTATTGTGGTTTATCCGTTTTGGGTTCTCATGATCCTTATGCTGTTGTGGTTTGGCTATCGCCATCCGCCCACCGAATATGACGCCGAACCGCTGGATTTCAAACGGCAAGTGGTCGCCTGTATGACGTTTCTGATTTTTGCGTTTTCGTTTACGCCCGTACCATTTCATTTTTATTAAAACACGGTACTCCCATCAAAATGCACGATAAAAAATTCAAGATCGTTGGCATCGGTGAAGTCTTGTGGGATATTTATCAAGATCAACGGCATCTCGGCGGCGCGCCGGCCAACTTCGCCATTCACGTAAATCAACTCGGTGATGAAGGCCTGCTCGTTTCACGGGTCGGTGATGATGGCATGGGCAAAGGCCTGATTCACGCGCTGCGCGAACGCAAGCTTGCAACCGACCACATACAGCTCGACCGCAAAAAAGGCACGGGTACCGTGATGATCTCACTCGACATCAAGGGCGTGCCAACGTTTCAATGTTCGCAAGATGTGGCATTTGATTATCTCAAATTCACGCCGGCGCTCGAGAAAGTGGCGCAAAACTGTGATGCCGTCATGTTTGGAACGTTGGCGCAGCGTTCCACCGTTGCCCGCGAAAACATCTTGCAGTTTTTGCGTGCGGCTCATGACGCGGTCAAGATTTTCGATATGAATACGCGCGCCAGCGAAGCGACCTTGCTCAAAATTCTTCCGCCCTCGCTCGTACTGGCCGACATCTTAAAAATGAACGACGGTGAAACGGAGATCTTGCGGCGCGTGCTCCGGCGCGACGGCGATAGCACTGCGCGCTTCGTTGAATATCTCATGCACGAATACGATTTATCATTGATCGCCATTACCTATGGCAACAACGGCTGCGAATTGTTTAGCCGGCATGAGAGCTGCCGCCTGCCAGGCTTATCGGTCAACGTTGTTGATACCACCGGCGCGGGCGATGCTTTTTCTGCAGGATTGATGCACAAATACCTGCGCCAGACGCCCTTGCCGGAGATTGCAACCTTCGCCAATCTGGCGGGCGCATTCGTTTGCACCAAGCCGGGCGCCACACCAGTCTTTACCATGCAGGAACTGCTGCACTGGCAACGCTCGCTTCCGTTGCCCGCGCATGAATCAGATGTTTGATATGTCCTATGCTCAATCCTTCAACCCAATCTTCATCAAAGGCAACACCGCTGATCAGCCGCACGCGCGTTTTCATCATGGCCATTCTGCTGGTACTCGTGGTTACTTTGATGATCAACCTGCAGCGCAAGGGCGCCGAGCTTGCTTCGCAGGCGTCTCAGCAAATTCCTGCAACGATTGATGATCTAACTTATCGTCATGCTGATTTTAGATTTTCAATTCAAGCGCCGAGCCGTGACTGGGTGATCACGGAAATAGCCCCGAGCGAGGCGCAAGCTTCGCCCGAGCTTGTGCGTGAGATCATCGCCAATACCACCAACGTTGTGCAACTCACCCGGCAATTGCAGGACACGGTTGTCGCGCGTTGCACGGTCGGCGTTTTCAATCTCAAAGAACTCTACTCCGCCTTTGCTGTGGCCGCAGAGAGTTTGCACGAGATCATGAATCAATATCAATCGCCGCAGGATACGGTCCAGGTGATCTGGCCGGTTACCAAACTCGAGACCAACGTTGCCGAGGGCGCGATTTTTATTGTCAAGATTCCGCAGGCGCTGATGCCGTTGGAGGTTTGGGTCGCGACTTATTTAATCAAGGATCGCGTGGCCTATACGATTTTTTGCCAAACCAGCGAAGCGGCTTACCCGACTTACCGCGATGACATTGAAAAAATTATCGGCAGTTTTCGTCTGTTGTAATCGCTAATCGGAGGTCAAAATGGCTATCACCATTCCTTCAAGAATCATTTTTGCACACCTCCCCACGCCGTTGGAAAAACTGCAGCGCTTCAGCGAGGAGTTAAACGGCCCGGATATTTATATCAAACGCGACGATTTGACCGGCATGGCTGAAACCGGCAACAAAATCAGAAAACTTGAATATCTGCTTGCCGAAGCGCGCCAACAAGGCGGCGAGGTTTTGATCACTTGCGGCGGCGCCCAATCGAATCATGCGCGCGCGACTGCGGTTTCCGCGGCAAAAATGGGGATCAAATGCCACCTGGTTTTGCGCAACTCCACCGGCAGTGATCCCGAAGGCAATTTGTTTTTGGATCGGCTCGTGGGCGCGGAAATCACGTTCATCACCGCGGCGGAATATGAACAAGTCGATGAGATCATGTCCAAGCTCGCGGATGAGTACGTCGCCAAAGGCATCAAGCCTTACGTCATTCCGGAAGGCGGCTCGAACGCGCTCGGCTCGTTGGGTTATGTCACCGCCATGGCAGAAGTTGCGGAACAAATGAAAACACAAAGCCTCGCCTTCGAGCACATGATTTGCGCGGTAGGCTCCGGTGGAACATTAGCCGGCATGTTGCTGGGCAAACAAGCGGTGGGCATAGCCGGTCAAATTCATGGCATTAATGTGTGTGATGACGCCAACTATTTTCAAAATCGCGTATCGAATATTTTGCGCAGCGCGCGCCGCAGATTCGGCTTTGACCTGAATTTGCAAAGCCAGGACATCAGCATCATCGATGGCTACGTCGGCAAGGGCTATGGCTTGAACAGTCAGGAAGAGATTGATTTGATCAAGCATGTCGCGCAACTGGAGGGCATCATTCTCGATCCAGTTTATACCGGCAAAGCGATGTTTGGCTTGGCGGATCAAATTCGCAAAGGGCGCTTCAAAAAAGGCGAGCGTATTTTGTTCTGGCATACCGGCGGAATTTTTGGACTCTTTCCGAAGAAAGCGCTGTTTTTTTAACTCAGCCCCTCTCAAAATCAAAAAACCCCTGGCGTGAACGAGACACTCCAGGGGTTTTTCATTCTGTGCCGAGCTTTATCAGGCTGACGCCGGAGGAACGTAATGCAGGTAAGCATTCATCATTTGTATCTCGGCGGATTTTTGTTGGATATCAATCGACATCAGGTCCCGTAGAGAAATAACGCCCACAACACGATCTCCGGAAGCAATGACCAAATGTCGGATACCGTGATTCTGCATGCGCACTAAACAGGTTTCATAGCTTTCTTCCGGCGAGGCCGTGACGAGATTGCGCGTCATGACATCACGCACCAGGGTCTGGCGCGGCTGCAATTCCGGACCGACGACCCGTTTCATCAAATCGCGCTCGGAGAAAATTCCGGCGACGCGATCGCCGTCCAGCACCGCCACCGCACCGATGTTCATTGCGACCATGAATTGCGCAACTTCGTAAACCGATTGACTGGCCTGCACGGTGTAAACCTCCCGCCCCGCAACGAGATCACCGACCGTGTTCATGGGAAGTCTCCTTTGCATGAAAAGTGTTTAGCGCACGACACGAATTCGTATGCAACTGCTGGTAAAGCTTCGTCGACAAATGGCCGTTATACTTTCCCGATCAAATTCAACGCGCTCCCCGCTTTGAACCACGCAATCGCTGTTTCATTGAACGAATGATTCAGCTCACACTCATGAGAAGTGCCGTCGGCGTGCTTGATGATCATCTTCAGCGGCGTTCCCGGCGCAAACGAGGCCAGTCCGATGATCGACACTCGGTCATCTTCGCGAATCAAATCGTAGTCCGCAGGATTTTTGAACGTCAACGGCAGCATGCCTTGTTTCTTCAAATTTGTTTCATGAATACGCGCAAAGCTGCGGGTGATCACCACGCGGCCGCCGAGCCAGCGCGGTTCCATTGCCGCGTGTTCGCGGGAGGAGCCTTCGCCGTAGTTCTCGTCGCCAACGGCAATCCAGCCTGAGAGTTTTCCGTTTGCCATCATCGCTTTGTAATCGCGCGCGACTTCGGCAAATGTTTTAACTTCACCGGTGAAAATGTTTTTGCCTTTTCCAGCTTCACCACTGAAAGCGTTGATCGCGCCACTAAAGAGATTGTTCGAGATGTTGTCAAGATGGCCGCGGTATTTGAGCCATTTGCCCGCGGGAGAAATGTGGTCGGTCGTACACTTGCCTTTGGCTTTTACCAGCACCGGCATGTCCAGCAAATCTTTGCCCTCCCAAGCGGGAAACGGCGAAAGCGCCTGCAAACGATCACTCTTTGCATCGATCGCGACCTGCACTTTGGCCCCATCCTTAGCGGGTTCGATGTAACCGGAATCGCCAGGATCAAAACCGCGCGCCGGCAACTCCACGCCGGTGGGTGGCTCGAGCTTGACTTGCTCGCCTTTGTCATTCGTCAGCGTGTCGGTGAGCGGATTGAAGCTCAACCGTCCGGCCAGTGCATACGCGGTTACAATTTCCGGGCTGGCGACAAATGCGAGCGTATTGGGATTGTCGTCATTGCGCTTGGCAAAATTGCGATTGTACGAATTGATGATGGTATTGCGCTCGCCGTTCTTGATATCATCGCGGCTCCACATGCCGATGCACGGGCCGCACGCATTCGCCAGCACCTTGCCGCCAATCTCCGTCAGCGTTTGCAACTGGCCGTCGCGCGCGATCGTGGCGCGAATCTGCTCCGAGCCGGGCGTGATGGTGAACTTCGATTTCACCTTTAGGCCTTTGGCCAGAGCTTGCTTGGCCACACTCGCCGCACGCTCGATATCTTCATAAGAAGAGTTGGTGCAACTGCCGATGAGCGCGACTTTGATCTCGTCAGGATATTCGTTCTTCTTCGCATCCGCCGCGAGCTGCGACACCGGCCGCGCCAAATCCGGCGTCAACGGGCCGTTCACATACGGTTCCAGCGTCGAGAGATCGATTTCAATAATCTGATCATAAAATTTCTCGGGCGATTTCAACACTTCCGGATCCGGGACGAGACTTTCAGCCACGGCTTTTGCGGCTTTGGCAACTTCAGCGCGGCCGGTGGCGATCAAGTACGTTTCCATGCGATCATCAAATGGGAAAATCGACGTCGTCGCGCCAATCTCTGCGCCCATGTTGGTGATCGTCCCTTTACCGGTGGCGCTGATCGCGCGCGCGCCTTCGCCGAAATATTCGACAATATTATTGGTGCCGCCTTTCACTGTCAGAATACCGGCAACGCGCAGGATCACATCTTTCGCGGCGGTCCAGCCGTTCATTTTGCCTTTGAGATGCACGCCGACAATGCCCGGCCATTTCAATTCCCACGGGATGCCGGCCATCACGTCCACCGCATCGGCGCCGCCGACGCCAATGGCGATCATGCCGAGCCCGCCGGCGTTGGGCGTATGTGAGTCGGTGCCGATCATCATGCCGCCGGGGAAGGCGTAATTTTCCAAAACGACCTGGTGGATGATGCCGGCGCCGGGCTTCCAAAAGCCGATGCCGTATTTATTGGAAACGCTGGCGAGAAAATCATAAACTTCTTTGTTCTCATCACGCGCGCGCGCCAAATCCGCATGCGCGCCAAGCTTGGCTTGAATCAAGTGATCGCAATGCACCGTAGATGGCACCGCGGTTTTGGGGATGCCGGCGGTCATGAATTGCAGCAGCGCCATTTGCGCCGTTGCATCCTGCATCGCCACGCGATCGGGCGAGAGATTGACGTAAGTTTTTTTGCGCACCGGCGGTTCTTTCGGCAACTCCGCAAAATGCGCACAAAGAATTTTCTCAGTTAACGTTAGCGGCCGGCCATAAAGCTTGCGACCGGCTTCCACTTTGGGCTTCATCCCAGCATAAACCCGCTGGATCATATCGATTTGAAACTCCTTGTATAGTCGTGTAATGTGAAACGGTGTAACGGTTACAATAGCAACTCTCGGGCTCACCGTTCTGATTTGCGCTTGCCGTACTTTTTTCCGCTGTCGTCCTCGCCGACGACCATTGGCGCGGTTGCCTCGGGGTACGAATAAACTTTAGGTCTTTTCTTCAAGCGCCCCACCGCCCGCAAGGCGTCGTCAATCGCGCGCGAAGCCTCCGGATCATAAAATTTTTCGCCGCAGCTTTTGCAACGCTCATATTCAATTCCAGGGATACGAAAGCCGTCGTGAGTGACGAATTCACCGATTTCCCGAACGACGCGTGCGCTGCCGCAGATTGGGCATCTTGTCATGGTTAATTTCATTTTCGCAACTCTTACTCATAGACTGACCGTTTAGATGAGACCAACACATAGAATGTGTCGGAACCATCGGGTTATTGATCAATCTTGCCTTTGGTATAAACCAAGATGTCGTCATAGTTGAAGCTCAAACTATCACTTTCAAGTTCTACTGTGGCCTTGTCCGTGAATCGATAGCGACCTGCCAGAATCAATCGTTTGATACGAACAAGCGGACCTGACATTTTTTAGTTTCAGTCGATGGCAATGTCGACAGATGAAGATTTACATTTTTAGGCAATTTAAAAACCCCAGGTCGGCGGTCTGGGCTACGCCCGTAGGGTTACGTCAACCCGCCTGTCTGCAATCCTTTCCCCAACACATACTCCACTTCCAATACATTTCCCTTCAACCGGTTCTTCACGTCTTTACGATCGTCGATGACGATCTCCGTGACGACGCGCTCGGCGAATTGCTTGATTTCATCATGGCACTTTTTGATCACAAACGTGATTTCTTCCCATTCACCTTCCAACAGTGTGCCCATTGCGGTCAATTGATAATCCAATTCACTTTTCTCGACAATCGCCAGCGTTTTGGCCACAAGTTCTTTGGTTTCTTCTCCGGTACCAACGGGAATAATACGA
>QEVD01000165.1 GCA_003576975.1 Candidatus Zhuqueibacterota bacterium
AGACGTTTTCGTGAATGATGATGCGCTGCACGCCGATGCAGCTTTGGCCGGATTGATAGAATGCGCCGAAAATGACGCGGCTGACCGCGTCGTCGAGATCAGCGTCTTCGTCAATCACGACAGCGGCGTTGCCGCCCAGCTCGAGCACGACTTTCTTTTTGCCGGCGCGTTTTTTTAAATCCCAGCCCACTTCCGGTGAACCGGTGAAACTCAGCAGCTTTAATCGTTCATCTTCGGTAAACAAGCGCGCGCCCTCACGCGGGCATGGCAAAATCGAAAAAGCGCCCGCGGGCAAATCCGTCTCAGCCAGCACTTCGCCGATGATTAAAGCGCCAATAGGCGTGAGGCTCGCAGGTTTGAGCACGAACGGGCAACCGACGGCGAGCGCCGGCGCGACTTTGTGCGCCGCCAAATTCAACGGAAAATTGAACGGCGAAATGAACGAACAAGGCCCGAGCGGCACGCGTTTCCACATGCCCGAATAATTCCGGGCGCGCGCGGAAATATCGAGCGACAAAACCTCTCCGGTCATGCGCACGGATTCTTCCGCGGCAATGCGAAAGGTATCAATCAAACGGCTGACTTCACCGCGGCTGTCTTTGATGGGTTTGCCGGCTTCGAGGCACAGGCTCATGGCCAACTCCTCGGCGCGTTCGGTGAAGCGCTTAACGCAATGGCTGAGCACTTCCTGGCGTTTATAGCTCGGCAGGGCGGCCATCGGCTCAGCCGCTCTCACGGCGGCTGTAATCGCTTCGTCAATGGCTTTTTCGTCGGCTAATGCCACGCGTGCGGCGACTTCGCCGGTGTATTTGTCGGTAACCTCGAGATCCGTGTTGGGCTGCTGCGGCTGGTTGGCGAGATAATAGGGATAATTTTTTTTCAGCATACCGGCCTCGAAAAGTGAAGATCTAAAAACGCTGCGTTCCGATGATAAAGATGACAAGGCTGAATGTCAATCGAATCGTTGCCTGTCGCGCTTCGGTGAAGCGATGCTTTCAGGCTCGGTTGCAAAGCGGCAGGCCGTTAAACCAAGCCTATTTGAAAGCCGTTGCCGAAAGCGGGCGACGAGAGCATAGCCGATGATTTCAAACAATAAAAGCAAGGGAAAGGCATAGATCAAAACGATCAAAAGCGACCAGGGGAGGCGGCGCATGAGAAAATAATTCAAAGCAAACGCGCCGCGATGCACTTTCCCACGCCGCGAAATAACGTGAAGCTGTTTGGCGCATTGCGCATGCGTGACGCCGAAATCCTCTAGTTCGGATTCCGGATAGCTTTGATAGGGATGAATCTGCCATTTTTCGTTTTGTGCCATGCGCCGCGCGTGCTGGGCGCATAGATTGCAAATTCCGCAATCCCCGTCGAATAACATGTAATCATGCTGGCCCGTAACAATCTTCATGAAAATTTTGATCAAGTATTCGTTACGATGCGAATTTCGATATTCGAGTTCGATGTTTTTTCGCCTGCAGCATTGATCAATGCAGATGCCGCGGCCAAACCGTGGCAAAGCACAATTCCCGATTTTGATCGTTACGTCTTGTTCCGTTACAGTTTTTGTACGATGACATAGTAAATCGCCAAGCCCAGCCGGCGAAATTTTTCCTCATACAACGTTGGAACACGGTCCGCCAGTTCGTTGCTCACGCCCTCCGGAATCTGGCTTTGCAAGCCCGGTTGCGTCAGCAAGAGCCGCAACATGTCCTGGGCATAATTCCTCAAATCCGTGGCAACCACAATTCGTCCGCCAACAACTAAACGATCGTGCAATAATTTGATCAATTCCGGCTGCAGCATGCGGCGCCGCGCGTGGCGGCGTTTGGGCCAGGGATCGGGAAAGTTGATATAAATCGCATCGAGTTGGTTTGCGCAAAAGCCCGTTGAAAAGGCGGCAAGTGCGTTCATCTGCAACAAGCGAACATTCGGCAATTGCCGTGTTTGAATTTTTTGATGCGCTCGCTGAATGCCCTTGGCATAAACCTCAATGCCAATAAAATTCGCGCCGGGTTCGTTTTGCGCCATCGCCAGGAGAAAATGTCCATAGCCGCAGCCGAGATCGACTTTGAGGGGATTTTGATTGCCAAAAACTTCCTGCCAATTTTTCTCACCATTCAGATCTTGAAGGTCAATGATCCATGACATACACATGAGAATTGCCGCCGCGCGATGAGATTAGGGCGTGAATATTTTTGTTTGCGGATCCCACGTCAGGCCATGTTGATGCGTCTCCCACCATTGGCGAAACGGCGCAATGACCTGATCATTCCATACTGCAGGCGTTTCGGCGGGAAAGACATCATCTATTTTTGCATGCGCGATAAGATGTTCGTGGGCGTCTTTGCGCACGTCGCTGGCTTCGCCGTGATCCATAATATCGATCAATATCTCCAGCCCGCGGGCTTCGCCAAATTCGAGCGCAGCTTCCGCTAATTCCACGCGAATATACTCATCTTCCTCTGCGGCAGCCGCAGCGAGCAGTTGCGGTGTGATGCTAACATTGCCTAAAATTTTTATCGCCCGCACGGCGTCTTCGCGCACCAAATCTTCCGGATCAGAAAGCCGTGCGAGAACTTCAGGCAAAGCTGCGGAAATTTTATGGTCGATCACGGCGCGTAACGCCTGGCTGCGAATTTCGGATTCCGGATCAGATAACAGCGGCAAAATTTTCACGAGAGTTTCGGAGGTAGCCGTGGAATCATCCGTCAACAAGCGCAGGCCGATGAGCCGCTCATTTTTAAGGGAGCTGGACAACAACCTGAACGGATCGGAATCGTTTTTTTTCTCGAACAATGAGGTCAGGCCGAAGAATGCCACGAATGCCAGGCTTCCTGCCAACACGCGCATGATTGCCACAGCTTTTTGGGAGGCATGCAGAAGATACCACAAGACGCCGCTCGCAATTAAGAATATCGCGAAGCAAACGACGATGGTGGGGCCGGAGGGCAGGTCCGAGGTGTACGAGATGATTACACCGAGCAAGCTTACGATCGCGCCCACCGCCCAGCCGATGGCCAGACGCGTGCTGATGCGATCGGCAAATAGCACGGCAATCACCGCGGGAATTACCAAAAAGCAGAAAACGAGCAGCACGCCGGCAATCGCCACGGAGCTGGTGACGACGAAACCGAATGTGAAGTAAAACAAAAAATCCCACCCGCGCACGGAAATGCCCTCGGCTTCCGCGCGCAGCGGGTCTTGTGAAATGAGTAAAAAATTCCGGCGAAATTTATAATGAAAAATGCCGATGGCCGCATACAGCGCTGCCGTTGCGGCGATGTTCGATCCGCGCACCCAGAGAATGCTCCCGGCCAGCAAGGTTTCAACTTGTTCGGCGCCGTGCGCCAGCCTGGCCGTCATCAAAATCGTTGTTGCAAGCGCGACGGCATACGTGATGCCGATGATGGCTTCTTGCGGCACACGCTCGTGGCGCATGCGGGTAAGCGAGAAGATGAATGCGCCGATGGATGCAAACAGCAGTGAAAAAAACTTGATGCTCCATTGGTCGGCATCGAGATCGTAGCCCAGCAAAACGCCATACACCGCGCCCAGCGCGGCGATTTGCGCCAGCGCGAGATCGACAAAAATGACTTTGCGTGCGAGCACGTGGATGCCGAGATAAACATGAATGCCGGCCAGCAGCAAACACGCCAGCATCGGGTAGGTCATCGTGCGAAAAAAATCCGCAATCATGGCAGTAGGCTCGCAATCAGATAATCGATGAGATCGAAGTAGGTTGGTGTACTCGCGTTTGAGCCGACATCAATGGGCACCACCACCACGCGGGCGCCGGTTTGCTCGGCGATATAATCCGCGGCAGTTCGTTTGTAAAACTGTTCAACCAAAATTGTTTTGATGTTTTGCGCTTTCATGGTTTCGATAACGCGATCGCGATGGCGCGCCGAAGGCTCAATGCCCGGCTTTTCTTCAAGTTCGAGCGGGATCGTGAAACCGAAGCGTTGCGCGAAATAAACCCAGGTTTTGTGATAGGAGATGATTTTCAGGCCGGCCAGGGGCTCCGCTTTTTTCAGCCAACCGCCCAGCTTGTCGTCGAGGTTGCGGGTTTTTAAATACTCGAGCAATTTGCCCTGTCGCGCCAGGCGGGTGAGTTTGCTGCCGCCAATCTCACGCACCAAATCGGCGCCAAAAAGCGCGTCGTCAATTTTATGATGGAATGCCGCAAGGCGTTGCTCGTAATAAGCCGCGTTGGCTTGATCAATGGCCTTGAAACCGTTGGCAATGTTCTCCGTGATTTGCTTGGCGTTGATGGGGTCCAGCCAAATGTGCGGATTGCCGTAGGGATGCACATCGCCCCATTCGCGCGACAGCGACTGCGGCAATTCGAGCGTCGGTACGTTTGTCGATGCAATAATCAAACCCGGCTGGCCTTTTTGAATTTTGAGATTGCCGGAACCGTTGATCAAGTTCTCCGTCCACAATTCAAGCTGCAAGCCGATTTCGATAAATGCGTCTGCCTCGCGGCCGCGTTTCATCAACGTCGGTCGCGGTTGCACAAAATGCGGATCTTCATGCGGATCAGCCAACGCCTCGACTTGCACCTTGTCTCCGCCAATCTCTTCCGCAAGATTTTTTAATACCGGCAGGGTTGTGACGACTTTCAGTTTGCCGTTGGGGGCAGCATTAACTTTTTCAATGTTTATCGGACTGATGAAGAAGACTATCAAAATCATCAAGCAATGCTTATTCAGGTATCTCATGCGAGCCTCCGCAAGACGGTGAGGGATCATCGTTGCCGTCAACGATTTACCCAATAAGGTTCGGTCGGATGCGAGCCAAACACAAAATTGATTTCAAGAAATGCTGAGTTCAAACCATCGTACGCAACCTCGCTCTCAACATGCTCAAAGCCGAGGCGCAGCCGCAGAAACTCGGTGGTATAATAACTCAGGAATGCCGCATAGGCTTGCGTCTGCAGCTTCGCGCCGGTTAACGCCTCCGTCATTTCAGCGCGCACGCCCAAATAAGTACGGCGGTTGAATTGATATTGCGACCAGGCATAGAAGCCCAACGGCCGGCGTTGCGGCTGTGAATCATCGGGCACGTTGATTGAGGTCCAATAAAGCTCTCCGCCAATCAGAAACGAATGCCATTCACCGTGGGTTTTGGGCCGCCATTTGTAGGTGAGATCGACTCCGTAAAGTTTGCTGCGCAAGCCGTCTTCGCCTCCGGCTTTACCCCAATATCCGCTTGCGCCCAGTTCGAGATCATGGCCGGAGGCGAGATCCCAGAACCATTTCACATGCGCGAGTCCGGCGAGATGATCGGACGCGTTTTCAGCGGCAATCGGAATATTGCCGCCATTGAGCACATCAATTGTGGCTTCGAGCGTGTTGGAAGCGCCCGGCGAAGGCAGAAAGAATTGCGCCGACAGCCCATTTTGCAGGAAACCCTCTTCACCAAGAAATGTTTGCAAGGCGCGAGGATAAGAAGTGTGCGGCAAGTCGTGCAAGTGAATCTTGTTGAATCGTCCGAACTCCGGACGATAGCGGCCGGCCTTCAATTTTAAACCAAGAGGGGCGGTGTTGAGCAGGGGTAATTTTTTGAGCACAAGATAACCCTCCTCAATGCCGGTGACGAATTCATTGGGTATTTCGGACTCGACCGCAACAATCAAAAAGCCGTCCGCCCAGGGGTCGATAGCAGCACGCAAATCGATTTCCACCTCGCGCAGATTGAAGCGATCATCAATCCTTGCGCCTTCTGCCAGTGCAATTTGTTGATTGTCGAAGCGGCCGATAAAATTTCCGAAGGCTGTGACGCGGGGATTAAAAACATTTGCCGATTGCGGCTGCACCGTCGCGGTTTTTTGTGCAGCTTCGGCGAGCCGTTGTTCTAATTCTTCGATTTGCTCGCGCAACTCATCAAGTTCGTCAGCATGCGCCTGCTGCAATTCTTGCAGTTGGCGCTGCAAATCTTCAAGCGTCAGCGGCGAGGAGGAGGGCTGGGTTTGGGCATGCAGGAACGGTGTTGCCACTAATAAAGCGACGGCAATCGCCAATCTCCCGATCAATCGTGTCATTGGGCTTGCTCCCTTCGCGTGAATTCATGGTCTATCAGATGCCAACTTGTTTTTTGCATTCATCGGCCGGCAATTTGCGAAAGTTTTGAACACATTGCAAGCCACAACTCTGATGGCGTAAAAACTTTCCGGCCAGTGACGCAAGCCTGCCGCGCGTGATGGAGAAAAGCCTCGAATACTGTCGGAAACGTTGAGTTCGATTGGCCTTCATTTGCCGTGCCTCTCGCGGTCGCGACAGCGCAGGCGGAGTGTTGGAGGAGGAATGCGGATCGGGGGAACGTTACAGAATCACGATTCCCCCCCAAGCACTTCGATGGTGGGTATTTCAGATTTTTCCAAGAAACAGCACAGAGGGCAAGCCCTTTAAGTCCCGAGCATTTCACCGAAGACAAGCGTTTGTTGCAGAGAATCTCAAAACCGGCATACGAATCGTTTGAGTTTTCTCGAGGGAATAAGCAGCGGTGTTGTTATGCTCTACATCGGCCCGTCAAGTCGTCTTCAAAATAACGAGTGTCATATCATCGTGCTGAGGATGATCTCCTACAAATTCCCTCACCTCGTTGAAAATATAACGAACCAATTCCTGCGCAGAGCTGTTCTTGTATCGTTGCAGCAATTCCAGGAATCTTTGTTCGCCGAATTCTTCTTGCCGGCTGTTCATGGCTTCGGTGAATCCGTCGGTATAAAGCACGAGTGTATCGCCCGGCGTCATTTGCAATTCGCCTTCCACCAGCGTGCGCGTGAACACGTCGCCGGAATCGAGTCCCAGTCCGATACCGGCAGTCTGCAAAAGCCGCGCGTGGCTCTCACCGCTGCGAAAAACAATGCCGGGATTGTGTCCGGCGCGGGCGAAACGCAAGGCGCGCTGCCGGCTGTCCAATACCGCATAGAACATACTGACGTACCAATTGCGCTCGATGGTGCGATACATCAAGTTGTTGACCTTGCTCAATACTTGTTTCGGAGAGCTTTCCTCGCCGGCGTGTGATTGCAGAATGCCTTTTGTCAACGTCATATAGATCGCGGCAGGTATGCCTTTGCCGGAAACATCCCCGACGGCAATGCCGAGATTGCCGTCGTGCAACTCGACGAAATCAAAATAATCTCCGCCCACTTCAAGCGCCGGTACGCATACGCCGGCAATGTCGAATCCCGCGACTTTGGGCTGATTTTTCGGCAGCAATCCCAGTTGCACACGATGCGCGATCTCCAGCTCTTTTTGCAGGCGCACGCGTTCTTTGATGCGGCGAATGTGGGCCGGCTCATCTTCCGGTGTGTATTCGAATTCTTTGCCGCGGACGGCGCTCATCACGCCCACGACGAGGATACCCGCCAGCAAACCAATGCAGGCGAATGCGTTTGCTTCAAAAAATGGCGCAGTGCTGTCGAGCAACGGGCCAATGGCATTCAACGCCGCCAACACCGCGGCCGAAGTCATGGAGGCCAGCAAACCATATCGCCAAAAAATGAAACCCTGCAGCAAACCCGTTGCGATTGTCGGAATCAACAAAAAGTAAGCCGGCCGTAAACTGTAGGTATCTGTAAAAAAGATCTGAAAAAATCCCTCCAACACCGCCGCAACAAGGATCGCCCCGCCCGTTGATTTGAGCGCCCGGCGCAGCCACGAAATGAGCAGGAGTCGAAACACAATTTCGCCAAAGAGCGCCGCCAGCAGCATGTTGACCATCACGCCGAAGGCCGGGAGCGAGTGATCGAAAAGCGCGCCGCTGCCCGTGCTCAAGCGCGGCAACACGCCGAGATGTTTAACCAGCAAGAAAATGATGCCCTGCACCAAACCGAAAACGACCAACCCGAACGCGAAACCGATCGGCAATTCCCGTCCGGCGTTTTTACTCGTCCATTTGTGATTGAAAACGCTGTCGATGCCGGAGAGCAGGCGCGGTGTTTCCGTGCGCAACGTTTGTTCGCCGACCGTCCAGCCGGCCAGCACCATCAACGCGATGAGATTATAACCAAAGGCGGTCGAGACGCCCAGATGAATAAACTTGCTGAAGAGCTGGCTGACCGCGCCGAAACCGACGCCCACCCCCATGCGATCCCAGCCATTGATGGCGTAGAGGAGCAAGGCAACGAAAACGAGGCCCGCAAGCCATAATCCCGTGCGGACGCCGATCTCACCTTCGTGATATTTGCGCAAGAATGCAACGAGCGAACCGAAAAGCAAGACGAGGTAAACGATGACGGAAATGGTGTTGAGCAAAATGTTGGTCGAACTCACCACGCCGGAGGTTGTCAAAAAATTCTGTGGATCGCGCACGTAACGCACAACCCCCGACAACTCCGCGCCGCTGAGGGAGACTTCGATCACTTCTGTTGCTTCTTTTAGAGTGGCGGCGTCCCGGCGCGCGAACGTTAGCTTGTGATCCGTGCGTCGAGGTTTTTCAAAACGATCAGACCGTTCTAATTTGAAATCGCTTGCTCGAATTTCGGGCCAGTTGTTCACGGCCGCTTGTGCGCGCTGCAAAGCTGCCTCGTTGCTAAGCGAATCGCCGGCGGCGGAATCCGGTAAAAAATGGTAGAAACTGATCAGTTTTCCTGCGGGAGAAATGCGCACTTGATAAGTTTCACGTTGCTGATCTTTGGGCACGTTGCGGTAGTAATCGAATTGCCAGAAGGACAGCGGCAAACTGCCGGTGCGTCCCAGCGCCATGATTGGCTGCACGCCGAATTCGCCCATCAAATATTCGATACCGGAAGCATCGTATACAAAAATGCCGTCGCAAAAAAAACTGCTGGCGTCGAAACGGTTGCGCTGTAAACATTCGTCGGCAAGAGCAGCCGCCTGGCTGCGCGTAATTTCCAGCCGGCTCGCAAAATAGGGGTTGATCTTTGGCATGAAGTAAACGCCCAGCGCCAGGCCGGCGAGGGCAAGCATGGTAAGTAGCAGGAGACGTGAGGTTGTCATGCGTTTCATGAATACTCCGGATGAGCCTTGAAGGGTGGACTAAAATCGCGTTGATAAAAATACATCCGTTTTTACAGGAAAACAAATCAAATGTTGCCGAGTTCCTGCCGTCAAAGTGCGCAGGCATATCGTATGGCTATTTTCAAAAGCAGAGCCGTACCGGAAGCGGCGTTTATCAGCGAGCGTTCTAATCGTGTGAAAACCGGAGAAGGCCGCCTCCTGCGAGGCGCGTACACACCCCCGAGCCAGTTTGGCGAAAGTCAAGCAGCCGTTTCACCGGGGGTGTTTATGGCTTCATCGGGCGTTTGCTCGCGAAAAAAAATTGTGGAAGCAGCCGGAAATGCTTGACATTGTATGATGAAATGTGTATCTGCAAAAAAATGAATAGCGTTGCGGCGTTATTTTATATGATTAATCATTCACGACATGTTGAGCCTATTCTTACACAGCCTTTGGGCCGCGTGCAAGCCTTGTGGTATGTTGCTGTTCAGCAAAGCCGGTGTGGTTATCGCGCTTTTGCTGTGGCAGCACGTGGGGTATTGCAACAGACTTTTGCGATTCTGCCGCGGAGCGCGCACCGTTCCTTTCTTGATTTTCGAACTGCGCTTCCGGCTCAACCTGCGCTATTGGGTTCAACGGCTCTCCCAACTTCTGCGGCACGATGAGGTTCGCCGCGTTTGCCCCGCCATTCTAAGCTCCACGTTTTTGCTGCTCCGCTACGGCCGCAATATCTTCGATTTCTTTAAAACCTTTTCCTTGAGCGATATTTCGCCTCCGCAAATCGCCTGATATTCATTTCCTGATTTATATCAACAATTAATATCGTTTCGCCTGTTTATCTCCTGGCAACTTATGATAACGGGCGCGGCTTTGCTTTGCCCTTTGAATTTTCAACGCTGGCCGCGTAAATGTGAACGACAGAAATGCCGGCGCCGAATGATTCTTGCAAAACCCTCCGAGCAAAAGATGTTTGAGGCAGATGAAGGTTAAGCCGGAATCGCTCGAACGGCAAGTTGATTGTCAAATGTATCGCTTGCGTGTTAGAGGTGGAAAATGATCCCATCAAAAAATAACAATGCTATTCCCGGAGGTGAATCATGATTAAAACACAGAAACATTTTTCAAAAATTGCCGGACGTTATGGCAATCTGAGAACGACGGACGCGGCGCCAATCACGTCGATCGCGGGCCGTTTGCAGACGTTTTCAAAAGTCTGCGCCGCGGACGTCGGCTGCGGCCAAGGGCGGTATGATTTAAAGCTCTTCGAACATCTTGGCGAGTCG
>QEVD01000166.1 GCA_003576975.1 Candidatus Zhuqueibacterota bacterium
TTGCCCGGCCATTTTTTCGGTTTGGGATTGTTGGGATCGCTGTTGTCCATCACGATCTCGCCCTCGGGCGTGCGGAAATAAATGTTGCGCTCCACCCCGCTCAATTCGGCATTGACACCGAAGGTGTTTTCCGATTCTTCACTCTTGGTCACGGTGAGATTGATGTGCCCGCCGAACATCGCCTGCACTTCGAACTTGGCCGCGACTTTGAAGATGGTGGCTGAGATCGCCAAACGCCCGCCCACCTGGCCTTTGAAAGCATACGATCCTCCCATGGTCTCTTGCAAAACATCGAACGTTTCCTGTGTCTCGGCAAACATGCCCCCGTCCGACGTCCACACATAGGTGTTGACGAGATTGCGCTTTTCGATTTTGGGCAGATTGTTGAGGATTTTGCCCTCGGCCAAATCCTTGCTGGAAAAATGTACCGCGTCTTGCCGCCGGCCTTTTGCACCCGCGTCCCATTGCTCATAAAATGCGCGCAACGCTTCCTCTTCGCGCTGAATGCGGTTCTTCAATGCATACGCTTCGATCGGCTTGAAATAACTGCTGTCAGGACTGTAGGTGAGCGCGTTGGGATAATCGACGTCAGGATCGAAACCGACTTTGCCGTCGAGCGTGCCCTGTTTGGTATAATGCGGATTGATGGGGAATGAGATGATGTTCCAATCCTTGGGAATGTCGGGATTGGGCCGCATTTGATAAGACACCAGCGCGTTGTTGTGCGCCAGCCGCAGCGCGAACACATCCGCGGTTTCGGATTGCACCAGCGCAAAGCCGACGTTGTCCGGCACATAACGCCGCCCCATTTTAGGATAGGGATAGCGCACGTTGTTGAGATTTTCCACGATGCCGCGCAATTCGAGTTTGCTGGTTTTCGTCGTGGTTTTACCGCGGCCAATGCTGGCGTCTTGCAGCCAGCCCAGGCTATGCTCGAACGTGGCTTTGATGCCGCCGGTGATGTCGGCCTCCACGACTTCAGTGAGCACGATGGGAAACGCCAGCGCCACCGGCGTGCTCACGAACTCCTGCGTGCCGCCGCCGAATTCCGCTGACAATTCTACATTCATGTCGAAACCGCGATCACGATTGGCGGAATACGTGAACGTCGTTTTCTGCGCATCGGTAATCTCGATCGCAGTTGCGCCGTCGTAATCCGTGAACTCTTTCAACACATAATCGAAGAACGTGAGATTCTCGCTCGGCGCCGGCGGCGGGCCTTCGATGAAGCCGATCATTTCGGGATCGAACTGCACCTGGCCGATCCACTCCGTCACCAGATTGCCGACTTTGAAGCCGGTGATCAAATGCCATTGCCCGTTGCGCACCAGCGCATAGCAACGTTTGAGCACGCCGATGAGATTGCCTTCGACATCGTATTGCAGATCGCCGTATTCCTGCGCCGCGGGCCGGCTTTGCAAAATGCCGTTGAAGGGCGTGCGCAATCCCGCCAGCGCGCTGCGCACTTGCGGCGCATCTTCGTTGATCGGCGCGGTGGAAAAAACATAAAGCGTATCTTGCAAAGCCAGATCATTGCCGCGAAACGAATGATCCGTGAGCTGGCCGGGCTTTTCCGCATCGAAAGTATAATACGCGATCAACTCTTCCTTTTCGCCGAGCAGGCGGGTGAAGAGATTGTCCTGCACTTGTTCCTGCGTGCGCGGCATGCGCCACACGCGCACTTCCTCCATCTCGCCCTGGAAAAAGTTTTGTACGGTGTTGTTGCCGAGCGCGCCCAGCGTGAATTGATCTCGATCCACCGGAAAGTTGCTGGCGGTTTTGAATTCCGTGGCCACGGTCTCGCCGTTGCGATACAGCGTCAAGCGCGAAGCGTTGAATTCGGGATTCTTGAGCCATTCGATATTGCCCTTGAAGCGCGCATGATTGCTGCTTTTGGAATCAAAGCCGATGTTGCCCTGATTCTCTTCGAAGCGCCACCACGAGACCAAACCCTTCTCGTTGCCTTTGAGATCGACGCCGAGGTTTTCCGGGTCGCGCGCGAGATTCCAAATGCGCACTTCGCTGATCACGCCTTTGAAACGGCCTTCGATGAAACCCGGCAGGAACGCGCGGCCGATTTCGAACGGGCTGCTGCTGCTGCCGATCTCCGGGCCTTCATATTTTCCTGTGCCGCACGCCACCATCACGCCGGCATCGTTCTTTTTGTAAAATTTGATATCGTGCCACTGCTCGACCGTCGTGCCGGTGAGATTGCCGCTGCCGTCGCGCTGTTCAGTGGTCACGACTTGCTGCTTGCGCGTCACCGCGAGGCGCGTGAAATAACCGCGCCGGAACGCATTGGCATCCGAGGTGAAGACATGGTTGCCATTTTCCACATCTTCAAAAGCAAACACCATGCGGTTGCTGTCATCAGCGTAAAGCGTGCAGGGCGAATTATCTTCCGTGCCGTCGTCAATTTTACCCTTGCTGAGAATGCCCAGCGGATTTTGATTCGCCGCTTGCAGAAATACTTCAATAGTCATATCCCCCGCGATATCGAGCGTGCTGTCTGCGCCGCAATCGAGATAAGAAGAGCCGTCAAAGCGCAAAGCATACGATTGATTATAAGCCGCGGCAAGATGCGTCCAACTGCCGGCCGCAAACGGCTCTTTTGCTTGCACGAATAATTCGCCGGCGCCGGCGTATGCGGCATAGCCCGGCAACGGCGAAACCGCAAGCTGCGGATTGCCGTTTTTCGTGCTTTCATGATTGTGGCGCGAATAATCGCGCGCATAACCCGCTTCAAAATGCCAGTAGCCGACGAGATCGGTTTCATTGCCGCCAAGCTGGCGGCTCATGTCGGCGCGAATCTCGGCCTCGGTGCGCGCGCGTTTCCACAGGCGCACGTCGTCGAGACGGCCGGGGAAAAAATTATCCACCCGCCCGATGGTGGTCACCGGCGTGCCCACCGGCGTTTTGCCCTTCAACGCCTCGGTGGAATATTTCAAAATGCCGTTCACATAAACGCGATACCATTCGCCGTCGAAGCTCACTGCCACGTGATTCCAGGTGTTGAGCGTCAGCACCGCGGCATCGGTGATGAACGAATTCCATTGATTGCCGTCGCCGAATCCCGCATGGATTTTGGTTTTCTGATAAATCCAAATTGAAGGCGGCCGCCAGGCATTTCCCTGCGGCGGCTGGCCGCCGAGAAAACCGTGATAGTTGTCATCTTCCGGCGCGGCAAACAGCCAGGCTTCTTGCGTAAACACCGGGCCCAGGCTCACGCCGTTTTCAAGGCTGATAAAGTCATCGCTGCCGTCGAATGCCAGCGCCGATCGCAATTCACGGCGCTCCAAACCGAGACTGTAGCGCGAACTCGCCGAGCGATGCTGGATGATCTGTCCGCGATTTTCGATCACCTGCGGCCGCACCCAGGCCTCGAGTGTGACATCGCCGTCCGCTGCGAACTTTTTCAACTCGGTTTGATTGGTGGAATTCAAATGCGCATAGCTTTTCGCGCCGTCGAACGCCAGCGTGTGGCCCGGCGCCGCCGCAGTCCACAAACACGAAATCGTGTTGCCGGTTGCCAATTCTTGATCGATTTGCACCTCGCCTGCCGCGCTCAACGCGCTTGACAAAAGAAGTAGCGAGCCATTACTCAAATCGCTGGGAATCTTGGTGGCGCTGGCGTGTTGGCCGTAATCGTATTCAATAAAAAAGACAGGAACCTCTTCACTCGGCGCGCTGGTGGCCGCGCTTTGCACCGAAATCGTGGTCGCGCCTTTCGGCGCATTCTCGCGCACCGTCATGCGCAAATCGCCGGCGCGCAGCGTCATGCCCGCTTCCAGCGCGCGGCGGCTGCCTGCGGCAATGTTCACTTCTTCAATGCGGCCTTCATTCACCACGATCGTGCCCGAGCCGAGATAGGCACGCTCATTTGCCAAACCGTTCAATACTTTCGCAAAGCGCTCAGGATTGCGCGGCACGTGCCGCCAGGTTTCGACGATTTGATTGCCGTTTTTGTCCGCCGGGCCGGTGATGATCGCCGTGCACGTTGCCTCATCTGCGCCGGCGAGAACGTTGATCTTGAGCTGATCCATCTCCGGCTCGGTGGAACGCGCCACGCACAGCAGGCACTCGCTGCCGCGCTCATCGACCAGGCGGTATTGCGGCCGCTGCGTCAGCGTGTTGTAATAGGTGACGAAGAATTGATCATCCGTGCCGCGGAAATACAGCGCGAGTTTGCCCGTGGCGCTGTCGAACAGCAGCGGCGCTTCGTTCGTCCACGCGAATTCCAGCAAGCCGCCGGTGAGGCTCAAGCCGATGGGATCGGTGAACACCAACGCCATGGGCGCGGCTACGCCCTCGTTGAGCGAGATGCGAATTTTATCGAGATCGGTTTGTTTGCTGGTGAGCAGCGCTTCTTTCTCACGGCGCTGCCGCAGCTTGTCCTGGCGTATGGTTTGGAGATGCGTGCGTTCATCGCGCAACACCTGCGTTGCCGCTGCCACCGCATTTTCCGCGGCAATGCGCGCCTGCACCGCATTGTTCAGCGTTTGGCTGAAATTCGAGTTGATTTGAATATCGAGACTCGAGATGATGTCGTTCCAATCGTTGCCGACGTAACCGGTATCGGAAGTAAACGTTTTGGATTTGCCGCCGCGATTGGCATGCTCATACACTTTGGCTTGCAGCGCTTCCGACATTTTGATCGAAGAGATGATGTCGTTGAAGCCGCGCTCGCGCAAATCCGTGTAGCCCACGAAGCCGCCGCCGAATTGGCCGCCGTTGCGGCCGTAGGAGATCACCCGGCCGCGAAAACTGCTGTGTTCGTAGAGCCAGACTCGGCCGTTGGTCAGCTCGCTTTGCAGGTTTTGCTCGCGGCTGCGCGCCTGGACCAGCGCCGCGCGCTTGTCTTGCAGATCTTGTATCTTGCCGTTGATGCGCGCGCGTTCGCCAAAACGAATATCCGTAACCCGGCGGTTACCAGTGTTGTTGATCGCCTCGTTCACGATATCAATCACACCGTTGAGCACGTCGATGTCATCAGTGAGATTGACGATGTCATTGCGCAAGCCCAGCACTTCTTGCTCGGCCGTGCTGACCTCGTTGAGCAGTTCGTCAATCGTTTTTCCGCCGAGCGAGGGCCGCGCAATCACAGGCAATTCCAAATGGTCGGGCGTTTGCGCCAGCCGGCCCGTGCTCGCCACGCCGAAATCGAGCGCTGCGATTTCCTTGTTCACGCCGCCCGCGCTCTGCGTAGCCAGCGTCAGCATCACGCGCGCGCTGTGTTTGAGCGGCTTTTCCTGGCGATCGTAGCCGCCGGGCGTTTTTTCCTGATGATAATACAACAGCGCCGCCGGCCCGGAAGCGACCTCGCGATTGGCGATGCGAAAACTGCCGCGCTGCAAACCGGAATGCTCGCCGATGGGCGCATCGGAAGTGACCCATTCGCCGCCCTGCTTGGTTCCATCAATGGCATTGTCGGTTTGATCGTAAACCGTGTCGCCCGAGGCTTCATCGAAACGCCAGTAGCCCGCGAGCCCCGGCTCCAGGCCGGTGAGGCGCATGCGGCGATCCGCCTGAATCTCCGCCTGCAACCGCGGCCGACGCCATAAACGGATTTCATCGATCGTGCCTTGCACCGAATTCTCCGCCGGAGCGGGGTCGCCGAAATAGCGGACGTTGCGCGCCGCCGGTTTTTTATCGGCGAGCGCCTCGCGCTCGTCTTGCTTCACACCGTCGATATAAACGTCGGCTTGATTCGTGCGATGGCGTTCTTCGCCGTTGACGAACACGCGATACGAATCGCCGTTGAACGTCACGGCAAGATGATTCCACGCGTTGAGCGTGAGAATGTGATTGGTGGTGAATTCATACCATTTCTCGCCGTCGCCGAAGCCCGCGCGAATCGCCCGGCCTTGATACGTCCACAGCGAGGGCGCGGAATTTTTATCGCGGCCATTGTCAGTGAGCAATGCTTGCACGCCATCAGCGCTGGTGGGATAAAGCCAGGCCTCTTGCGTGAATGTTTCGCCGAGATTCACACCGCTGCCGAGATCGATATGCCAGCCGCCGTCGCTGAAGCGCAGCGCGGATTCGGCATGGCCGTCGATCATCGCCTCTTGCGAGCCGCGGGTGTTGAACAAGCCGTCTTGCGCGCGCTCGATATTGAACGAATCCATCGCGCCGGTTTTGCCGTTGTGCGAAAAAATCTGCCAGCGCTGCACACCCACCACTTGCGTCGGCAGCAGCAGCGCGGTGAAACGGCCTTCAGTCAGATTGCCGATGAAGCGCAACTCCTGCGTCGGCTCGAAAAAAGGATTGTCTTCCATATCCTTCGCGCCCAGGCTGTCTTTGCGGCTTTCTGGCCGGGTTTTGCTACGGCTGCGCTGATAGCGGACTTCCATTTTCGTTTTTAAATCCGTGCCCGAGAGCACAAAACGATCGGCGAGCAGCGTCGAATCCACGATCGGCACGGGATTACCGTTGGCATCGGTGATGGGGTTGCCGTCAGCATCGAGCTTGAACACCATGTCGGCATGATTGGCATCGATTGCTTGCCGCAAAATAAATACATGGCGTCCGTCGGACAGCGCTTGAAACGGCGCATCCGCGGTGAGGCGCGCGGTGGAGGAGAGAAACAAATCCTTTTCATCCTCGCGCACGCGCGTGCCCGGCGCCGCCGGCGTGCGGCTGCCTTTCTTCACCGCAGGTAAAAGAGTTTGATCGGCCACACCCACGCCCACTTCCGCAATTTCATTGGGAAAAAACAATTCTTTGGGATTGCCCAGCCAGTAGTTGACATCGAGGGGAGATTTGATCTCGGTATTTTCGAGATCCAAAACCGAATAAAAAATGCGGCGTTCGCTGTCCAGCGCAAAGGCGATCACCGTGCCTTTATGGCGCACCATGGTGACGTGCCGGTAGGTGCGGTTGCTGTAGGTTTTGATGAATGAGTTCAACATTGGCGGGGCTCCTCGGTTGTCGGTTCGAAACAATCCTCATCGACCGGAGTCGAGCGAGACGGGGAAACGATGGGCAATTTTTAATCGCGGCGAAAACAAAGGCTTCTTTGTATGCGGATTTAACGAATCGAGCGGATAAAAAACGGGCTTTATCCGCTCGATTCGCAGAATCCGCTTACGTGAACATTGGGTTCCGGCTGATCCGGATTGGGCGATTTTGAGGTGGAAGCAAACGGCAGGAATATGCAACCGCAAAGGCTGGATGTCAAGGCATTTGTGGCGGGGTGTGCAGAATAATGCAAAAAAATAGAATTTCACGCAGGGTGCTACCAAGCGATGGGCGTTACTTTTCGAGTCGCGGCAAGCTCTTGGGATCGACCAGTTGCAATCCCTCAATACGATCAAAGTGTCGTACATTGACCGACAAGAGAGGCAAATCGTGCACGAGGCAGGTAGCAGCAATGAAGCTGTCTTTGATGCCGATGTGAAGGTTTTGACGGATGAGATCAGCATCCAGCATGGCAGCGCGGCGGGCAACAGCTTCAGTGAATGGCAGGATAATGAAATCGATTTGAAGCGCCGCAATATCGGATAATCTGCCCGCGCGAAAGGCACCAAACTCGATCTCGTAAATGCTGATGGCGCTCAAATGAGGATTATAATGCAACAGTGCCTCAGAAAAAGCGATTGCTGTTGATCGCGCGTCCGGGCATGTTGAATAATGATCGCTGAATCTATGACAGCGTCTCTGCGCGCCACTGTTGCCATCTCTGGTCTAATTCTTCAAACGCCTGGTCGATTTTCGGATCATCGGCCCACATTCCCAACGTCTTTCTGGCGAAATCCATTTGTTTTTTCAAACGTGCTTTTGGGGCTGTTGTAACTCTTTTTTTTCCGTTTTGGCGTATGGAAATCGTCACCGTTTTTTTTCCTGTTTGGGCAAGACGATCATACAAGGACTTTGATATTTCCAGATAAGGTTTTCCAGCCAGTTTTGCTGTAGCCATAATCTTGTCTCCACGGCTCGTCAATTGACGTCCAAATTAACAGATCTCACGCAAATATCAAGCACTATTCCTCAGGCAAGGGCATTTCTGGCGGGGAATGCAGGATAATGCAAAGAAATAAAAATTCGACCAGGGTGTTTGAATGGGACTTGTCTTGATTCACTGCGGCGAAATCAAACCTCCAATCCCAGCGCTTCACGCGCCACACGGCGAAACAGCCGGCAGCGTTTGCGCGCCTCCAGTGCGGTTTTCCGGTCGGCGGATTCACCGGGATAGCGAAAGGTTACGGCAAAATCGGTGAGAAATCCCAAATCCTCACGAAAGGCTTCCCAAAGAGGTTCGACGGCCAGCGCCAGATCAAGCAAGGTTACTAAATCGTGAATCTTGGGAAATTCGATTTCGGCTTCACAGAGCCTCGCCTTCAGATACTTTTCAGCGCATTGCTGGGCATGAAAACAGAGGCCATCATAATTCGGCTTTTTGCGCGCGCGGGCTTCGCGTTCGACCATGGCAAAATCGCCCTCGGCCTTCATCACCCATTCATGCGTCAGCGGCTTCATAAAGCACTTTGCCCTTCATTAAGATTTCACGCATGAACGAATCGCCCATATTCAAGCGCTCCTGCACTTTCTCAGGAGTACGCACCAACAGATCCATCGGGAAAGGCGGCCTCACCTTGAGTCGAATCTCGACAGACTTCTCAGCAGAGCGCCCTTGAAACGGCGTAATCACCAGCAAATCCACGTCGGAGTCCGGGGTGGGATGGCCGTAGGCGTAGGAGCCGAACAGAATGATGCGCTGCGGCGAGAATTCCTTGCCGATGCGCTGTGCGACTTCCTGGATTTGTTCGAGGGTGGTGATCATACGGCAGCTTGGCAAGCTTTTAACGGCCGCGCAAAAATAAATTCATTTCACGTAGTCCCGGACCCTTGCGGGCCGCTGTTTTAACCAGTAAATCCGGCATCAAAACAGTGCCCCGTGGGGGGGGGCAGGACGACAACAAGATTCCAGGTTATTTTTGCGCAGTCCCGTAAATTGAAAAATCGGGCAAGGGGAATATGCAATCTCAAATAAAGGATGTCAAGGCGATTGTGGGCGGTGGATACCGGGCAGAACAATCTCGCTATCGCCCCGTCCTTGATTTTTTTAGCAACTGCCACAAAATTCTGGCCTCGATTTGTCGTTCGCTGTTTAGATTTAACGCCCCGACCGTCGCTCGTCCAACTGCAGTACGCCCGATAATTCGTGTCTTACTGTGATTCCAAGTAAAATGTGTATGCCATTTGTCGCGGCGAGGGTTGAAAAGTCGGGAAGATTTCTTGCGGCGAGGATCGAACGCCATTTGCTTTTGATATTTATGGCTGTTGCAGGCATGGCAGGCGAGCGCCAGATTATCAAGATCATCACTGCCGCCGAAGACGCGAGGCATGATATGATCTACCGGAGAGCGGTGATTGAACAAGGCTTCCGGCGCATGGCAATATTCGCAGCAATAGCCTGCCCTGGCTGCGACAACTTTGTAGAGGTTGGCTGTCACGGCCCCCTCCAAACTTATTTTTTTCGCCGGGTGGTTTTCACCGCCGAAGATTTCTTGCGACGGGAGGTATTCAAGAAAGTCACAGCTTTACGCTTCAGTAATTTCCCGCGCTCGTCAAAAAGCCCGGCATGCTCCTGTTGTGCGAGTTCTTTGGCGTATGCAATCGCCGCGTCAAATTCGGCATGAGCCAGCGCGATCAACTCCGCTTGTTCCGCCGGTGTAAGAACGCGTTCATTTTTCTCGTGTAACAACTCATCGTAGCTCCCTTTTTGATTTTGTCCGCCGGGATGCTTGAGCACTTTGATACTGACGCGAACCTGGTCGCCCGGGTTGAGGCCAAGTTTTTTTTGTATGGTTTGTGCAATCGGCAGCAAGCCGTCTTTACGGAGAACAGAAGTGAAGTTGGCTGTCATGGCGAATCACCGGCGCTAGGTTTACATTCAGTAGTTTCGGCGCAAGTTACGAGGGGCATCTCTAAAAGTCAAGCGTCAGAGCGCTTCTCAGCACGGCGTTGTTTGAACACCGCCCGGGTGATTCCCACCGCCCGGGCGCTGGCGACTGACGGAGATTGCCACGAATGAACATCTTTCAACTTCAAAACAAGCGCCCAGGCGGTTCATTGAAATTACCGTAGTCCTCGCCCCTTGTGGGCGATTGATTCTGCACGTTTCATTGCCCCACGAGGGGCATACGTGTCAAGCTAAAAGCATTATTGCAAGCTCCGAAGGAGCGTGATGTGATAGCCCAGGGTGAAACCCTGGGACCGCGA
>QEVD01000167.1 GCA_003576975.1 Candidatus Zhuqueibacterota bacterium
ATACTCGTGCAGCCACACCGCAAAATTGCGGCTGGTGGAGAGCTTGCGGCCTTCGAGATTAAGAAACTCATTTGCCGGAACATCAGCAGGCAGAATGTAGCCGTCCTGTCCCATCAACATCGCGGGCCACACGATGGCATGAAACACGATGTTGTCTTTGCCGATAAAATGCACCAGCTTGGTTTCGGGATTGCGCCAATACTCTTTCCATTTATCGGGTTGGCCGATGCGCTTGGCCCAAACTTGCGTTGCGGTAATGTAGCCAATCGGCGCATCGAACCACACGTAAAGCACTTTGCCTTCGTAGCCCGGCAGCGGCACGGGAATGCCCCACACAATGTCGCGCGTGATCGAACGGTCGGTCAAGCCTTCTTTGATCCAGCCATAGCAAAAATTGAGCACGTTGTCGCGCCAATGTTTTTTGGTGTCGAGCCAGTCTTTCACTTGCTGCTGAAAACGGCCGAGCGGAATGAAAAAATGGCGTGTCTCGCGAATTTCCGGGCGCGTGCCGCACACCATGCACTTGGGTTCGATAAGCTCAAGCGGATCGATCCATTTGCCGCAGGACTCGCATTGATCCCCGCGCGCGCCGGGATTGCCGCAATGCGGGCAAATGCCTTCAACGTAACGATCCGCCAGAAAGCGTTTGTCATTCGGGCAATAAAGCTGCTTGACGGTTTTCTCGACCAGCAGGCCCTTCTTGTGCATTGTCAGGAAAAACTCCTGGGCTTGCGGAATATGCTCGGGCGCCGTGGTGCGCGAGAAGATGTCGAAGCTGATGCCGGCGCGCTTGAACGTGTCGTTCATCTGTTGCCAGAAAAAATCCACGAACTCTTGCGGCGATTTTTTGGCTTTCTCCGCCGCAATGGTTATGGCCACGCCGTATTCATCTGTGCCGCACACGAACAACACCTCGCGCTGCTGCATGCGTTGATAGCGCACGTAAATATCCGCCGGCAAATACGCGCCCGCCAGATGCCCGAGGTGCAGTGAGCCGTTGGCGTAGGGCAGGGCGCTGGTGACGAGAATTCTTTGGGATGTATTCACTAATACTTTTTCCTAATAAGCTGAGGAAATGTATGAAGGAGCGTTGCTCCAATTTGGAGTCGTTTTCATTAATTCACTTGACAAGTTTAATCCTTCGACGGATGCCAACCCGCGCTTACCCAGCGCCGGCGGGCAGCGACAATGAATTTATGATTTAAATGAAGGGCTACTACTGTTGCTCTACCGCATGCGGTTTTGCCGATGATTTGCGCACCGTCTTCACTCCATTGAAAGTGTCTAGCCCACGCTTGCCGGCGGGGATTGTATAGCGCTGTCCGTCTGCGTGAAATCGGATCAACGCCATCGATTTGAAAGCTTTTGTAACGATTACACCAACCACAAGCCAGCCAGAGGTTTTCTTCTACGGAGGTTCCTCCGAGCTTTAACGGCACGAGGTGTTCGATCTCCAAAAATGCGCCACTATACTCCTGCGAGGTCAAGCAGTAACCACAGCGATATCGGGCTTGTGCCGCAACTTTTGTACGCAGCGCCTTTGCAATATAAAAACGGTTCATTTCGAATGAGCCGCGGAGTAAAGCCCTCTTTTGTGCAAGAGTGCGTAGGCATGCGCCTTGCGCAGCGTCACTCGGGCATACTCGTTCACCAGCCCGTCTAATTGCCGAACCTCTGCCGGCTTGAGCGGGCGTTCTCGCTGCAGGGCCGTTAGTCTCCGCAACCGCGCTTGCTGTTTCGCTGACATTATGCTGCGAGCAGCTTGCCACAAACTTTTAACGGAAAGAGTACTCATCCCGGCCAGCTCATCAACCATTTCCGGCGGCACATCATCGAGAGAAGGCAATGCCGTATCAAGAGTTTCGACGATGACTTTCTCAATCGGGCTTTGCACCGCTTCAGCAGCGCGTTGCACGCGCTGATAAACTCTCGCAGGGATATTCAAGGTTATTGTTTGAAAAGTCATTGATCATTTCTCCTTTGTTCGATATTGCGTCCGCTGGCAGCTTTTTTGCGAATAGAACTTACTCCTACAGCCTCAAGACATCAACGAGAGATCTCTCACGCCTCGCCCACCTGCGGCGGCTTATTCAGCTCCTCCAAATTCCCATGCCCGTGGCCGCAATCGTTTTCGCATTTGTTGATCTTTTCTTTGATCATGACCAGCGCCAGGGTTTCGTATTCGTTTCTGGGATATTTTACCGTGACCGTGTCGCGGAAGATGTCGATCTTGATGATGATGACCGCGCCCTTGTCAGTTTTAATCTCCTTGGCCAGCTCCGGAAATCCGCTAGGGAGGTTGTCAAATAGAGCATGCTACAGATGGTTGACTTTCGGCGTTCTTTGCATTTTTGTTTCCACTGCTGCTCCTTTGTTATTTCTCTCCGAGATCCTGATGATTCTGCACTAGGCAAACTCATAAACCGGCGTCTGAATGACACGCGCCGGTGCTTGCTGCTGCAAAATGATTTGTTGCAGCTTTTCAACGACATGCGGCGCAAAATATTGTTCGCCGGTTTCCCGGTCTACTCGTGCTGGTACGTTTTCAATAATGAAAAATTTCCCATCCTTGAATAAGGTATAAGTCACGTTTTGTTGAATGAGTTTTTCTTCTTTGAAGGGATTATTCATATTACCTCCTGACTCTGAAATCTTTCCACTCGACTGGATTTGGTTCATAGACTGTGATAATCTTTATAAGCGAGCGAGAAGGATAGCTGCACTGAATGTGAAGTGGCCGATTCGCTTTTGTGAATCCCAGAATCAAACAACTCGGGCCATATTTGTCATCCGGATAGTCTTCGATGATTTCACCGGCAGCGATTGCCTGGCGAATTTCATCAACGGCGATCACACGCAGAATAGATTGATCCGTTGCATGTCTTGAGAATTCAAATGCCCCCGCTTCAAACCTGGCTCGGATTTCATCTACCATTGACATTCGAGTCACGCCTCGCCCACCTGCGGCGGCTTATTCAGCTCCTCCAAGTTTCCGTGGCCGTGGCCGCAATCATTCTCGCATTTGTAGATCTTGTCCTTGATCATGGCCAGCGCCAGCGTTTCATACTCATTGCTGGGATATTTCACGGTGACCGTGTCGCGGAAGATGTCGATTTTAATGATGGTGCCCGTGCCCTTATCGGTTTTGATCTCTTTCGCCAGTTCGGGAAATTGTGCGATGGCCTCGTTGTAAAAATCGCGTTCGTACATCAAGCAGCATTTCAGGCGGCCGCATACGCCCGCCAGCTTGTTGGGATTGAGCGGCAGATTCTGCTCTTTCGCAGCCTGCGTGGTGATGGGCGCGAATTGGTCGATGAACGAGGAGCAGCACAGCCGCCGGCCACACACGCCGTAACCGTCAATGCGTTTGGCCTCGTCACGCACGCCAATTTGGCGCAACTCGATGCGCGTGCGGTATTCCGAGGCCAGGTCCTTCACCAATTCGCGAAAGTCGACGCGTTTTTCTGCGGTGAAAAAGAAGGTGATTTTGTTGCCGTCGAATTGATATTCGCAACCCACCAGCTTCATGTCCAGGCAATGCGTCACAATTTTTTGACGGCAGGCCTCAAACGCTTTTTTCTCGAAGGCGCGATTGCTCTGGCTGCGCACGAGATCGGCGTCAGTGGCTTTGCGCAACACTTTGCGAATCGGCTCGCCGTCAGAAATGCGGATACTGTCCGGAATGCCGACGAGCTTCACCACGCCGAGATCTTCGCCCTTCTCCGCTTCCACGATGACGAAATCGTTTACGCGAAAGGGATATTGTTCGGGGTTCACGTAGAAATTCTTGCGCTGCTCTTTGAATTTGACTTGTATGTAATTTTGCAAATTACCTCCTCGCTCGCGCCAGTTGATGAATGCGATGCAGCAGCACCATCAAAACCAGCCAGGGTTGGACATAGCGTTCGAGACATTCGATGGCATATTCGATTTCGTCGATCACGCCGGCAAAATCGAATTGCGGCAGGTTTTTGATCAAAGCCAGCAACGGCTCCCGCAGATCGGCGTTGACGATATTCTGATCCGGACCGCAGGATTTCAACACATAAGCATCCCGCACCCACAATAAACAAAACCGCAACAACGCTTGCAGCTCATGGCGATCGTTTTCGTTGGCGAGTTTATTGAGAAAATCCATCTGCTCGACCGGCTTATTGAATTTGAACGCGGTACGCATGAACTCCACCGCCAGTTGGCGCTTCGGCTCCAACTCTTCTTCGAGCAACGCGAGGGCGTAGCGCAAATTGCCGCCGGCAAGCGTCGCCACAAATGCGGCCTTGTCATGCGTTGCGCCATGATATTTTGCCAAGAATTCCACCACGCTTTGGTGCTCCAGCGGCGGGACGGCAATCGGCTGGCAACGCGAAATGATGGTCGGCAGCAAGCCTTCCAGCGAGGTTGCGGTGAGCACAAAATACGTTTGCGGCGGCGGCTCCTCCAAAATTTTCAACAGGGCATTGGCGGATTCCGCTTTCAACCGGTGCGCTTCCAACAACAGCACAACCGCGCCGGCGCCTTCATAGCTGGTAGTGGAGAGCTTGCGCTTCAACTCGCGAATATCGTCGATGAGAATGAAAGAATTTTCCCACGGCCGGTTGCGGCGCAACGGCTGGGCGGCGAAGCTTTGCAGAACCTCGAGAATATCTTTTTCCGCAGCAGAGCTGGTGCGCGGAAAAACCAGATGCGTGTCGGGATGCGCCATCTCGGCAATGCGTTTGCAGTTGGCGCACTGGCCGCATGCCAGCGTGTCCTCACTCTCGTCGCTGAATAACGACATGCTGCCGGCTTGGCGGCGGCGTTCACACAGGAAGGCTTGCGCCAAATACAGCGCTATTGCTTCCTTGCCCGAACCGTCCGGGCCGTGCAGCAAATACGCATGCGCAACGCGATCGTGGCGAAACGCGCGCTGCAAAACTTCCGCCGCACGCGAGGTTTTAATGAGAGGTATATTCGAGAGCTGCAAAGGGATTCAATGCAATCTTAAAAACGATTCGCGAGAGCAAAACGCTTTCAATACGTCGCCCTCAGGTTTTTTATTTGATCGAATTTCATTGTAGCCATTCTTCCGGATTCAAATCCTGCGAACGCGCTTCTTTGGTGCGCTGCCAAATCTGAAAGTGCACGCTGGCCTGCTGGCCCGCTGTGGGTTCGGCGACTCTGCCGATAACCTGTCCGGCAGCAACCGTTTCATTCATCCCAACGAGAATTTCCGAGAGGCGCGTGTACACGGTATAATACCCGTCGGCATGATTGATGATCATGAGATTGCCGTAACCGCGCTGCCATGTGATGGTGATCACCTTGCCGCCGGCAACGGAACGCACGCTTGCGCCCGGCTCGGCCGCAATATCAACGCCTAAATTCGTGGTGATCGTTTTCAGCACAGGATGGCGAAAGCTGCCATAGTGCCCCACAATCTGGCCGTTCACTGGTTTGGGCAAACGGCCTTTGCGGCTGGCAAACGGACCGTCATACGTATTGGCTATCGGCGGCGTCAGATCGACCGGCGAGCGGCCAAGCGGCTGCTCCTTTACTTGTTGCTGCTGTTCCAGCGCTTGCTGTTGCTGTTGTTGCTGCAACATCGCTTCTGCCGCGGCAATCAGTTTTGCGATGCGCTCAGCCGCCGCCTGCTGCTCGGCAAGCTGCATTTGATGATAGGCCTTGTCTTTTTGCAGCTTCTTCAGCAAAGCTTCACGCTGCTGGCGCCGCTGTTTGAGTGCGCCCTCTTCCTTCAGTTTTTCTGCCAGCATTTTTTCATGCGCCGCCAACTCTGAAGCAAGTTGATCATTTTGCGCTTGAATGCGTTCTTGTTTGACTTTCATGCCCGCCAGCACGCGGCGATCATTCGCCAGCAAGCGGCGTTGATATTCCGCCCACAGCACCACTTGATTGAGCGAGCGCGCCGACAGCAGCATTTCCAGATCTTTCATGCGGCCATATTTGTAAAAGAACACCGCGCGTTGCGCGCCAAGGCTTTGCAGGCGCTGCAATTCGCCCTGCGTTTGGCGCAAACCATTCGCCGTTTCCTGGGCTTCCGCGCGTTTTGCCGCTTCTTGCCGCCGCAGTTTTCCCGCCAAACGGCTCAATAAATCGACTTGCTCATCGAGCGCGCGCAGGCGCTCCAATTCGGAGGACTCGCTTTTTTCAAAACTGCCGATCTTTTGTTGCAATTGTGAAATATTGCGGCGCAATTCCTCGAGCTGTTGCTGGCTTTCTTGTGCGAACCCGGCGCACCACGGCACGGCCATCACAATAAAAATTCGCCCGGCGCGCAGGCATTTGTCAGGCTTGAAAAACATGGGTTAAAATAAACGATTCATGCTATAAAATCAACTGCCAAAATTCTAGGCCGGTCGCAATGGCCAGCCTCTCTTTGCTTGGGGAGAAAAGATAAAATCGGGTAGGATTAACTTGGTTGGAAATCAAAAAACTTTTGTGAAGTCAAGTCCGGGAAACGGCAGGTTTATGATGGCGTTTCGAATGAGCCTTTGCAGACTTGACTTCACGGCAGAAAATTTTATGGAGATCAATCCTCCGAGCGGGCGCTGCGGGTGCGTCGCGATGACGATGTACGCTTTTCTTCATCGCGGGACTCCATCTGCTTTGATGCTTCTTTGGTCTCACGGTTCGACACCCGCTCGCCGACTCGGTTCGACGATCGCTCACCGCCCCGGTTTGAATTACGCTCACTTGCGCGATTCGACCGAGACTCATCAACCCGGTTCGAGGCCCGCTCCTCAACGCGATTCGAGGCAGGCTTATCAGCCAAACGCTCACGACGTGAACGCTGTGCCGGGGCCTTAGTCACCGGATCTTGTTCTCTCGCCGGTGGACGCGCGGGAAAAGTGACCGGCCTCACGTCGGCTTGGGGCTTTTCATAACCTCGTCTTTTCGGTTCCGCAGGCTCATCTTGTTTGCGGGAGTACGGCGGTTCGTAGCCGCGTTTGCCATGATCGCGTTTCTTATAATCCGGACGGGGTTTATGATAGCCGTGATCCCGATGCCCACCGCGATAAACAAAGCGCGGGCGAACGTAAACCGGCGTCCTCACAAATGCCGGCCGGCAGCGCGGGCCCAGGTGGATGCGGATATCCGCTTCCACCCGCGCGAAAATGCGCGGAAAATCAACATGCGCATAAATAATTTTGTTCCTTCCGAAAACCAGACCCGCCTCGACAAAACTTCTTTCCAGCCACGGCGAGACTACAACCGGCTCCGGCGTAAAGATCACACCGATCTGCACCTCACCTTCTTCTTCATCATACAAATAAATGTCATCTGCGAGATCATGGAGGCGATAGATGCGATTGGGACGAAGCTCGCGCTGATCATGATGCGGACGGGGATAGAGAACCTCTAAATTGCCGTAGGGTGTGATCTGATAAACAGTGACGTAACCGCGCTCATGCAGCCGCAAAAAAACTTCCACAACGGCCTCGTCGTAGAAATCATCATAACTTTGCGCCGTCCACACTTCAACGCGCGTGTCATGTGCGTGACCCGCCTGCGCAGTTTGCCAGCCGAGCAACACGGTCAACGTGAGCATAAGAGTCGAATAGAGTCTTCTCATGGCAATACTCCTGCAAATTCCGTTCGAGATCAACTAAGATCATTTCAGCGAAAGAGGCTAAGCCTGCGTCCTACTTCAGAAAATATTCATCGCTGGGATCAATACCTCTTCACTTTTTGCAATGGATATGCCAGAAGCGTGAACCTTTTCAATTTCAAAGCTCCGTACGCCGCCGTTCGGTCAAAGCCTCAATTTGCCATGAGCTTATCTCATCTCTTTCGAGCCTTGCAGAAACTTCTGATTCTATGTTTTTCTACCAAATGAGTGCCAGTGTAATGCACGGAAAACACATGAGTCGTGGTATCTTCACGCAGGTGTGTCAAAACACTTTGCATAAAAACTGGACGTCAGGCCTGAACTCAAACGCCTAGACGAGGTTTCGACTTACGGCGTCAATATCTGATTGCTTGAAGATTGTTACTCCACCACCACGGCAGTGCCAAAGGATAAAATCTCCGCGGCGTTTGCCATGATGTAACTTGTCGAAAAGCGCGTATCAACGACGGCATTGGCGCCGAGGTCTTCTGCGGCAGCAACCATCCGGTCAACCGACTGTTCGCGCGATTCGGCGAGCAGTTTGGTGTATTCTTCAATCTCGCCGCCAACGATATTTTTAAACAGAGCTAGAATATCTTTGCCGAGGTGCCGGGCGCGCACGGCATTGCCCTTCACCATGCCCAATGTTTTGACAATGCGTTTGCCGGCAATGGTGCTGGAAGTGACGACGATCATCGCTGAATCTCCTTGTATTTGTCGGTTTTTCGAGTCATCAGTTTTTCACGAAGCACGGACACCAAAAGAATCACCAAGCCGCCCAGCAACGCCAGGATGCCGACTTTCATAAACCACTCGAGCTGCGCATCGGCTAAGAGGGATTCAATCGCTTTGTATGCTCCGTAGAACAATACGATCATTGCGCCAATCGAGGTGAGAATCCAACCGAAGCCGCGCTCGATGCGGTTGTAAACGTTGAGCCAGTAACGATCCCATACCTCCTCCGACGGTTGCGTGAACTTCAATTGCATGGTTGCCTCCTTGAGTTTTTGGTATTCTTCCCATTCCCGCTGGCAGTCCGGAGAATCTGCCAAATATTTCTTGAATTCGCGCTCGTCTTCCGGCGACAATTCGCCGTCAATGGCGGCCATGAGCAACAGGTGGAAACGATTTTTTCCCTCGTTGGAAAGCGGTTGCGGCTTCATACGAGTTTTTCCAATTTGTTCTTCAGTTGCTTGCGGGCGTTGAAAAGCCGGGACATCACTGTGCCCGGCGGAATACCCAGCCGTTCGGCGATTTCTTTGTAGGAGCAGCCCTCCAGATCTTTCAGAATGATCATTTCCCGGTGATCCGCACGCAGAGAGCCGAGGGCTTTCCACAGGCGCTCGCTCAAATCGTTGCGCTCGGCCAGCGCCGCGGGATCGGCGTCGCCGTCCACCGTTTCAGATTCTTCCGTCTCCGAAAGATTGATGAACTTGGCGTGATCGCGCAGATGGTTCAAACAAATGTTTCGCAAAATGCGATAGTACCACGTGAAAAACTGCTGGCGCAAATCGAACCGCGCCAGCGCTTGATACGCGCGCATGAAAGCCTCTTGCGAAAGATCGAGGGCATCGTCGCGATTGCCAACCAGCGCGAGCGCCGTGAAATAGGCCCGCTTCATGTATTTCTTGACGACAACTCCATAGGCCTGCCTGTCGCCCTGCTGGCAGCGCAGAAGCGCCTCAAGATCTTCCGTCGCATCATGTTCTGACATGCTTGCTCCCGCGTTCGTCAATGATACACACAAGATGGAGATTTATTCAACAATATCCAAATTGGGAGAAGCCGGGCTTGGAAGCAAAACGCTGCGACAAGATTTAGACGCAAGGCGTGCAAGCCTGACCTCGCGCAATTTCATTGACCCGTTGAGTGCGAGTCGCCCACCACCATATGGCATCCGCTTGTATTTGACCGTAGGAACGTCGTTCTTGACAGACGAGGTCTGGCTTGCGTTTGCAGAAAAAGTTTGTATTTTGACCCCGGAGTTTTTTCAGATGAAAAAGCGCATGCATTGCGTCACCCAATACACGTGTTATCAGACTTTCCAAATGGCAGCGTAAGCTGCGGCGCACAAAAGTTTTTTGTTTCTCGCTGATGATGATCAGCAAGCTGCAAAGCATGTGAGAGCGACAACTATTGTGCAATAGTATTTTTGCTCAGCCGGGGTTGAACCTCGGTGTTGTGATCGCGCAAATGCTGAGTTAATCCTCGGCTTCACTGCAGTAAATGCCGCGGCCACGCCAATTTTTGTTTGCATACAAGAGTAATGATCATTGCGTAGCCGTCAACTTTTACGCTGCACCAGAACTTGATGCCTCACTTCCCTTCGAATCGTGACAAACAGTGAAGAACACCAACTGCCTCGTGTATATGCCAATCCTACGAAACGCAGCGCCGGCATTGCTAAGCCTGTTCCTGATGGTCACGGCTTCATCCCTTCACGCGCAATCCGCTGCCGTGCCGTTGCATCATTCCGTATATCCTTTTTTGGAAAAACTCGTTGTCTATCTGCCGCAGCGCGCATTGGATCTCCACGTGATTCCGGTGGATCGCGAGCAAGCGCGCGTGATTTTGCAGGAAGCGCGCGACGCCAATCTGCCACTCTCCAGAGCTGATGA
>QEVD01000168.1 GCA_003576975.1 Candidatus Zhuqueibacterota bacterium
CGAATTCGGATTCCATATTAGGTTCCCCGTCTTCAAGCAGCATTTCGACAACTTCATGCAGATTGCGTTTCAATTCGTCCAGGCTTTCGGCTTGCGAATGCGCGCCCGGAAAACCGGGAATATAGCCGACATAAAGCCCGGTATCCGGACAGCGTTCCACGACTGCTGAGTATGTCTTCATGAGATCTCTCCGCTTCGTTTCAATGGCTACCCTCCTACAATAATAACACTTGAACATGCGATAGACAACACAAAATTATTGTAACATCCCCGGGCAACAAAAGAGAGCCGAATCTCTTTACTGAAATATCACGCTGAGGTATCGCGACAAGCCCTTTGGCCAGAACCATACTTGCTTGTGCTGTGGTTTTTGGAGGCAGAATGAAGCGATGAATGGGCCAAATGGATTTTCGGATCGCGCGAACAACCTAATCACTTCACCCTTACCACCACGATTGTCATGTCATCATGCCGCTCGGCGTTGCCCGTGAAGTTTTGCACTTTCTGCACCAGGGAATTGATGATTTCAGTGGCAGAAAGAGTATCAGGCAGGCCGCGCAGCAGGCGCTCCAGACGCGGGTAATCGAACAATTCTTCTTTTGCGTTCATGGCTTCCGGCAAACCGTCGGTGTAAAACACCAACACGTCGCCGGATTGCAAAGGCAGTTCGGTTTCCTGATAATTGACTTCTTGTTGGATGCCGAGTGGGAAATGCGCGCCTTCGACTTTAAGATAGATGATTTCGCTTCCGCGGCGCAACAGCGGCCGTGTGAGCCCGGCATTGGCAAAACGCATGATTTTGGTGAAGGGATTGATGGTGGCGAACAACATCGCCGTGAAGGCATTGGCCGAGGTTTTCCAATACATGGCGCGATTAACGTTTTGCATGATGATATGCGGCGAGCGATTGTAGCCGATTTCGGCGCTCACCATGCCGCTCGTCATCACCGCCGTCATCGCGCCTTTCATAGCCTTGTCGCTGACATCCACCAGCATCAAGCCGAATTGATTCTTATCAAAATCCAGCCAGAAGTAATCAAAGAAATCGCCGCCCACGGCTTCCGCTGGCTGGCAAATGCCGGCAATGTCGAAGCCCTCGACTTGCGGCGCGGCAGTCGGCATCAGCCCCATTTGCATTTCATGCGCCGCTTTCAACTCGTTGACGATTCTTTCCTTTTCCAGGCGCGCATCCAATTTGCGGCGATAGCTGCCATAAGCCAGGCCGAGCACGGCCAGGCCCGCCAGCGAGAGAAACCACCAGGTTTTCCAAAACGGCGGGGTAACGATGATTTTGATGCTTGCGCCCTCCTCGTTCCATACGCCGTCGTGATTCGAGCCTTTTACGCGAAAGAGATATTCGCCGCCATCGAGGTTGGTGTAGCTGGCGTAGCGCCGTGTGCCGCAATAGATCCAATCTTCGTCAAAACCTTCGAGTTTGTAAGCATATTGATTTTTGCGGGGATTGGTGTAATCCAGCGCGGCAAAAGCAAACGAGAAAAAACTGTCGCGATACGTCAGTGTAATCTTATCGGAGGCGGAGATCGCTTTCTCCAGCGGCACGAGCCGGTCGAATTTTTCGAAAGCAGTCAAAACAATTGGCGGGGTATACGGATTGTCGCGCACGCGGCGCGGATAAAAGCGATTAAAGCCGTTGATGCCGCCGAAGAACATTTCACCATCGTGGCTTTTGTAATAGGCGCCTTGATTGAATTCCTTGCTTTGCAAGCCGTCGTCAACATCGTAGTTGCGAAACATACCCGTTGCCGGATTGAATCCTTCGGCTTCGCTCAGGACAAGCTTCGACAAACCGCTATTGGTGCTCAGCCAAAGATTGCCGTCATCGTCGCCGAGAATGCCGTAAATCACGTTGTTCGGCAAGCCGTCTTTTTCGGTGAAATGCGTGAACTCGCCGGTTGCGCGATTCAGGCGATTGAGGCCGCCGCCCCAGGTTCCCACCCAAAGCGAATGATTGATGCTGTCGGGATCGGCGTAGATCGCAAACACACGGTTGTTGCTCAAGCCTTTGCGGCCAGCCGGTTTTTGCTGATAGCGCACGAAGCGCATCGAGGCGCCGTTGTTGGATAGCGCCGCATCATCGTCCAGCACGAGTCGATTCAAACCGGCATCCGTGCCAACCCACAAGCTGCGGCTGTCGCCATTTGCCTCAGGTTCGACATAGAGCGTATAAATACGATCGTTGCTCAAACTGGTGGAATCCGCCGGATTGTGCCGGTAGCGTTGAAAACGCTCGGTCTGTGGATCGAAGCGATTAAGCCCGGCGCTGCCGGTGGCGATCCAGAGAAACGATTTCTCGCCATGGCGCGTTTCAGCGATGGCGCTTATGCCGTTCTCGCTCAAGCTGTAGGGATTCGCAGGCTCGCGCAAATAACGCTTGAAACGCTTTTGCCCGGGCAGCATTTTATTCAGCCCGACGCCGGTGCCGACCCATAACGCACCCCGGTGATCTTGATAAATCGCGGCAACGCCATCACTGCTCAAGCTGGCCGGGTTTGCGGGATTGTGGCGATATGGAATGAACGCCTCGCGCGAGGCATCATATTCGTAAAGCCCGCCGCCGCCGGTGCCAATCCACAAGATAGTTTCATCGCCTTCGCGTGCTTCATGAATCGCCATCACCATGTTATGCCCCAGGCTTTGGGGATTCATGGGGTCATGGCGGATGTGCATGAATTTTTCTCTGGCCGGGCTGAATTTGTTGAGGCCGCCGCCATACGTGCCGATCCAGAGCGCGCCGGACTTGTCTTCATAAAGCGACCAAACATCATCGTTGCTTAAACTGCCGGAATTCGTTTCGTCGTGCTGATGATGAATGAAGCGCTGTGTCGGCGCCTCGAATTTCTCCAGCCCGCCGCTCGTGCCGATCCAAATCGTGCTGTCGCGCTGAGAAATCAGGATGGGCCGGACGGTGTTGTTGCTCAAGCTGGCGGGATTGTTCGGATCATGTAAATATCGTGTGAACGTCTGTGCGGCCGGATCAAAGCGATTGAGGCCGCCGCCGAATGTGGCAAGCCAGAGCACGCCGTTCGCATCTTCTGCGATCGACCAAACGCGATTGTCACTCAAGCTTTGCGGGTTGTTCGGATCATGCTGGTAACGAATAAACGAAACTTCGGCATTCTCCCCGTTGTTTTCAGTGCTCAGAACCAGCCGGTTAAGGCCGTTGAAGGTTCCGATCCAAAGCGTCGTCGTATTATTTTGATAGGAAACATGAAGCGAGCGGACTTGATTGCTGCTCAAGCTGGCAAGGTTGGTGGCGTCGCGCTGATAGCGAGTAAAGCGCCCGGATTCGGGATCAAAACGATTAAGCCCGCCGCCTTGTGTGCCAATCCATAATGCGCTTGCCTCGCCGTCGTGAGTTTCACAAATTGCTGTGACGGTATTGTGGCTGAGGCTATGAGGATCATTGGGGTCGTGCAGATAGCGGGTGATTTTTTCGTAACGGGGATCGAAGCGGCACAACCCTTCCCGCGTGCCGATCCACAGCATGCCCGCGCTGTCTTCAAAAAGCGTTTGAATCGTGTTATCGGAAAGGGAGTGAGGATTTTGCAGATCGTGTTTATAAACGACGAAATCGTAGCCGTCAAATTTGTTGAGGCCGTCATAGGTGCCGAACCACATGAAGCCTTGGTAATCTTGCAAAATGCATGTTACGACGCTTTGCGAGAGGCCCTGTTCGAGGGAAATATGCTCAAAGGTGATGGGATTGGGCTGGGCCAGCAAGCAGGTAACCAGCTTTAAAGAGATGACAAACGCTATGATGGTGGATTTCAAAGTCATGATTGGAGACGTCGGGCATTCTCAGGTGATAACCGATTTCTTTTGTAAGGTCAACTGGAATGCAAATGAATTTCAGAACACGTTTGTAACTTATGCTTACAACCTCCCCACGAACTCGTCGAACAAAAACCCCGTGTCCACCGGGCCGGGAGAAGCTTCGGGATGAAATTGCACGCCGCTGAAAGGCTTGCTGCGGTGGCGCACGCCCTCATTCGTGCCGTCATTCGCGTTGAAAAACCACGGCTCCCAATCTGAGGGCAGCGAGTCTTCATCAACAGCATAGCCATGATTCTGCGAGGTAATGAAACAGCGCTTGCTGCCCACCAAAACACAAGGTTGGTTTTGGCTGCGATGGCCGTATTTGAGCTTGAACGTATTGGCCCCGGCTGCCAGGCCTAAAATCTGGCTGCCCAGACAAACGCCAAAAATCGGAATGTCTTGCGTAAAAAGTTTGCGCACAGTGGCAATAGTGGTATCACACAGTTTGGGATCGCCCGGGCCGTTAGAGATCAGCACGCCATCATATTTTTCTTTCTCCACTGGCCAGTCCCACGGCACGACGGTAACCGCAACGCCGCGCGCAACCAATGAACGAATGATGTTGTTCTTGCAGCCGCAATCGATCACCACGACGCGCTTTTTGCTGCTGCCGTAATTTACCGGCAGCGGCACACTCACCTGCGCCACGAGATTCTCGCGATTGGGGTCATGAAATTCCGCAATCTCATCTTCGTGAATGAGTTTGCCGAGCATGCAGCCGTGCGTGCGCAGTTTTTGCGTAAGCTGGCGCGTATCGACGCCCGCGATTGCCGGAACCCCATTTGCTTTCAACCAACTGTCCAATGAATTGCGCGCATTCCAGTGGCTGAACTCCGTCGAATATTCCGAAACAATCAATCCGGAAATTTGTATGCGGGTGGACTCAAAAGCCGAATCCAGCCCCATCTGCTCCGGCGATCCCGGAACGCCGTAATTGCCGATCAACGGATAAGTGAGCACGAGAATCTGGCCGCGATACGAGGGATCCGTAAAGCATTCCGGATAGCCCACCATGCCGGTATTGAACACCACTTCGCCGGCGATCGAGGCGGGCGCGCCGAATGCCGTGCCGGTAAAAACACTGCCGTCTGCAAGAAGAAGTTTTGCGATCATTTTAAAAAAGTGAATAAATGAATGGAGCCAATGCTGAGCCTTCAGTCAATACGATGATCAGGCTGAGCGCCAATAGGATGAACATAATCGGGGCCAGCCACCATTTTTTGCGCACGCGCATGAACTCCCAAAACTCAGCGAGGATGGAGAGTTTGCTCATGAGAACCTCCGCACAAGTGAATGGAGTGTTGGGTTGCAGGAGAATTGGATCGCGGAGCCGGTCAATAGCCGTCAATCCATTGCTCCCCAAACCCGTTTATCCATTTGATGAGACATTCACAGCCAAAAGGTAAACATAAACCAGCGGCGCAACGAGCATCTCGCTGTCGAATCGATCGAGAATGCCGCCGTGCCCGGGAATGAGTTTCGACGAGTCCTTGATTCCGGCATCGCGCTTGAACAAAGATTCGACCAGATCGCTCAATTGCCCGGCGCTGCCGATGATCACGCCGATTATAAGCGCATCCTGCAACCCCAATCCTTTTACAAACGTTTGTTGACACACAACAGCCGAAAGAATGGCAAACACAAAACCGCCAACTGCGCCCTCAATGGTTTTCTTCGGGCTGACACGCGGGAAAAGCTTGTGCTTGCCGAAGTATAATCCCACAAAATAAGCCGCCGTATCGCAAATCCAAATGACAACAAAAATCATGATCACCCACGTGCCGGCTTGAACATATTCGCCGCCGATGACATGAGGCAGTTCGCGAATGAGCACGAGAAAAGACAGCAATCCCGCAACATACGCCACGCCGAACAATGTCACCGAGACGTTTAGCAGCGGACTGCCGCCGGATTCGGGTTTGGAAAACAGCTCGATCGTTACAACCGCCACAGTAAGCCCGCCGAGCAACAGCCACAACTTATCGCTGTAACCGGCATAAATCAAGGCCGGCGCCGCGATCCCGGCCAACACGCCAAGCCCGCGCCGGGGGCGCGCATTTTTGTGCTTTGCCAGATCATAAAATTCAATCAGGCCGATGCCCACAATGATTTCGATGAATAACAGAAAGAAATGCTTGCCAAACCAAATGGCTGACAAGATCAAGGGAATGAAAATCAAACCAACCGCAACGCGCTGCCCAAGATTGCGCCAATCCAATTCCTTCCTCCTTCACCGGAAAGCAATGCTGGAATAAGCTACCCGTTCAGTCTATTCCTGATCATTTACCTCCTCGTTCATCTCTCTACTGCCTTGACAAGTTTGCCGCGCAAATCATTTATGCTGGCCAATTTTTTGGCCGCGAGATAATGCTTTATTCCCTGCGCCACCTGCACCGCGGTGCGCGGATCGATAAAATTGGCTGTTCCGACTTGCACGGCGGTTGCGCCGGCGAGAAAAAATTCCACGGCGTCTTGCCAGGCGCGGATACCGCCCATGCCGATCACCGGAATTGACACGGCATTCGCCGCTTCATATACTTTTGCCAGCGCAATCGGTTTAATAGCCGGACCGGAATAGCCGCCGACAATCGTGTTGATGCGCGGACGCCAATTCTCAATGTCGATCGCCATGCCCGTGACCGTGTTGATCAATGAAATGGCGTCTGCGCCCGCGGCTTCTGCTGCTTTCGCAATTTCGCTCACGCGCGTGACGTTCGGCGTGAGTTTGGGAATCACGAGGCGCCGCGTGAGCCGGCGAATCGCGGCGGTCGAGTACTCTGTTACTTCCGCTTTCTGGCTGAACTCGAGTCCGCCCTCTTTCACATTCGGACAGGAGAAATTCAACTCATAGCCGGCGATGCTTTCATGCTGTTCGAGCACAGCCACAACTTGTTCGTATTCTTCGAGCGTGCGCCCGGCAATATTCACAATTATGGCACTGGCATGCGCACGCAAAAAAGGCAGCTTCTCCGCAACAAAACTTTGCACGCCGACGTTTTGCAGGCCAATCGAGTTGAGCAAGCCGGCTTCGGTTTCACACAAGCGCGGCTGCGGATTGCCGAGCCGGGGCGTGATACCGATTGATTTTGTGACGATCGCGCCAATCTCTCGCAAGTCAACGAGATCAGCCGCTTCCTGGCCATAGCCAAACGTTCCGGAGGCCACGAAAACGGGTGTGTGAAATTCTACCTGGCCGATTTTAATGCGCAACGGATTCATAGCGGATTTTATTGGATTCGAACACCGGACCGTCAATACACGCAAGCAAATATCTTCCGGCGTTTTGCACGCCTTCCGCCGGCTCGGTATTGCAGCCCATGCAAATTCCAAAGCCGCATCCCATAATGGTTTCGATGGCAACTTGCGCGACGACGTTGGCGCGCCGGCAAATTTCAGCAACACGCTGCAACATTGGCATGGGACCACAAGCAAATATCCGGCGCGCCGGCGTTTCTTCGCTGCGCTGCAGCCAATTTTGCAACAAATCGGTAACAAAACCATGTTGCCCGGCGCTGCCATCATCGGTTGCACACGTGACGCGGCCACCGCAGGCGCTCAGTTCGTTTTCACCCCACAACTCAGCCTTTGTGCGCGCGCCGAGCAGCGCATCAAATGCAAAACCGCGTTGCTGCAAGAAAACCGCAAGCAGCGGCATGGGCGCGATGCCCAAGCCGCCCGCAACTATTGCGAGGCGCGCAACGTTCGTTGGAAGTTGATAACCGTTGCCAAGTGGGCCAATCACGCTCAATACCGCGCCGGGGCAATGCGACGCCAGTATGCGTGTGCCCTGGCCGACAATTTTCCAAAGAATGGCAATGCTGCCCTCAGCGCGATCAACCTGGCAAACACTGAAGGGCCGGCGTAGCAATGGTGAGATTTGGCCGGCAGATTGCGCATGTACTTGAATATTGACAAACTGCCCGGGCAGCACGGCAGCAGCAATCTCCGGTGCGCGGAGTCGCATTAAAAAAATGCCCCGGGCGACTTCCTCTTGAGAAATCACGGGGCAAGCATTAATGCCTTTCGCAGAGGTTACCGTCATGCGCGCGCTTTTGAAAAAGATTCTTTTACCGCCAATTTATCTCGGCGGAGGCAAATCATCGTCGTCATCATCTTGGCTAACATCGTCAACTTTTTCTGCATTATCCTGTTGTGCCGGCGGCTTTTCGTCTTGGACACTTGTCTTTTCGATTGGCGCCGGCGCGTCTTGGCGATCCTGTTCAATGCGCGTGCGCAAATCCTCGCTGGCTTTTTGCTGCACGGTGTTGCTGTCGGCTGCTGCCGCGGCGGTTTGCTTTTCGAAAGCCGAAACTTTCTTGCGCACTTTGTTTGAATAAGCAGAGGTTGGGAATTTTTCGAGCAATTGTTTATAGGTAGCGTAGGCCTGGGTATTGTCCGTCAGCTTATTTTCATAAATCCAGCCGATCGCAAACAATGATTTGGAGGCCATCTCGGGATCGTTTTGTGTTTGCGACAAATCTTGAAGCAAGCGAATCGCCTCTTGCGGATTTTCATTCGTCAACAACAAATCTTCCGCGCGCCGGAATTTTTCCGAGGCCGTGGCGGCTTGTGGCTCACCGGCATCGGTGAATCCCAGGCGTTTGCGCGCCTCGCGGCCGTGCCGGGTATTGCTATACTTGGTCGCGAGAAGCTGTAATAAACTATCGCGTTCCGCCATGCTGGTCGAGTCCTGCGACGGGCGCAAAAAAGCAAGTGCATACATCGCGGCAGGCGCGGCCTCGGTATCGACGAAATCACGGATAACGTTTTGATACATGTAAATCGCCGAGTCCGGCTGTTCGAATTGATAGTAATACAACTCAGCCAAATTAATCCATTGATCGGCCAAATCATTTCTAAGTTTGGCGGGATCGTTCGAGAGATCCAGCTTTTTGGAAGGCAGGCGGCGGATCGAGGCGCGCGTGCTCTTGCCTTTTTGCTCCAGCGCGGCCGCAAGCTTGGCCTCGTCTCCCGGGGAGTTTTGCTGCATTTCCAGCAAGCTGATGGCGTTTTTCAGTTTTTGATAATCGTCAATGGCCTTGGCCCGGCGTTGCGCTTCTTCGGCATACGCAGAGCGGTTGTTCTCGGAACGGACTTTGTCAAACGCCTCCTTGGCCTTGGCATAATCATACTTCGTGCGTTGATACAAGTCGCCCAACACAAAAAACGCCGCCGCGGAGGCTTCCGTGCGTTTGTCGTTCGCATTGATCGCGGCAAACAAATCTTCCGCTTCTTCACGCTTGCCCTGCCGCAGCTTGCAATCTGCAATCTCGAATCTTACCCATGACAGATCTTTATGATTGCTGAACTCTTTTTGCATGCTGTTGAGCTTGATCAACGCCTTGTCATAACTGCTGTCGGCCTTGAGGGCGCGCGCGAACGACAGGCCGGCGTTGAATTTGATGTCAATCTCAACATCTTGTTTGCTGGCTTGATAGTATGCCTTCGCCGCCTCGTGATACTGTTTGAGCTTAAAGCGGCATTCACCCCAGCGCAGATAAGCTTCCGTGCGCAGCTTTTTGTCGGACATCTTTTTTGCGGCAGGTTCGAACAGGCGCGCGGCCGGATCGTATTGTTCCTGGCGGTAGTAGATTTCTGCGAGATAGTATTGCGCCTGATATAGAATATCCCCGCTTTTTTTGCGATTTTGCAGGTCTTTCAACACCGCTTCGGCGTTGGTAAAATCCTCCTGCTCGATGTAGGTTCGCGCTTTCCACAACAACGCCGCGGGCACCAGATCGCTTTTCGGAAAGATGGAGGTCAGCTCGTTAAATTTGCGCAAGGCTTGCGGGTATTCCTGCTTTTGAAAAAAACATTCGCCCAACATCAACAAGGTGTCGTCGACATACTTGGAATTGGGATGGAGCTGCAGAATTTTCGAGCCTTTTTCGATGGTTTTGTCGAGCTTTTGAATTTCGGCAGAGGTGGGTTTGTCCGGCGCGGTGGTGGGCCGGCGTTTGCGCTCATCCAACGCTTCTTTATAGAGTTTTTTGGTGTTGTAGTATGTATTGAAGTAAGCACAGCCCTGGAGGCTGATTATGAGAACGAAGGCGGTCAGCAAAACTGGGAACTTCATGATAAATGCCAGAACAGGTTTAAGGATTGTCATGACGATACGGAATGAATCTCTTTCGACATTAGGAAAAAGCCTGAACTAACCCGGGCAAAATCTCCCCGGCCCGGCCTTGCAAAAACCAATGCGCTTGCGGCGTCAAGGGCGTTTTTTCCGGGTTGATTTCAACGATCGCGGCGCCGGCGTCGCGTGCGAGGTGCGGCAAATGCGCCGCCGGATAAACGAGGGCCGACGTGCCGATGGAAAAGAAGATGTCACATTCTTCCGCTGCGCGAAAAGCCTGTTGCAGCGCGGCTCCGGGCAAACTCTCGCCGAACCACACCACGGCCGGCCGCCGCAAACCGCCGCAGGCGCAATAGGGCAAACCTTCGCGCCAGATTTCCGTTGCGCCCTCGGTTTGCGCGCCGCATTGCAAGCACCGGCTCTCAATCAAATTGCCGTGCAGTTCGATCACGCCGCGGGCGCCGGCTTGTTGATGATAGCGATCGACGCATTGCGTGATCAATGTCAGGTGTCCGGCCCGGCGCTGCATTTCCGCCAATGCAGTATGACCGGCATTGGGAAGATGTTGTTGCACCTGCGCGCGGCGATGGCGATACCATTCCCACACGAGTTGGGGGTCGCGCTCAAATGCTTCGGGTGTTGCCAAATCTTCCGCGCGATAATTCCGCCACCAGCCGCCCGGCCCGCGAAAGGTGGGCAATCCACTTTCCGCAGAGATGCCGGCCCCGGTTAAAATCGCAACACGAGACGCGCCGCGCAGGAGGGCAAGAAGTTTCGCGTCGAAATTATGCATACGCACCGCAAAAGCATTTACTCCTCACGACGCTACGAGGTTTTCCACCGAAGTAATCGGCGAGAATGAGATAAAAGAAACATCCGCTTCCTTGCCGCAGGAATTGCGTTCATCTGTTGCCGCAATTCCTGCAAAGGCTGTCGCCGGTTATCACCTTCGCACGGTCCAACAGCAACGACGCGACAATACCCACAAGCAAGCCCGCAAACAAAGCCGGCCATAACATAAGCGGGACAAGATACAAAATCTCTAAACGTTGCACAATCAATATTCCTGCCAGGGTGATTTGCGCCAGGACGTGCGCGAGCGCGCCCAGCAAGCTGACGCCGATAATGCTGAAGGCGCGGCGGCCGTGCTGCTTGGCAAGCGTCATGACCAAAACCGAAGCCAGACCGCCCGCCAATGACAGCCAGAAGCCAGGATTGAAAAATGTGCCGAGGATGAAGCTTCCCAGGAACACACGCAAAATCGTTACGGCCCATGCGCTTGTTGGGCCGAGCGCATACAAGGCAATAAGCGTCGCGATATTCGCCAGGCCCGGTTTGGCCCAGGGCAATGGCCGCGGCAAGGCAGACTCAAACAGAAACATCACCAGGCCGAAACCGGCGAGCAGCGCGGTACGCGTGATTTTTTGCGTGCGTGAATCAGTAGGTGATCGCATCGAGTTCGTTTTGTTGCGCGCCGGTAATCAACACCACGAGGCGATTGGGAACGCATACCAGCATTTGCCCTGGCCGCGATACGAAACCCTGTTTCACGCAAAATTGGTTGGGACACGCGCTCGACCGGACACGTATGCGTTGCGTCGCAACCTCCAGCGTGACTTCACCGCGCGCACCCTGGAAGGAAACGATTTGTGGCTGCTGCAAAGCAATTTCGCGAACGCGGATATTGGCGATGAGCACCTGAGCCAGGCGGGCTTGTCCATTTGCCGGGCCAAGGGAAGGAAGCCACATGCTGGCAGAAGCAAGCGCCACAAACACGCCGGCCACGGCGTAGTCGCCCCATTTGCTTTGCCGAAGGATGCGTTTGAGCGAGTGTAGCGGAAGCGCCGGGGTGTTGAACATGGCTGCGCAATCAGCAGGCAATTACTGCGTCATCAGCTTTTGGAGCGCTTCGAGTTTTTGGCGGGCTTGCTCGCGATATTGGAGCGACTGCGCATGTTCGGGATTAAATGCGAGAACACGCTCCCATTCTTTGATGGCATTGTCATAATCTTCGTTGGCGTAATAGGTCAACCCGCGATTGAAATGCTGTTCAATCTTGAGGTGCAGTTGGCGCTGGGAATTGTCCAAATAGCGTTTCGCTTCCACATGATTGGGATCTTTCGCGAGCACGCGATCGAACAGCTCCATCGCTTGCGCAAACTGCCCGCGGTTGTAATAGCGCTCGCCCTGTTCATACAAATCCTTGAGATCGATCATCGACAGCGCCTGATTGCGCTTGCTTGCCGCCAGTTTGTTCGAAGGCTCGACTTCCA
>QEVD01000169.1 GCA_003576975.1 Candidatus Zhuqueibacterota bacterium
CTGAGGGTATGCGTCCACTTCAGCGCATGACCGTGGGATTGTTCGTCGCGCTGCCAGAAATTTTCCGGAATGCGCGAGAAGGCGTGATTGTATTCATCATAATAGCTGCGGTCGGTTTGATAGGTGTAGGTCAGCTTCATCTTGGGCGTGAAACGCACGCTCAAATTTGAAAGCGAATTGTAGCGATTGTCCATGCGGTTGGGCAGGCCAATACGAAACAAATTCAGCCCGAGAAAGTTGATCTCACGGATTTCATCCGAGCGATCTTCGCCGGTGGGCGCATAGTAGGCCAGATCAAACGGCGAGGTGGCGTCGGTGAAACTGCCCGAGCCGGAAACGAAATACGTGATGCTTTGCACCGGCAGCTTCACGCCGAACGCCGGCAGCAGATTCGTGGTGATCGGCTCAGGCCCGCCGAAACTGATTTCCAGGCGATCGGTGTTGTGCGAATACGTGCGCAGGCCTTCGCCATTGCCGTAAGGCGATTTGTAACTGCCGGAGCCGAAATCATCAGTCAGATACATCACGCGGCCGGTGTGCTGGTTGCCGCCTTCCTTTGTGACGACATTGACAATGCCGGACATGGCGTTGCCGTATTCCGCATTGAAGCCGCCGGTGATCACTTCGACTTCAGCGATGGCATTCGAGGGAACCGACAGGCCGCCGCCGCGTGCGGTTAACTCATCTACCGGATTGGAGGTGAACTGCCCCACTTGCTCCATGGTCGTGCGTGTGGCTTGATTGAAGTGCGGGTCGCGCGAAGACACGCCATCAACGACGTAGAGCATTTCACCGGTGCGGCCGCCGCGCACATTGATGTGCAACCCCTCTCCGACCACGCCGGGCTGGCGCGCCACGAGATCGCGCACATCGGAAACCGTCGGCATATTGGCTATGCGATCTGAAGACACGCGATAGGAGCTGAACGTCACATCTTTTTCGATGATCGGCCTTTCCGCCACCACCGTCATGCCTTCCGTGATTTCCAACACTGTTGGTTTCAGCGAGAAATCGATTTTCGTGGTGAGGTCAACCGCCACCTTGACGTTGGTAACTGTGACTGGCTCAAAACCGATGACTGTCGCCTTTACGGCATAAGTTCCCGGCGGCACCTGCAAAATGAAGTAATAGCCGTTGGCATCCGCGGCCGTGCCCATGGTCGTGCCGACGATCTGAACGCTCGCCCCGGCCAGCGGCTCGCCCGTTTGCTTGTCAACAACTCGCCCCGTGATTTTTCCCGTTGTGCCGGCAAAAACCAACGTTGCGAGTGCAAACGACAGCACAGAAAATACAGCAGCAGCCCAAAATCTCGATTTGCCAGGTTTCATGGTCAAACCTCCGCATGAGAGCGAAATCGGAGGTGAACGCGAGTTCTCGGAATTCGCGGTTCACTGCCGAATTCGCCTACCTTCAAAATTGATATCCGAATGAAAAGGTGATTTCGTTGAAGCGTTCTTCTGTCGAGGAAATTCTTTCATTGTAGTAGTCGCCGGCATCAAGCCACCAGGCTGTATCGCTGGTCCTTAGTTCGACTGCGGCGTCAAGCGTCCACGCGGCGCGCCGGACTCCCGCCCCAAAGGTTAAGGCTTTCACCTTAATTTGCTCGCCAAAGTATTGCCCTTGAAAGTAGCGATCTTTGTAAGGCCGAGGTTCGGTGTAATAACCGAAGCGCAGCGGGAAATCCGCCCATTTCGCCGAGGCCAGATATTCCACGCCCGCCCGCACAACGTTGCTGTTCAACAAACCAGTCGCAACAGGATTCCCGTTGGTGCTCTGCTTTGCCTCCGACCAGCCGCGATTTTCATAATCAACTGCGAAGGTCACGCGCGACATAGGCCTGAGCGCAAGTCCAACGCAATAAAAAAGTGGAATCTCCAGCTTGAATTGATCCAGGTCTTCAGGCGGGGTGTGAGTGGCCACAGTCGCCGACGTTGTTCCGGTCGTGTTCGTTGCTACCAACTCTGTTTCTTGTTTTTCGGTAATCTCGAATTGCCAGGACGGCGTTACGGTCGCTCCCAACGCCAGCCAGGAAGCGGGTTTAATTTGCACGCCGAGCATGGCGAACGAACCGGAATAGGATTCCTCATCCTGAAAGCCATAAAAAACAAATTCATCGAGAAAGGGTGATTTCAATTCCAGTTTATATTTTGAAGCGCCATTGACGAAATGATAACTCGCGCCAATGGCAAGCTGAGGCATTATTTCCCACGCCACGCCCGGCACGAATGCATAAAGGCTGCCGGTGGGTGTTTCGATTTCATCAAGCGTACCGGCGGGATAGATATAAAACGTATCTGTAACTTTTTGCGCAAGCGGACTCATGCGATGATAATTGACGCCGAATGCAATCCGCTGCCGCCCCAACATTACCGGATAAACCGCGCTTGCCATTGCCGGCAATATCCGCGGCTCCACTTGTGAAACAACTTTAAGCCCGGAGAGCGGTTGCACAAAAACTTCGCGGTTATTGAGATTAAAATTGTTATCCAGGGAGAGAGTCGGGCCTGCAATGCTGGCCAGCCCGGCGGGATTCCACACCATGGCGGCAGAGGATTGCACCGTGGCAGTTGCTGCGCCGCCCATGCCCAAAATTGCCGCACCCGCACGCCGAAAATTCAACTCCAACTGCTGATCAAACGAGCGAGCATAATAGCGTTGTGATACAATACCAGAAACATTGCTTTGGCCATGGGCTAACGTGCTCACCCCAATGCTGAGAAGTAAAACGAACAACCCATTTTGAGATTTTGTCATAGCGCGCTCTCGGGAAAATAATCAAAAAAAGTTGCAACCTTTTTCAGGGCTTACTCGTCTTACCCGATGAAACGAAAAAGCCCCCACCATCGCTCTTCCTTCACCTACGGATAGTGAGGGCGCTTGATGATGAACGGCAATTTCGTTTTCGCAGAACTGAAGGTTATCGGCGCTTGACTTGGCGGTCCGCCGGTAGCCTTTTTTATTTTATGTTGAAGTCGATTGCGCTATGCAGGTTTTTGCAGCCGGAGAAACAAAATGACAACCTTTGACACATCACATAACTTGTGGAGTTGCTCCACAGTCATAGTGATTTGCATCCAAGAAAACGTTTGGTCAAACTGGTTTCTTCTGCCGCCGATATGATCATCGTTTGAAGAAAAAAACGCGTCCTGCAATAGTTTAAGATGAGGCGGGAAAACAAACTCGAACTGAATACTACACAACGCTATGCAAAATTGTGCCGCATTGACGCTCGCGCTTGATGATTTGCGGTACTTGTTGTTTGCGTCGCGAGAGATTGGGCATCTTTTGTGTGAAAATTGTAGGAAATCGCAGCCTTAAAATTCGCGTGCCCAGTTTTAATAAAATTTAATCTCATAGTCAAGCCAAATTTAATATGAGCAAAAATAAGCAGAGAGATTCGCAATGCTATGATCTTCATTTGCCTGACTGCGCCAGTTTATTTTTTATAATCGTTGCCCTCCTTCGCTTTCGTCCCCGTTCACTTTAAAGCCTATCCCTCGCAACACGGCTGCCGCCGGCTCGTCCTCATTCAAATTTTTTATCAAATAGTTGTTAAATTCGCGGCGATACACATAATCATGGCGCAGCCGGTCGAACCACCGGCCTTGAGATTCTGCACGGGTTTGTGAACCGGTAAAACCCTGGCGAAGCCGGTAATCATCTGCAGCAATATCGTATGTGTGCCGGACGGCTTCATTGAGCCGGCGGTTGCCATCCAGAATATTTCTATCCAACAGGATAATAGGCTGGTCAATATTCGGAATGAACGGGGTCGCATCCCACTCCGGTTTGACTTGGAGAAAGCGGCAGGCGGCTTCATAAATCATTTGCGTCGCGCGCAGCTTGCCTTCGAATGAATAACCGGCGATATGCGGAGTGGCCAGCATGACGTGTTGCAGCAACTCGGCATCGATCTGCGGCTCATTTTCCCACACGTCCAAAATCGCGGCGGACAAATGCTTGTCGCGCAAGACGGCTTTGAGCGCGGCATTATCAACAACAGCGCCCCGCGCGGTGTTGATTAACAAGCTGCCCGGCTTCATCCGGCGCAAGGTGTTTTCATCAAAAAGATGAAAGGTGGCATCCGGGCCGCTGTGCGTCAAGGGCGTGTGCAGCGTGATGAGGTCGGCCTGCAACAATTCCGGCAAGGGCAGAAACGGTGACTGCTCACGCTCCGCACCAGTAAGCCGGCGCGCGCGGGGCGGATCATTCAACAAAACGCGCAGGCCGAGCGCGGCTGCTTTCACCGCCACTTTGCTGCCGACATTGCCGACGCCCACGATGCCGATTGTCAGATTCGCCAGCGTGAGGTTGCGCTGCACGGCGCAAAACAACAGCGCCGCACAAATATATTCTGCCACCGCATTCGCATTGCAACCGGCTGCGCTGGCGTAGGTGATTTTTTGATGATGGAGATAGTCGCAATCGAGATGATCCGTGCCAATGGTGGCGGTGCCGACAAACTTGACCGGCGTACCTGCGAGCAAGGCGGCGTTGACTTCGGTGATCGAGCGCACCAACAGCATATCGACATCGCGCAAAGCCGCTGCCGTGATATCGCGCCCGGGCATCAGCCGAACCTCGCCGAGCGTGGCAAAAGCGGATTGGACGAAAGGAATGTTTTTATCTGCGACGATTTTTAGCATAGTCCTAAAAAAAAGACCTTCCCAGCATTTCGCTGTGGAAGGTCTTTTTAAGATTAGAAGCGATCGCGACCGCCGCCAAAACCGCCACGGCCACCGCCGCCACGCCGATCGCCGCCACGACCACCACCACCGCTGCGACCACCGCCACCACCGCCGCGTTTATCGGTTTTGGGGCGCGCCTCATTCACGATCAAGGATCGGCCTTGCAGCTCTTTGCCGTTCATTTCTTTGATCGCCGTCATCGCCTGCATTTTTGCCGGCATTTCGATGAAACCGAAGCCACGCGGCTCGCCGGTAAATTTGTCTTTGATCAGCGTAACTGTCGACACTTCGCCGTGCGCCGCAAAAGCGTCACGCAGTTCATCTTCCGACACCGAGCGTGCGATGTTACCCACGTAGATGTTCACGATACAACTCTCCTTAGATTGAATGATGAGAACAGAGCCATTCGCCGTTGAACGAATGGTGACTTGAGCCCGCATGATCGGGTTGCATCGCGACGCGTCAGTGAAGAGATTCGCGAAACAGGTCGGACGAACTGAAGAGCGGGAATGGTTTATGACTCGTTGCTGGCCGCTTGTTATTGGTTGCTGATCGGTCATTGGATTAATAACCAGCAGCCAGTAACCAGTAAGCCGCAACATTTTTAACTGAACAAGACTTCGATATCCTCCGCGCTGAGTTTTTTAAACAAGCCGGCATCGGTGGTGATCAAATCCGCCACAATGGCCTTTTTGCGTTCCTGCAACTGTAAAATTTTTTCCTCCACCGAATCGCGCACAATCAACTTGTACGCAAACACATTTTTATCCTGGCCAATGCGATGCGTGCGGTCAATCGCCTGCGCCTCCGCGGCGGGGTTCCACCACGGATCATACAGAATCACATAATCCGCTGCCGTCAAATTTAAGCTGAAACCGCCCGCCTTCAAGCTGATCAGGAAGACGCGTATGTCCGGATCGCTTTGAAAGCGCTCGACTTGCGCCTGCCGCTCTTTCGTATGGCCATCGAGATAGGCATACGGAATTTTTTGATCGTCGAGCTTCAGACGAATGATGCGCAACATGCGCACGAATTGTGAAAACACCAACACTTTATGATTCTCTGCCAGAACGTTTTCGAGCAATTCGTTGAGCGCATCGAATTTGCCCGAGACCGGCGCAACTTGCTGATCGACCAGCGCGGGGTGGCAACAGATTTGGCGCAGGCGCGTGAGGCCCTCCAGCACGTACATGCGTGAGCGCTCCAGTCCTTGCAAATCAATCTGCTGCATCACGTGCGCGCGATAGTAATCACGCCAGCGATCATACAGTTTGCGCTGCTCCGGCAGCATCTCGCAATAGAACAAATTTTCGACTTTGGGCGGCAGTTCCTGCGCGACTTCCTGTTTCGTCCGCCGCAAAATAAAAGGAAAAATCATCTTTCGCAAGAGGCTTGCGCTAGTATTGTCGCGTTCGCGTTCGATCGGCCGCGCAAAGGCGTTTTTGAAATAATTCAAGCTGCCCAGCAAGCCGGGATTGAGAAAATTGAACTGGCTCCACAACTCCTGCGTGTTGTTTTCCACCGGCGTGCCGGTCAACACCAGCCGGTGATTCGCCTGCAGAATGCGCGCGGCCTTGGCGGTTTGCGACAGGGGGTTTTTGATGTGTTGCGATTCGTCGAGTATGGTGTAGTGAAATCTCACATCTTTTAAGAACTCGATGTCGCGCCGCAATATGCCGTAGCTCGTCAGCACGATTTCAAAGCCGTCGAATTTTTTAGCGCGGCGGCGGTCCATGCCGGTATGCGCCAGCATGTTGAGTTTGGGCGTGAAGCGGCGGATTTCATTTTGCCAGTTGAACAGCGCCGAGGTCGGACAAACAATCAGGCTGGGCGTGTCCACACCGCGATTTTTTTCGCTTTGCAACAACGCCAGCGCCTGCACGGTTTTGCCCAGCCCCATATCATCCGCCAGGCAGCCGCCGAAGCGAAATTCCTGCAAAAAATAAAGCCAATCCAGGCCGCGTTTTTGATAGGGCCGCAGGCTGCCCTTGAAACGTTTCGGCATGGCCACCGCGGCAATGCCTTTGAAGTTGCGCAATTTTTCCAGGCTCTCGCGATAGAGCTCGTCGGTCTCCTGGCTTTCCGCCTCGTCGAGCAGCATGTCGATCAAGGTGAGGTGATGGCGCGAGACCTTGACGCGGTCGGTCGACACCTCGCCGAGGTTGAAGAGATGCGCGAGCCGCTGTTGCCATTCTTCCGGCAGCAGCGCGGTGCTGCCGTCACTCAATCTCACATAGCGGGTTTGATGCACCAATGATTTGCGCAAATCCTTCAGTGAGACCAGGATGCCGTCGAAGTCGATCACCAGTTTGCAATCGAACCAATCGATCGAACTGTTGACGGCCACGTGCAATTGCGGCTGCGCGCGGTTGACGCGAAACTGCTTGAGTTGATCTTCACCGACCACTTCGAAACCTTGCGCCAGCAATTTCGGCAGCTCGAAGAGCAGCCAATCCACCGCGCGACTCTCGCGCAGCACGAATTCGCCGGAGGTGCTTTGCCGCGCGCCGGAGGCCACCAGCGCCTCGCGCGCTTCCGTCTCCGCAGGATGATCGCGCCGCACGCGCAGGAAGCTCAAGCCCTCACCGTGGTGCAGCATCACCGCTTGATCGGCGTCAGCGCTGATCAGCGATTCCGGCAATTGGCAATCGAGCTGTTTGCCGCCATACACAAAAACAAGTCGCACCAGAAGATTTTCATACTGCTCGCTGAGATAAAGGCATTTTTGCGTGAAACGATCAATCACCGGAATGTCATCAGCCTGCGGCAACACAAGATGCGAGAGCAGTCCCGGAATGCGTTCGATCGTTGCAAAAAACTCATTCAACTCGGTGCGCGGCACGCGAATGCTCGAGGGATGCGTTTGCAACGACAGCAAAAAATCACGCGGCGGATTGCCTTCCACACGAATGATCTCTTCGCCGCGCGCCAGCCACGTCGGTTGCGTGCTTAACACATGCGTGTGTTGATCGAACGGCAAGGCTTCTCCGTTGCGAATAATGACCGGATGCAGGGCGACGCCTTCGCTGTCCTGTTCAAACCGAATTTCAAAACGGCAGGGCGAGGCTTCCACCTGCAGCGGGCGTGTGCGCTCCGCGTCCGCTTCCCAAAAAAATTCACTATCGCGCAGCAATTCGAACAACATGCCGATGTCCGCGCCATAATCGAGGCGATAGCCGTGCGTCTCGGCTGCGCTGTTGAAGGGATACCGCGGCGCCGGCTGATTCGCCGGGGCGAAGCCGGCCAGCATCATCATCGCGAGATTCTCGCGCTGCGTGCCGTTGACGCGATAATACGGCTGTTCATGGCTGGTGGTGGGATAGGCCGCGCCATAGGAACCGTCTTTGCGGCGCCGGCTGCGAAACGGCGTGATTTTCCACTCTTGCGGCTGCAAGCTGAGGGCAAAATAAATACCCCAGCCTTTGCGTTCACTGTCCGGCGCTTCGGGAGGGGCAACCGGCAGCTTGCCCGCGTGATGCACGTTCGTGATCAGGCTGCGCCAGCCTTTGTTTTCCGGCGGCGGTTCGGGCGCGCCATTGCCGTTTGATTTTTTTTCCAGCTTTCTCAAATAGGCGGGAGAGGAATAATAGTCGCGCGCTTTGAGCAGCGCGGCCACGACATGCTCACAGGCGGAAGGATGCAAGCAGGTGCAGCTTGTGACGAATTGATTGTCGCTGCGATGAATGGAAACCGAGTGCGCCGGGAAATCATGCACGCGTGCGGAAAAAAAGTCCTCATCCGTTTCCAGCAAACGCACACGCCCGGAGTCGTACCACTGCTTCCCGCGATGATACGTGTCTTGATTGGTCAAGCCGAGAATTTCGCCGTTCTTTATTTGCATCGAAATTTAAAACTGAAAAACTCCATGTTATTCTATTAATCCATTAACACCCACGTCCCCACCGTTTTGCATGAAAGCGGCTACGAGGGAATGAGACGGGGCGCAACAGCAAGCATGCGTGTTGCCGTTTGCCTCACGCCGGCGCGTCCATGATCTCGATTCGATCTGCGCCGGAATTTGTGATTCTGATGGGAAGCTCATAAACCGCCTGCCGCACCAGGCACAGATTGTTTGTTTTGTCGCAGTAGTAGTAAATCATTTCCAAGCGCAGGGCGGATTCTTCCTCGACAGCGGACACGAGCACCGGCAAGACAACTTCATGCGAGGGTCTGGGCACCGTCATCATTGTTTCCGGCAGGCGCAAGGAGTCGTTGCGGCTGCGCGCCAGAATTTGCAACGGCGAGCCTTCATTGAAAATCATCGTTTCCGGCAGCGCGATTTTGACATATACATGGGCTGTGCCCGGCCGCAAAATCTGTTGCGCCAAGCGCTGTGCGGGCGTGCCCATCGCAACCAGATGATCGGTCAATGGCAACTCTTGCGGCTTGAGATTCATAGTTGCGGCCTGCTTGGTGTGCAGATCGAGCGCGCGAATCGCATGGTTGTTGGTATCCGCAACGTAAAGCTTGCCATGCAACACCGCCAAACCGGAAGGCTCAAAGAAACGCGGCGCACGGCCGTTTTCAAAGCCGGGCGTGCCGTCCCCGAACAGCGTCTTGCACAGGCGCAGGTTGGGATCGAGAACCTTGATTTTGTGATTGTAAGTATCTGCCAGAAAGATTTTGCCGTCATGAAAATGAACGCCGAGCGGATGCTGCAGCCGCACACTGTCTTCCGCGCCGTCGTGATCGCCGAATTGAAAGAGATCACCGCCCACCAGCGTGCCGACTTTCTCGCTGCGCAGATCGATTTGCCGCACACATGAAATTTCGCTGTCCGCAATAAATAAACGCAGCAATTGATTGCCGATCACTTCGCCGGTAATGCCACTCGGCTGCGCAAATGCCGCACCCAAGCGCTCGCCGTCACGCCGCGCTTCGTGGCCGCTCCCGGCAAAGGGTTCGAGACGATGCGTTTTCAAATCGATCGACCAAATCTGATGCGGCCCGGCCATCGCGATATAGCCCGTGTTCGCATGAATGAAAATATCCCACGGCGAATTGAGCGCGACTTTCAACGCGGCGCTGCCGCGTTGGCCGTAGCCGCCTTGTTCACCCGTGCCGGCAATCGTGGTCACGCTGCGCGCGCCAAAATCAACGCGGCGCAAGAGATGATTGTCGGTGTCGCACACGATCAAATCTTCGCCATGAAACGCCAGGCCTTGCGGATGATAAAAATGCGCTGTTTCGAAATCGCCGTCGGCATTGCCCGGCAGGCCGCTGCCAATAATGTCGCGAATCACGCCGTCCGGCGTGCAGACGATCAGGCGATTGTGTCCGGAATCTGCAATAATCAAACGATGCGTTTTGGCGTCCGCTGCAATCTTTCCGGGATAACTCAAAAGCGAGTCCGGCAGATCCAGCCGCTCGGGTTGCAATGCCACCGGCGAATTGTCGAGTTTGCCCTCTTCTTCGAAAATGGCGAGCGCCACTTCAAGATAGTTTTCCAAGATGTCACGATTGCCTTCACCGGAGAACAC
>QEVD01000170.1 GCA_003576975.1 Candidatus Zhuqueibacterota bacterium
AGAGTTTGAGTTTTTAGATTTGTCTGAAACATCTCATGCCGTTTTTGAGTTGATCCCGCCCGTCTCTCGTTCCCACCCTGAAAATTCATTTGATAAGAAGATCCCGAATCTCATTCCTGCACAGGCTTGATTATAAATTCAAGATCAATATAATTAAACCATAAGGCGCTCAAAGTTGGAATGAAATTCTGAAAGTTTATGGCAGAATAATTTGTCGGCAGAACGATTCAAAATAATTCTGCCGATAAATCATCCTGCCAAAGTTTTTTCGGCGATGCTCGGTGACTTCAGCGTATTTCGGCGGAATAACTTATCGCCAATGGTCACCGAGTTTCACCGAATAGTTTTTTGTTGCTTCGCAGAAGCTTTGATTTGCAGCTTGTCTGCAAATCGGGGTAGATTTTTAAGAATACACTTTTTCCCATTTGGTTAATCTCTTCACGGGCGAGTATTTCATTTTTGCTCATTTTGAGGAAAAAAAATTATCACAGAAAGTAAAATATACTTGACAAATAGACAAACTTGCTTTATAATTGATGTGTCAAGCAAACTTTACTCGAAAGGAGAATAGCCATGACCACAAAAGCCAGCCGCGTTCCCAAACCACTTTTGGCAGTTGCCGTTTTTCTTGTGCTTTATTTTATAGCGCGCCTCGTGGCCTAAAGGCATTGGATGAGCTGGAGCGGCGCATCCAACTCGAAGCGCTGGTCATCGCGTTTCCGCTGGCGATTCTGCTCATCATGACGCTCGGCTTGCTGGAACTGGCTGTTCCGCTCTCGCCGGAGAATTGGAGTTATCGTCACATCTGGCCATTTTTGACGATGTTTTATTTTATCGGATTAGCGATTGCGCGCAAACGCTATGAATGAGGAGGCAAGACCATGAAAAACCGGCTACGCGTGCTGCGCGCCGAACGCGACTGGTCGCAAGCAGAGTTGGCGGAAAAGCTTGGGGTGTCGCGCCAGACCATCAACGCCATCGAAACGGAAAAATACGATCCGAGTTTGCCGCTCGCCTTTAAAATGGCGCGCTTGTTCGGCCAGCGCATCGAGGAAATTTTTGAGTTGGCGGAGGAATCGTCTGCTTAACCCATCAAGTTGTAACGCACGGAATTGACACAGCGGCGGTAAAATTTGTGAGACTGTCCCAACTCAAGACAGATTAATTTGTATGGCCCGCGAGACATGCGAAATCTGCGAAAAGTTTGCGCGCTTTTTTGCGTGTTTCGTGAGCAAAATTCAAACGTGCTCAAACAAGCCAGGCCTTGGGCTGCAAAAAGGTAAAATATTTTGGGGAATGCGATTTCTAACGCTTACATTTTTGTGAGAAATGTGTTGATTTAAAGAAAGTCGTCGGGAAAGTATGTTGTCGTCACACAAAAATGTCACGGCACGCAAAGACTGAGGCAGGAGGGCTTACGATTTGTGTATCAGAATTACACGAATGATTTCGAATTCGTATTCCTTATTAAGCCGCGACAATAGCCGGGCTCTCAAAAAGCAGAGCGGACTGTGTACTCACTCATAATAAGAGCAACGAAGTCAATGTTTTATTGCCTGGGAAAAGGCTCATTTAGTAAAAAGTGAATGACTCAAAAATTCGGCACGCGGCTTGCTAAAGAAAAGGGCAGAAGAAAAAAGGAATGTACTGACACGGAATGTCGGTTCAAACGACTGTGGCTCCCCCTCACAGCCAAGAGGCTCGGGTCGAATGACTCGGGCCTTTTTTTATTAAGGATTCATTTCCACAATCTCCATTCCCAAAGTTTCGGCATGTTGAAGTAATGGCGAAATTGCCAGGTCTTCGTCGATCTCCGGCCAATGAATGCCATAGCCGGAGGGCGCAACCTCAAAACGCTTTCGTTGAGCCAGTTTAGCATTAGCCAGTCTCAACGAACAGTCTTCCCATCGGATGCGATACGATTTGCCGTCAACGTCGAGGTATAAATAATTCTCGTCCGCTTCAATCGACTGGACGTCATGGATCCTGGCCATTATTTAATTCCTTTTTGAAATGATTCGTATTCGGATAAAATATAGTCAAAGTTATCGAAAATAATCTTGCGAACCGTTCGACGATCGGCCGGGCTTAGTTTATAAGCATGGGCTTCCTTTATCTCATAAGTGTCGGAGTGCAGCCAATATTTACAGTCGGCATCGCCTTTACGGGCATGAATATGCGGTGGCTCATTTCTTTCGTTAGCATAAAAGAAGAAACGCCACCCTCGGATGAATAAAATTGATGGCATCGCCTATTTTTCGCCGCAACAACTTGTTATTCGTTTTGGCTGTGCCCATAAATATAAAACGAAACTTGAGTAAAGCAACCATTGTCTTTATTAAATTGCCGACTGTGTTTTTTGGTGGAGTCAAGTCGTCTCAATCATCCCGCAAGCGATAACCCACCCCCGGCTCGGTGAGCAAATAGCGCGGCCGCGCGGTATCGGCCTCAAGCTTGCGCCGCAACTGCGCAATATGAACACGCAGGTTGTGGCTTTCCTGCCCGTACGTTTGACCCCACACTTCTTTGAGCAATTGTTGATGCGTTAAAACTTTGCCGGCATGTTTTGCCAATATTGCCAGCAATTTGAATTCGATGGGCGTGAGGTGAATTTCATTTTCCGCCAGAAACACTTGCCGCCGCGCAAGATCGATACGCAATTCACCCAGCACGATTACTGGGTCTTCAGGCTCGCCAGCCGCGCGCGCGGCATGACGCAGCGCCACCCGCAGCCGCGCCAGCAATTCGCCAACGCCGAACGGTTTGGTGAGATAGTCATCCGCGCCGGCATCGAGCGCGGCGATTTTCATTTTCGCCCACTCACGCAGGCGTTTCGTCACCTCCAGGCCGTCTATATCCGGCAAGCCCAAATCCAGAATGATGACCTGAGGCTGCTGCGAGGCGGCAAGCTGCAAACCTTCGTTGCCGGTGGTCGCTTCGAGGAGACGAAACTGATGTGCCGTCAGCGTTGCGCGCAAGAAACGCCGGATTTGATCTTCATCTTCAATCAGAAGAATGAGGGTGCTTGATTGGGGCATGATTAAAGCGCAATCTTTGCTTTTTCAGCAAACATTTTCAACCGCGAATGAGCGCGAATGAACGCTAATATTCTATTCACGTTCATTTGCGCTCATTCGCGGTTGTTCCCTCGTTTGGTTGTGGCTTGTTCATGTCGGGGAATTAGCTTTCAAAGTTAGAATAAAATTCTGAAAGTGTTTCGCCTACTGAAATGAAATCCCACTGAAAAGGCTTTTTTTCTGTGGCAGTTCTCCTTTTGTGGGCGAAGTCCTCAAAGCTGCTCGAAGAACTCCCATTTTCAGCCTTTCAGCGGCAGCGTAAAGCGAAACGCGGCGCCGCCCTCCGGCCGATTTTCCGCCCAGATGCGGCCGCCGTGCGCCTCGATGATGCTTTTGCAAATCGTCAATCCCAAGCCCACGCCGCCCCGGCCCTCGGCGGCGCGGCTGCGATAGAATTTGTCGAACACGCGCTCGATCTCCGCCGGCGGCAAGCCCGGGCCGCGATCAGCAATTTCAACCACGACATTTTCATTCATCACGCGCGCCGAAATTGCGAGGGGACTTGCGGCCGGCGTGTATTTGATGGCGTTTTCCAGCAGATTGATGAAAACCTGTTCGAGCAAAACACTGTCAAATGCGACGAAAGGCAAATCCGGCGGCAAATGTATTGCAACCGACCGACCGGAGAGTTGTTCTTCCAAGCGCGTGAGCGCCGCGCCAATAACTTCTTCCAGCGGCTGCCATTCTTTATTCAATTTGACGGCACCGGATTCCAGCCGCGTCATGTCCAACAAATTTCTCACCAGGCGATTCAAGCGCGCCGCTTCGTCATGAATCGTTTGCGTCAATTCGCGCCGGGTTGCGGCTGGCAGCGCGTTCTCCGGTTCCAGCAGGCTGCTGGCCGCGCCGGTGATGGAAGCAAGCGGCGTGCGCAAATCATGCGAAACCGAACTGAGCAGCGTGTTGCGCAGTTTCTCCGTTTCGATCATGATCTGCGTGCGCTGCGCTTCCTCCGATAACCGTGCGCTCTCCACGGCCAATGCGATTTGATTGGCAAAGGTCTCCAGCAGTTGCAGAAGTTCGGGGTTCTGCATGTTCCCGGGATTCTGCGGCCGTACGCCCAGCACGCCGACAATGCCGCGCGAGGCAAACAGCGGAAGATAGAGGGCATTCGCGCCCGGCAAAGTCGCGGTGCCGAGTCCGGCTCTTTGGCGAAGATCATAAACCCATTGCGCCACGCTTTGCTCTTTCGCTTCCGCGGCGAAGCTTGCGCCCGCCGGTGTGGTCAAACGGCCGTTTTCATCCGGCAACAGCAGGGCGATTGCACTGGCGAAAACTTCCTGCATGTGCCGCAAGACGATTTCGCGCACCTGCTCGAGGCTTTTGGCGGTGACCAGCTCGCGGCTCATGTCGTAGAGTTCCGCGGTGCGTTGCTCGCGCCGGCGCGCGGCCTCGGCGGCATGGCGTAAACGCAGCGTCAGCGTGCTGATGGTCAGCGCCACGACGAACATCACGCCAAAAGTAATGAAATATTCCGGATCCGCAACGTTGAAAGTGAGAATCGGCGGGACGAAGAAGAAATTGAAGGCGATGACGCTCAGCAGCGAAGCAAGCAGCGCAGGCCAGCGCCCAAAGCGCGCCGCGATAAAAACGACGCCGAGCAGATAGATCATCACCAAATTCGGCGGCGAGAGATAAGACGACAAGAGTTTGCCCACGCCGCTGCACAGGCCAACGACGAGCAGGCTAAAGAAATAAGACCACGAGTTGTGCGCGCTGCGAAGAACGAGCGGCGAGCCGGAGGTTTCATCCTCCGGCTCGCCGCGAATAACGTAAACATCGATATCGCCGCTGTGCCGCACGATGTCGCCGACCAGCGAACCGAACAGCGCCTCACGCCAGTGCGAACCGGTTGGTTTGCCGACCACGATTTTGCTGATGTTGCGGTTGCGCGCGCAGTTGACGATTTCTTCACTCATGCGCTGCCCGCTGAGCATGAGGGTCTTCGCGCCCAGGCTTTCGGCCAGCCGCAGGTTTTGGTGCAAGCGTTCACGATCCGTTTGTGACAAACGGGCATGCGCCGGCGTTTCCACATGCACCGCGATCCACTCGGCTCGCAGGCTGTGCGCCAGCTGCCGTGTCGCGCGCACCAATCGCGCTGAAGACGGGCTTGGTCCCACGCACACCAAAATGCGCTCGGCGGTCGGCCAGGTGGTGACGATGTCATGTTCATGCCGATAAGTTTGCATCTGCGCATGCACGCGCTCGGCCGTGCGCCGCAGGGCCAGATCGCGCAACGCGATGAGATTGCCTTTGCGAAAGAAATTCTCGATGGCGGCCGCGGCCTGCTTCGGCACGTAGACTTTGCCTTCTTTCAAACGCAGCAAGAGATCATCGGGCGGCAAATCGACCAACTCGACTTCAGCGGCAGTCTCAAAAATCGCATCCGGTACGGTTTCGCGCACGCGCACCCTGGTGATTTGCGCGATGACATCGTTCAGGCTTTCGAGATGTTGCACATTGATGGTGGTGTAAACGTCAATGCCCAAACTGAGCAGTTCTTCCACATCCTGCCAGCGCTTGATGTGGCGCGAGCCGTGGGCATTGGTGTGCGCCAATTCATCTACCAGAATTAGCGCCGGCTTGCGTATGAGGGCAGTGTCGAGATCGAACTCACGCAGTTTTGTGCCGTGATATTCGAGGACGCGCGCGGGCAACACTTCCAGGCCGGTCAGCAGCGCCTCGGTTTCCTTGCGACCGTGCGGCTCGACGTATCCCACCACCACGTCAGTGCCTTCCGCCGCCGCTTTGCGCGCCGCTTCCAGCATGGCGTAGGTTTTACCGACGCCGGCGCTGGCGCCGAAGAAGATTTTGAGTTTCCCGCGCTTTGCTTCCGTCTCCTGCGACTTCAGGCGTGCAAGCAGCTTGTCGGGATCGGGACGTTGGTCTGCCATGTTGATTTTCGGAAGTTTTAACGATCTGGCTGTAGCTCGCCAGCGATGGAAATATAAGAAAGAATTTCTTCAAAAGCTCAGCGTGATTGAAGAGACGATAAAGGCATTGTCCCTGGAAAAGGCCGTCGCATTATTCGTCGGGAAGATATGATTCTTGCTGTTGAACATGCGCACTTCCGCGCGCCAAAGCATGCCGGGAGCGACTTTGACATCGGCGGTTAATGACGCGCCAAAGGTTTGAAATCCGCCCGGCGTACCGGTTTTGACGATGACTTGATCCTTGTCGGAAAAGTATTCGATGCGGCCGGTGAATGCGAGCGACGACGTTGCCTCAAATCTTCCCAAAAGCAGTGCGGTATACCAGGTCGAATTTCCCGAACCCGAAGGCTTTTCTTCCAGGCCGAGATCAAACACGCCGGCGATTTGAGCTGACGGGTTCAGCGCGAATTTCAGAACAATATCGTTGAAAAATCGCGTGCGCGATGCCAGCGAATCGCTTTGTTCGTTGCCGAAAAAATTGTTGTAGGTCAGAGAAAATTTTTCCGAAGGCGTGAAAGCCGCTTGCAAACCCAACGCTTTGCCGTTATTGGTTTCAGCGAGGTTTTGCCAGCCGTTCAACACATGAAACTGCACCGCAAGCCGCTGCGAAGTTTGCCACGTTGCTTTCACACCGGATTGATAATACGGCGAATATTCGCTGCAGAGCGAGCGGGTGTAGGTCCAGTTGTCGCGCGAGATCCACGATTCCAGGCCGATGTGGGATAAGTAGATGCCGGCGTCAATCCAAAGACCGTCAGTGACTCGGAATCCGGCAACCGCTTCTTGAATCAATTGCGCGAGTTCACGGTTGTTCACTTCCGCAGCATAATTGAAATTCACCGAAGTGCCGGTTTGCAAGGCGAGCCGCCCGCGCATGCGCTCGCCTGCCAGCCTGGCTTCAACAAATGCCAAATTGATGTTGAATTCATTGTGCCGCGCCGGTTGCGTCGTATAGCCGCGATCGCGTTGCGCCGGCTTGTCGAAATCGTAAGCGAAATAGGTGTCAATGAATCCGCCAAAAGCAACATTTGAGGAATCAGGGTTTTGTGCGAGCAGCAAAGTGGTGTGACAAGTACCGATCACGATTACGCAAAGAAGCTTTGAGGTAAAACGCGTCATTGAAATGTTCCGTCCTTTCCCGAATTTTATGGTGGTGCGTTTGTGGAGCGCGATTTCGGATGATGCGAAAATCAATCGAAGCCGATTCAGACAATACCGAAGAGGGACAAGATGCTGATGATCAGCCACACACCCGCGAATACTCCCGCAAGAAGGGTAAGCGCAGCGACAATGAGCAGGAGATCTATGAACGCGGCGGCGGCAAGCAATTCTGCGAAGTTCTTAATCATATCTTTCCAGGGCCTCCGTTGGTGCATTATCCAACTCCAGGTTTAATTTCAACACATTCACGCGCGGCTCGCCGAGAAAGCCCAGTTGCCGGCCCTCGAGGTGTTTTTCGACGAGTTGACGAACGAAGTCTTCATCCAAATTGCGCGCGCGTGCGACGCGGGACGCTTGATAATAAGCTGCCGCGGGACTGATATGCGGATCGAGTCCGCTGCCCGAGGCCGTGACCAAGTCAACCGGAATGGGTTGGGTATTGCTCGAATCAGCCTGCCGCAACGCTTGCACACGCGCTTGCACCATATCAAACAGCGCCGGATTGGTTGGCCCAAGATTAGAGCCGGAAGAAGCCGCAGCATTGTAGGCAAAGGGGCCGGTTGCCGACAAGCGGCTCCAAAAATATTTTGGATCATCGAACGGCTGGCCGATGAGTTCAGAACCGATAAGCTTTCCATTTTGATAAATCAAGCTGCCGTTTGCCTGATTTGGAAAAACGAGCTGCGCGATGCCCGTGACCAGCAGGGGATATGCCACGCCGGTAATGAGTGTGAGCGTGAGCAACAGGAGTACTGAAGTTTTGATCAATTGGCGCATTTTTATTCTGTGGTTTATGAAAATTGAAATCATGTTTGTGGTCGCTCCTTCAGGAGCGGGCGTTTATGAGCTGTGAGCGCCTGAAGGCGCTACTACGAACTTTTTACGCCAACCCCAACGCCACCAAAATCAAATCTATCAATTTGATGCCAACAAACGGCACGATCAAACCGCCCAATCCATAGATCAACAGATTGTTTCGCAAAATAGTCGCCGCGCCCACCGGCCGGTATTTGATGCCGCGCAGCGCCAGCGGAATGAGAAAGATGATGATCAGCGCATTGAAAATTACCGCGGAAAGAATGGCGCTGGCAGGCGTGGCCAATTTCATGAGATTGAGCGCTTGCAGCGCGGGATACGTGCTCACGAACGCCGCGGGAATAATCGCGAAATATTTTGCCACATCGTTGGCAATGCTGAACGTCGTCAGCGCGCCGCGCGTCATCAACAATTGCTTGCCGATCTCGACAATCTCGATGAGCTTGGTTGGGTTCGAATCGAGATCGACCATGTTGCCCGCTTCTTTCGCGGCTTGCGTGCCGGTGTTCATCGCCACCGCCACATCGGCTTGCGCCAGCGCCGGCGCGTCGTTGGTGCCGTCGCCCGTCATCGCCACCAATCTGCCGCCGCTTTGATGCTCACGAATGAGGTTCAATTTTGCCTCGGGCGTCGCCTGCGCGAGAAAATCATCGACGCCCGCCTCTGCGGCGATGCTCGCGGCGGTAAGCGGATTATCGCCGGTGATCATCACGGTTTTGATGCCCATCTTGCGCAATTCCGCGAAGCGTTCTTTGATGCCGCGCTTCACGATGTCTTTCAACTGAATTACGCCGAGAACTTTTTTGTTTTCGGCCACCACCAACGGCGTGCCTCCGGCTTTTGCCACGCTTTCGACTGTTGCGCGAATCTCCGCCGGAAATTGCCCACCTTTGCCATCGACGTATGCTGCGATTGCCTCTGCAGCACCTTTGCGAATCTCACGGCCGTCAAGGTTCACGCCGCTCATGCGCGTTTGCGCTGTGAACGGAACGAACGCCGCACCCAGGGCATGAATGTCACGCTCACGCAGCCGGTATTTTTCTTTGGCCAAGACCATGATCGACCGGCCCTCCGGCGTCTCGTCGGAAAGCGAGGCAAGTTGCGCGGCGTCAGCAAGAGATTCTGCGCTCACGCCCGCTGCGGGAAGGAATGCCGTTGCCTGGCGATTGCCGAGCGTGATCGTTCCGGTTTTATCGAGCAGCAAAACATCCACATCGCCGGCGGCTTCCACGGCGCGGCCGGAGGTGGCAATGACATTGGCTTGAATCATGCGATCCATGCCGGCAATGCCGATGGCCGAGAGCAAGCCGCCAATCGTGGTGGGAATCAGGCACACTAGCAAAGCCACCAGCACGGTCACTGTGATCGGCGAACCTTGTCCGGCCGATTCTACGCTGTAAATCGAAAACGGCAGCAATGTCACGGTGGCGAGTAAGAAGATGATGGTCAATGCTGCGAGTAATATGCTGAGCGCAATCTCGCTGGGTGTTTTTTGGCGTTTCGCGCCCTCGACCAGCGCGATCATGCGATCCAAAAACGCTTCGCCCGGATTGGCAGTGATGCGCACGATCAGCCAATCGGACAATACTTTGGTGCCGCCGGTGACGGCGCTGCGATCACCGCCGCTTTCGCGGATCACCGGCGCGCTTTCGCCGGTGATGGCGCTTTCATCCACCGAGGCAATGCCTGCGACAACCTCGCCATCAGCGGGAATTGCCTCGCCAGCCTCCACCAACACGACATCGCCTTTGCGCAGCGCGGTCGCGCTCACGAGAGAAAAATTCGCCTCGCGGCGAGCCTCTGCAAGTTTTTTGGCCTTGATGTCGCGGCGCGTGCGGCGCAACGATTCAGCCTGGGCTTTGCCGCGGCCTTCGGCCATCGCTTCTGCAAAATTCGCAAACAACACGGTGAACCACAGCCAGAGGGAGATTGCCAGAGTGAAACCAGCCGGCGCTTCACCTTTTCCCATTAACGCTTGAACAAAGAGCGCTGAGGTCAATACGCTACCAATCAGCACGACGAACATTACGGGATTGCGGATTTGCACGCGGGGATCGAGCTTTTTGAATGAAGCAATGATCGCTTGTTTGACGATTTTTGCATCGAACAAAGGACGGGATTTTGGTTTGTCGGACATGGGTTTTGCATTCCTTTGAATTACGCACAGTGAATTGACAATTATCAATTGTCAATTGATAATTGTCAATTTGCTGCGCGTTATGAAATCATCAGTAGCTGTTCCACAATCGGCCCGAGCGCGAGTGCGGGGATAAATGTGAGCGCGCCGACAATGATCACGACGCCGATAAGCATGATGATGAAGAGCGCGTTGTGTGTCGGCAAAGTGCCGGGGCCGGCGGGAACGATCTTTTTACGCGCCAGTGAACCGGCAATGGCCAACGTGGGAATTGCCAGCCAATAGCGGGCGATCAACATCGCCAAGCCGCCAACCGTATTGTGAAATGGAATGTTGGCGCCAAATCCGGCAAACGCACTGCCGTTGTTGTTGCCCATCGAAGAGTAGGCATACAGCAACTCGCTGAAGCCGTGTGCGCCGGGATCTTGATAGCCGCCGGCATTGCAGATGATGCTCAATGCAGCGCCGCCCAACACTGCGATCGGCGGAAAGAGAATCACCAGCGCCGCCATCTTCATTTCATACGCTTCGATCTTCTTGCCCAAATATTCCGGCGTGCGGCCGACCATCAAGCCCGCAACGAATACTGCGATGATCGCGAAAACCAACATGCCGTAGAGTCCCGAACCGACGCCGCCGAAAATCACTTCGCCGAGCTGCATCAGCCACATCGGCATGAGTCCGCCGAGCGGTGTGTACGAATCGTGCATCGAGTTGACTGAGCCATTCGAAGCAGCGGTTGTCGCCGTCGCCCATAACGCGGAATTGGCAATGCCGAAGCGCACTTCCTTGCCCTCCATGCTGCCGCCGGCTTGCAGCGCGCTAGCAGTTTGGTCAATGCCCATTTTTGTAAAAGCAGGATTGCCACTTTGCTCTGCGCCCACGCACAACGCGAGCAGCGCGACGAAAACAATCGTCATCGCCGCCAGCACCGCCCAGCCTTGTCGCGTGTCACCGACCATCTTGCCAAAAGTATAGCACAAGCTCGCTGGAATCAGCAGAATCGCCAGCATCTCGAAGAAATTCGAAAGCGGCGTGGCATTCTCGAACGGATGCGACGAATTGACATTGAAGAAACCGCCGCCATTGGTGCCAAGTTGTTTGATGGCGATTTGCGAAGCCGCCGGGCCCATCGGCAATACTTGCTGGGTGACAGCGTTGCCATTGCTATCAACCGTGGCCTGAAGCAGCGGCACGCTTTGATACGCGTCGAAATTCTGAATCACGCCTTGCGAGACTTGCAGCAAGGCGAGCAAGAGAGCAAGTGGCAACAAAATGTAAAGCGTGGTGCGCACCAGATCGACCCAAAAGTTGCCGATAACCTCGGTTGTGTGGCGTACCAAACCGCGAATGAGCGCAACGAGTGTGGCAATGCCAGAGGCCGCCGAGACAAAATTCTGCACAGTGAGTCCGAGCATTTGCGTCAAGTAGCTCATCGTGGTCTCGCCGCCGTAGCCCTGCCAGTTCGTGTTGCTCGCAAAACTGACCGCGGTGTTGAAGGATGAATCGGGCGTGACCGGGGCAAAACCCTGTGGATTTAGCGGCAACCACTGCTGTAAGCGTTGCAGGGCATAGACGACGAACAATCCCGCGAAATTGAACAACAGCATCGCCAGCGCGTAAGTTTTCCAATTCATCTCCTCGGTGCTGCGCACGCCGCACAGGCGATAAATCAAGCGTTCGACTGGGCCGAGCACGCGATCGAGTCCGAAAGATTTGCCTTCGTAGACGCGCGCCATATACGATCCCAGCGGCTTGGTCAACGCAAGCAGCACGGCGAGATAGAAGCCGATTTGGAGACAGCCATTCAGCGTCATCAGAATTTCTCCGGTTTCAAGAGTGCAATGAACAGATAGACGAACAATGCCAGCGCAACAATACCGCTGATTAGATAGAACGTGTTCATATCATTCTCCGGATACTCTTTTAGCAGCATTGCGGACATGAAAGTCCGCGCTCCCTTTTTGACAAAGCTTGATCAACCCAAGTGAAGCGGCAAAAAACAAAAGCAGCAACAGCACATAGAGAATATCCATGTCGAAGCCTCCGGAATTGTTGCTGCAATATAACATCGTGGGGTGTCAAGCCGCCATCAAGGTTGAGGTCAAGAAGGTCAAGAAAGTGTAAAGAAAGAGGAGGCGGGACGGGAATTCACCAAATTCCTCGCCCCAAAAAATGAAATCCCACCGAAAAAGCATTGTCTTTTTTTTCAGTGGGATTTCAACTTCGCGGGGTGATGGATTTGCGTTTTACATCTCGTCGAATCTACAACAATCTCACTGCGGCAACCACGGCAGTTTTTCCAAATCGCAATTACCGCCGGAGAGAATCAAGCCCAGACGCTTGCCAGCAAAATCGAATTTGTTTTCCAACAGCGCGCCCAGCACAACTGCCGCTGAAGGCTCGACAATGATCTTCATGCGTTCCCAGATGTGCCGCATTGCCGTAATAATGTTCTGCTCGCTGACGGTTACGATTTGTTGCACGTGACCGCGAATAATGCCAAAAGTCAATTCACACAGCGAGGTGAGCAGGCCGTCTGCAATTGTTTTGGGATTGGTCGAAGGCATGATCTTGCCCTCTTGCAGCGAGCGATAGGCGTCATCTGCGCCGGCCGGTTCAGCGGCAATTACTTTTGTTTGCGGTGAAATCCCGCCAACAGCGATGGCGGTGCCGCTCAACAACCCGCCACCGCCCACC
>QEVD01000171.1 GCA_003576975.1 Candidatus Zhuqueibacterota bacterium
TTTCCACTTGTCGTAAGCAAAACCTCAATGTGCTCAACGCTATTGAAACGGTCTTGCTTGATAAGCCCGTGGTGGGCTTGGCATAGCTGAATAGTTACGCTCTGGGATTCATTGAGATGAAGATGTGATATGAAGAAGTATGCTCTCATCGTTCTTGCCTGTGTCACGCTTGGCCTTGCGCCCTTCGTGCCGGAACCGCATATTGTCGGCAAATTGCGTTGGATTCTCGGCGGAGGCCGGGGCATGGAGTTGATCGATTGGTGGGATACGCTGCAACACGGCGCGCCGTGGCTGATCTTGCTTTATTTCGTCACAACTGACCTCATAAAAAAAATTACAAGGAGAAAAGATGGTGCGTGATAAGCTCTCACTGTTGTGTCTTGCGCTCACATTGAGCCTGTTCGCCTGCAAATCAAACGAAAAAACTGCGGACGAATCACAGCCCAATCACGCGGTAGCGCAGCAACTGCCGGTTGGAGAAGTCGCCTACACCGCACCGGAGGGCTGGGTTGCCGAACATCCTTCCAGCAATATGCGCAAAGCGCAATTCCGATTGCCCGGCGTTGCTGGCTTGGAAGACGGCGAGCTGGTGGTGTTTCATTTTCCCGGAACCGGCGGCTCGGTGCAAGCCAATCTCGACCGCTGGTACGGCCAGTTTAAGCAGCCCGACGGCAGCGCTACCCGTGATCGCGCCCAGCCGCAGCAGGTACAGGCAAACGGTTTGAATGTGACAACCGTGTCAGTGACCGGCACGTTTCTCAAGTCGCAATCGCCCATGATGATGAGCGGGCCGTTCGATGAAATGCCGGACTATTTGATGTGGGCTGCCATCGTTGAAACCGCAAACGGCCCGTGGTTTTTCAAAGCCGTTGGCCCGCAAAAAACAATGGAACATTGGCAGCCGAGTTTTGATGCCTTTGTGCAGACGTTGCGCGTGCAATAAACGCTAGATGCGAATGACGCGGATTTGATTACCCGCAATCCCTGCGCCCTGATTTGATCCGCGCCATTCGTGTTCACAAAATGTGTACTCGCCATGATCAAATCATCTCTCTGGACCGGCGCCTGCTGCTTGTTGGTGTTGGCTTGCCAGCATAAGCCGGGTGTTCCTCTTGCGAAACCAGCCATGAACACGTTGCCTGCACAATCCAGTCCGGTGCTGGAGTTCGTTCCGGAAATGCAACCGTTAACAAACGCCTTTGTCATGACGCCGCCAGATCTTGATGCCGCCGTGTTGCAATCGTTCACGGCATTGTGGCAGGCGCAGGCGCGCGCCGTTTGCAAAAAAATCACCACAGATTCTCTGGTGCAGATCTCACGCTGGGCGGGTGATCTGATGAAAGCCGTTCAGCTTCCGGAAAAGTGGTGGGAAAAAATTTCGCTGCGTCCTATGGGCGCTTCTGCTGATGGCCAAACGATTTTGTTCGGACAGTTCAAAGAAGATGGTTTGCCCTTACCCTCACACAGTCCCCTCGTTTTCCGCCGGTTGATACTCGCAGTCTGCTACCACCAGCCAAGCCAAAGCCTCGACAAAGTTATTGTTTCCATCGGTGGATGGGTGGAAGAGTAATTTTGTTCACCTGCTTTCGATTTTAGAATCCCCGAGTTGGTTTTGTGTGGTGTTTTTATGGACACTATTTGATTTCATGTGTCTATTTTTATTCAATAGCAAAAGGTTAGCTCGACAAAAATGTTGGAGGCGTGTCAAAAGTTCATTATATTTTGGCCGTACTGACAAGCTGCAATTTGCGTGCTGAATGATGCTGGTGAAAATCCGTTCGATTCTGGCAGATATGAAGCTTTTATAATCCTGCAAATGCCTGTTTTCGACGGTAATTTCTTTGACAATTGGCTGGATTGTTTGACAGCAGCAAACTTCAATTTTGATTTTACAACTCGGATTCGGACAGCAGTGCAGTTTGCGTGCGCAGGCCTGCGCTGTGCAACTGCCAGGAGGCAAACATGTTCAGGATATTGCTCGACACAGCACAGGGAGTGGTGAGTGGCAAGCAAAAAAAGTTGCATGCGAATAAACGGATCTCGCATGTGTTGTTCTTTGTCATGTTGATGTTCATTCCCGTCTTGCATGCGCAAGAGGTGCGTGAATGGCTCGTGCTCGGCACGTTTTCAGCAGAGAAGGACAAGAATCTGCAAACGGATTTTGCCGGGAACGAAGCCATGCTTCGTCCGCACGGCGGTTTGACCACCGCCGGCAAAATGTGGCGGCACTATCAAACGCCGGAAGCGCATCTCGACTTTCTCGACTTGATGCTCGATTTCTTTCCGGTTGAGAATGTCGTGGCATATGCGCATTGCTATGTGCACAGCCCGGAGCAAGACTCGACCGCGAAGCTTATTGTAAGTTACGATGACTTTCTGGCGTTACGCGTCAACGGCCAGGAGGTTTGGAAACAGCAAGAACGCCGCGCGAATCAGTTCGAGCAGGATACGATTCAGGTGCGCCTGCAGAAGGGCTGGAATGGGCTGCTTTTCAAAGTGATGAACGGCGTGGGAGAATGGACGTTGTCCGCGCGCTTTCTCAATGCCGCCGGCCTCACGCTGCAAGCCGAATTTCCCGAACGGCTCACGACGATTCCGCGTGCCGATCCCGAGTTGATTCGCATCCGGAAAATTGAACCGGCAGATAAAGCGATTTTCACGGTCGACAACAAGCCGGCGCTGCAATTCCGCACCGTGATTTACAACCCCCAGCAGCAATCGCTCAGTTCCTGCCGTGCGCGCTTGCTGGCGCGCAACGGAAAAATGGTGGGCGCTGAAGCTGAATTTGAGTTGCACGCCGGTGAGATTCGCGCGGTTTATTTTACCGTGCCGGTAGCGGCGATTCTCAACAGCTTTCAGGCCTCCGGCTCCTGGCAGATGCGCCTGCAATTTGGCGACTACGAAGTCAAACGTGTCGTGCCGTTGCAATATGACGCACGGTTGCTCGATAAGATTTTGGGCACGTTTGAAGTCGAGGGCGTCGAGCAGCTTGCCAGCAACGGTTCGAGCGGTTTCCGCCGCGTGATTTTTGTGCCGTGGGAATGGGCCGGCATGCCGTTGTACGTTTCCGCAGATTTGGGCGCGGCCATCGGTTCGGTGTTGATCAACGGCGAGCAGCGCGTGTTCAATCATCAAGGCTATTCCGGCGATTTGTTTTTGACGGATAGCGCGGAAGTGGCGGCGCGCTATGAAATCGTTGTGCATGCCAGCGCCTCGCGTCCGAGCCGCTACGAAAAAGAAGAAACGAATGCGGGTGAAGTGGCGACGCCCAAGCTGAGCCTCACGGTCGAAAATCTCGCTCTGCGGCGTTATTTATCCTCTGCCGCATTGCTGCAGCAATATCGCGGTGATGAAATCGAAGAGCAAAAGACGTTGGATGAAAAGATGTTTTTTGCATTAAAAAACCGTGATGTTGCGACACTGGATAAGCTGATTGCCGAAGCGCATGCCCAATTGCCGCAAGTGCCGGAAGCCGAGCTTAAAGTTCCGGAAGTCAGTTTGATCGGCAACGCGCATGTCGATCTCGGGCAATATGCGGATGTTAACGCAGCGATGCAGCAATATCGCGCTATTTTCACGCAGGTGATCAAGAATTTTGCCAAGTATCCCGGGTTCCATTTTTCGCAAGCGCACGCCTCGACGTATTGGTGGATCGAGCAAATTGATCCCCAGCTTTTTAATGCGATCCGCGAAGCCGTGCAGCAAAAGCGCTGGGAAATTATCGGCGGAAGCTGGGCGGAAAGCGACATGAACCTGCCCTCGGGCGAGAGCATGGCGCGGCAATTCTTGTATGGCAAACGCTACCTCAAGGCAAGGTTCGATATTGATTCGAAAGTCGCCTGGATGCTCGACTCGTATGGCCATGCTGCCAGCGTGCCGCAAATTGTGAAGAAAAGCGGTGTGAGCAGTTACGTTTTCTACCGCCCGTGGGAAACCATGCGCCTTTTCGCTTGGGAAGGACTTGACGGCAGCCAGATTCTGGGTTATCGCCCGGCCGAGTGGTTCAGTTCCTCACTCACACGTGATGAAGGCCGTCATGCCTTGGTGGCAAAGCAGCGCTTCGGTTGGCCGAAGGCAGCGCGTTTGTACGGCGTCAGCAGCAGCCCGGCAAGCCGGGATATTCGTCTGGCGGAAGATTTGGCCTATCTGACAGCCGGTCGCGCAAATCATCCGTCCGTGCCGGCTGTGCGCATGACGAATGCGCGCGGCTTTTTTACGGAGTTAGACACAAGTCTAACGCGGAACCGTGCTGCCGGTTTGGTATCGAACCGGCGGCTCAATGTGCATCGGGATGAGATTAATTTTGTTAATCGCGGCGCGTGGACAAACCATGCGCGCTTGAAACGCAGCCATCGCCGCAGCGAGATGGCGTTGCCTGCCGCTGAAGCGTTTGCATTGATTGCGCGGCAATACGGCTTCAATTACCCGCAAGCCGAGTTCACGCAGCAATGGCGCAATGTTCTTTTCAATCAATCTCAAAGCGTGTTTGCCGGCGCTTCCACGGATGGGGTCAGTGAAGATGCCTTACGCGCCTACCGTGAAGCGACTGAAACCGCCAAAGCCGCGATGGATAAGGCAATGACGGCGATCGAAACCGCGATCAATACCAAGTCCGCGAACAGCTCTGAAAACGCCGTAATCGTTTTCAATACGTTGAATTGGCCGCGCACCGACGTCGTCGAAGTCGAGGTGACTTTGCCGCCTTCGGTACTGCCCAAAGCGCCGGTGAAAAAAGCCAGCCGTTCGAAGAAAGCCGCAGTCGCGGACACGGCGAAAATCGAGCCGCCGCAGCCCTATTTTCGTGATGCCGCAGGCGCGCGTGTTCCGGCGCAGGTTCTTTTGCGTGATTCCACCGCCGAGGGCATTCACTATAAACTTCTTTTTATACCGGAAGACGTGCCCTCGCTTGGGTACAAAGTTTATTGGCTCGAATGGCGCAGGCAGAGTCCGGAGATTGCGACTCGCGCCCGCATTGATTTGCCGACGTTGGCAATGAACAATGGCTTTTTTACGATTCGCCTGGATTCGCTGAGCGGCGGTGTTTTGCGTTTGGTGGACAGCCGGCAAAATCGCGAATGGATGGCGGCGGCCGGCGGCCTGGAATTGCTCGGCGAACGCGGCGGTGAAGCAAATGCGCTCGAGTTGGATTACGACGGCCAGCGCGAGGTTTTAAAAATGTCCGCACGCGCGGAAATTATCGAAGCTGGTCCGCTGCGCGCGCGCTTGCGCACCTCTTTCTCACACGGGAATTCCGTGATCAAGCAGGATTACGTGATGTACGCGAATCTGCCGCGCATTGAAGTGCAGTACAACGTCAAGTGGGACGAGCAGAACAAAATGCTCAAAGTGGCGTTTCCGTTTTATATTCCCGATCTCCGCGCGCACTTTGAGATACCCTACGGCGCCGTGGCGCGTCCCACCAGCGGGGAAGAATTCCCCCTGCAAAAATGGCTCGATCTCTCGAACGAGCAATTCGGCGTGACGGTTGTGAATGACGGCAAAAACGGAGTCGATGTGAAGGAGGGGCGTGTGCGCATTTCAGCGTTGCGCGGCGCGGTTTCGCTCGATCGCGACGAACAGCAATTCAATCTCGCGTTAGTGCCGCACGAAGGCGATTGGAAGCAAGCGGTGCAGCACGGTTACAATTTCAATCAGCCCCTGGTGGCGAGATTCGTCGCACAGCACGCCGGTTCGCTGCCGCCGACGCACAGTTTCGTGAGCATCGAGCCTAAGCACGTTGTGCTGGCCGCCTTGAAAAAGGCGGAAGACGATGAAAGCTGGATTGTGCGTGTTTATGAAAGCACGGGCAGCGCCGTGAATGCCAGCATCACGCTGCCGTTTGCCACGACTTCCGTCAGCGAAGTCGATCTGATTGAGTGGGAAAGCAAAGCGTTGCTCGGTTCCGGCCAAAAACTGAATATCACGCTCGCGCCGTGGGAAGTGAAAACGTTGAAGGTGCGGGGGCCGGCGGGCATCAAATAAAAGCAGAAACTCTTATGATTTATTCCTGCACCGACTCTGGCGCCCGCCTCTTCCGGCGGGCGCCAGAGCCGGTGCAGGAATAAGAGTTCAACGGGCGTTTCGCCCCAGGTTGTTTTGGTAGAGCAGGAGGGAGCATGACCGAAACCTATTTTCGGTTTCTAAAAACATATGTTTTGCAACGACTATTGTCCACGCCGCCCGCGCTACTCGCGCCGAAAGAGAAGCGCTCCGCGGGCTGGTTTAAAGCCGCTTATGGCGGCATTGCCGCAGCGTTCTCTCCTCTGCTTGCTCACCTCCATTGCTGCACGCACAAAGATTTTGTCATCGTTAATCTCCATTCTAAATCATGATTAGCCGGATAACCAAATGATCTACACGAGTCCCTATACTCACAAAGTTCGCAAAGGCAGCCCGACCGCGGCTAAAAAAGTGCGTTTCAAGTTTCACGTGGTTTCGCATACGCATTGGGATCGCGAGTGGTACGCGAGTTTTCAGCAATATCGCCTGCGTCTGGTACGGTTGACCGATCGCTTGATCGATTTGCTCGAACGCACGCCGGAGTTTCGTTTCTTCGTGTTCGACGGGCAGACGATCGTGCTGGAGGATTATTTGGAGATTCGCCCGGAGAACCGCGAGCGATTACGCAATCTTATTCAAGCAGGCCGCATCGAAATCGGCCCGTGGTATGTTTTGCCCGATGAATTTCTCGTCAGCGGCGAGTCGTTGATTCGTAATCTCATCATGGGCCAGCGCGTGGGCGCGCCGTTCGGCGGCGTGATGAAAGTCGGTTACAGCCCGGATTCCTTCGGCCACGTTGCGCAGTTGCCGCAAATTTTGCGCGGCTTTCAAATCGACAACTTCATCTTCACGCGCGGCATGGGCGACGAACAAGATCGCCTGGGCACCGAATTTCTCTGGGTCGCGCCCGACGGCAGCCGCGTGCTTGCCGTCAATCAATTCAAGAGCTATTGCAATGGCAACCAGATTGGTTTTGAAACCACCCAGGAAAATGCCGGTGAAGCGCCGCGCTTCGATCTCGTCGTCGACTTTTTCAAACAAGAAACGCAAACGCTCGGGGCGCTGACCAAGCCCGGCACGGATGACACGCGGCATCTCTTGATCAATAATGGTTGCGATCATCAAGAGCCGCAAGCCGATATGCCGCGGATTTTGGCTTATGCCAACAACGTGTTGCAAGACAGCCAGGTTGAGCAAACAACATACTCGCGCTACGTGCACACCTTGCGCCGCGCGGGGCTTTCGTTGTCGGATTGGTCGGGTGAAATTCACAGCGGCAAGCGCCATTTCATTCTCTCCGGCGTGCTTTCTTCCCGCGTGAATCTCAAACAGAAAAACGATGCGGTTGAAACGTTGCTCACCTACGTTGCCGAGCCGCTGGGGGTTTTGCTGGGCCAGCTCACCGGCGCGGAAAATTACGCGGGATTCTTGCAGCAAGCCTGGAAAACATTGCTCAAGAATCATCCGCATGATTCCATTTGCGGCTGCAGCATTGATCAAGTCCATCGCGATATGTTGCCGCGCTTCGAAGAGGCGCAACAAATCGGGCGTTTGGCGCTTGCGTCCAGCCTTGATTTTCTCGCGAGCCGCCTCCGCCGCGAGCGCCACGCCTCCGCTGTCGTGGTGAATACTCTGGCTTTTGCCCGGCCGGGCGTCGTGCGCTCCGTGCTGCTCGTTCCGCCGGATACCTCATTGAAGGAAATTTCGCTGGTTGATGCTGAAGGCAAAGCCGTGCCGACGCATGTGATCAAAACGCGCCCACTTTATGCGCAACGGGGCTATGCGTTGCCGGAGGCTTTTTTGCGCGTCTCCTCGCAAGCAAGCTCTGATGTCCGCCCGCTGGATTATGCCGCCAAACGCGCGCAGCTTGACGTTGATATTGCCAATCACAATCTCAATGTTCACACCGCGCAAAAGCCCTGGAAGGCGGTTGAACTTGAATACCTCGTCGAGCAGGCGCCGGCCGCCGGTTTTCGAGTGTATGCGCTGCACCAGCAAGCGTCGCCCCGGTTGAAAGAAGGCGTCACGGTACGTGGCAACGTTGTCGAGAATAAATTCATGCGCGTGAAATTTGCCGCCGATGGCACGTTCGATTTGTTTCACAAGGCAACGAAGAAAGAATACCGCCGCCTCAACGTGTTGGAAGACACGGCCGATCTTGGCGATGAATACGATTACTCGCCGGCGTTGAAGGATAAAAGCCTCTGGAGCCGTGGCCAACGCGGCAAGCTGAAGATCACACATCGCTCGCCGCTCGCCGTCGAAGTTGAAATCGCCGGTACCTTGCGCCTGCCGGTTAATTTTGATCGAAAGCGCAAACGCCGCAACGCCCGGCTCGTGCCTTGTCCGGTGCAGTGGAAGTTCGTGATTACTGCCGTTTCGCCGTGGGTAGAAGTCGAGTTAAAATTCGAGAATTTGGCGCAAGACCATCGTTTGCGCGTGCATGTGCCGGCGCCGCTTTCGGTGCAGCAAACGTTGGCGGGCCAGGCGTTCTACACGGCGCCGCGCCCGCTCAAGATGCCGGCAGCCAAAGATTGGATGCAGGCGCCTTCGCCCACCATGCCCATGCAAAATTTTTGTGCGGTGGAAGAGGCGCGCCGCGGGTTGGCGATTTTCGTTAACGGGCTTTATGAATACGAAGCCAGCAAGATCACAGGCGGCGTCGGCCTTGCCATCACGCTGCTGCGCGCGGTGGGCTGGCTTTCGCGCGGCGATTTAGCCACTCGCCGTAAACATGCCGGGCCGTTTTATGCCACGCCCGAAGCGCAATGCCTCGGCGCTCACACGTTTCATTACGCCATCATGCCATATGCCGGCGCTGCGGAAAAGCTGAATCTTGCCAACATGGCGCAAGCGTATCGTGTGCCGCTGTTCGAGGAACAATGCACCGGCGCCGGCGGCAATCTCTCCGGGCAGTTTGCGTTGTTGCATTGCGAGCCGGCGGCCCTAACCGTCACCGCCATCAAACGCTGCGAACAGCGCAACACCACCATCGTTCGCCTGTTCAATGCTTCCACCGAACGTGTGCGCGGACATCTCGTGTGGGGCTTGCCGATCTCACACGCGTGGCGCGTCAACCTCGCAGAAGAGCGGCTCGAAGAGATTTCGGTGTATTCGAAAGCGCGTATCGAATTGGATTTTCCCGCCTGGCGCATCGTCACCATTGAATTGGAGTCCGGCCGCAAAATTGCCAGCGCATAAAGCGAAGGATTTTGGTGCGTGAGAAATGCCGGCATAACCTGCCGGCATTTCTCGCTAATTTGTGTCCGCCTGGAAACGTCACCGCCCGGGCGGCCTTCTCGCTTCAGTCATTCCACCAACCGGAGAGCACGGATGACGCTCGACCAAGTCAAGGCGAAGCTGGACGAGCACGGCATCAATAAAATCAAACTCGGCGGCTTTGATATTGATGGCGTGTTGCGCGGCAAATATATCTCGCTTGAAAAATTTTTCTCCTCGGCCGAAAAGGGCTTCGGCTTTTGTGATGTGATTTTCGGCTGGGATGCCGCTGATGTTTTGTATGATAACGTAAAGTACACCGGTTGGCATACCGGTTATCCTGACACGCTCGCCAAAATTGATCTCTCCACTTTCCGCGTCATTCCCTGGGAACCCGGGGTGGCGCATTTCATCTGCGATTTTTATGATCATAACAATAAACCTCTCGCGATATCGCCGCGCCAGGTTTTGCAGCAAGTCGTTGCGCACAGCCGCAGTTTGGGCTACGAGCCGATGTTCTCGGTCGAGTATGAATTTTTTTTCTTTCAAGAAACGCCGCACTCTCTCCATGAAAAACAATTTCATAATCTGATCCCGCTTAGCCCCGGCATGTTCGGTTATTCGCATTTGCGCAGCTCGATGCACGCGGAATTGACGCATCACATCATCGACGGCTTGCAGGCGTTTGATATTGAATTGGAAGGCTTTCACACCGAAACCGGCCCGGGCGTCTACGAAGCGGCGATTAAGTATGACTCTGCCGTGCGCGCGGCAGACAAGGCAGCGTTATTCAAAACCGCAATCAAAGAAATTGCGCATCGCCATGACTTGGTTGCGACCTTCATGGCCAAGCCGAATCAGGCGCTGCCCGGCTGCAGCGGGCATACGCACCAAAGCCTGTGGGCGCACGATCACAAAAAGAATCT
>QEVD01000762.1 GCA_003576975.1 Candidatus Zhuqueibacterota bacterium
GCGTGGATAGAAGTGTAGTTTCGTTGAGCTGATCCGAATCATCACCGATAATTTCGCGAGTCGCTTGCGGCCTCCCTTACTGGGACGCTATTACTCTGTCCCACTTACACCTCCACCAACGTCGCATTCCAGGCGGCTTTTTTCAATGCCGCACAAGCTGCGCCAATATCTTTTGCGCCGAAGATCGAGGTGCCGGCCACGAGCACGTCAGCGCCGGCTTTGACAACTGCGGGCGTGGTTTGCAGATCAATGCCGCCGTCAACTTCCAGAAAGATGGCGCGTCGGCTGGCATGAATCATTTGACGCGCGCGCTGGATTTTGGAGAGAGTGTTGTCAATAAGGGTTTGTCCGCCAAAACCGGGATTGACGGTCATGAGCAGCAACAAATCGATGTCATGCAGGATTTCTTCGATGGCGGTGAGAGAAGTGGCGGGATTCAGCGCGACGCCGCCGGCAAGCTTCGACATGCACAGTGATGCGATCGGCGCCGGCAGCGCGAAACGCTGAAATATAATCTTCCGGCTGCTCAATCATGAGATGAACATCCAATGGCAGTTTGGTGCAGCGCCGCGCTGCCGCGACGACCAGCGGACCAAAGCTGATGTTGGGCACAAAATGGCCGTCCATCACATCGCAATGAATCCAGTCCGCGCCCGCGTTTTCCACCAGACGAATCTGTTCGTGAAGCTGCGTGAAATAATCTGTTCGTGAAGCTGCGTGAAATCAGCAGAAAGAATGGAGGGCGCCAGATGGATCATATTTATTGAGTGAGTTTGATGAAAATACAACTTTAAAGAGTGTAAGTCGAAAAAGATACACGGTGAAAGAGAATAGAAATTTCATATTCTATGTTCATCGAACGGAATTGCCCGGGGGAAGCATAAGTGGAATAGTAAACTGAATTTTACTCGTCGACGCATTTTGTGCATCAGATTTTGCTTTCGAACCAATTCCAAAACTCCCGAGAAAAACGCCGATACCACTTTCTACACCGCTACCCTCGACTTGAGCCAAAACGATATCAAAATGAACATCTTGAGGTATAGCATGATTGTAGGCAGTATTCTGGCCATCTTTTGTAAAACCTACCCCTGTTGGATTGACATTGCCGCCCCTGTTAGTGATCTCCTTTTGAGCTAGAGAAACACCCTCCACAATTTGAATAAGAGTTTCTCGAATAAAATCCTTTAAGTGCATAAGAAAACCTCTTTTCAGTTTGTCCTTTGACATAACATGACTGTAGAATCAAGTGATTTGATTTCGCTTTGGTTCTATCGCGCAATTGTTGCATACCAGTTCTTGAGCGAGTTGCAACCTAAATTCATTGAGTAGAATGGAAGAAACATTCAAAAGTATACCTCACAACTAAATCCGTTGGCCGCTTTCATCAGTTGGATAATTTTTATTAGATCAGCCTGCAAGAATAAAAACTTGAAGACACTCTTATTAATGTGAAAGACTTTCTGATTGTCCCGTCAGTCATTCCTCTCCGGCAGCGTACTGATTTCCAAATCAATCGTTGCGCCCTTGATGACATTCGTGTTGGAAGGCAGGGATTGCCGGATCACGGTTATCACGGTTTCGGGCAGTAAATCCGGCACAATGGTGTAAGTCAATTGGCCGATGCGCAAACCGGCTTGCTTGATTTTGAGCAGCGCGTCAGTCAACGTCCGGCCTTCGAGTTCCGGCACAACGAACACCTCCGGTTCGGCGCCGACGCTCAACGTGATATTCACTTTGGTATTCAGAGCAACCTCGGCGCGCGGCGGCACGGATTGCCAGCTTACCGCGCCTTCCGGATGAATATTGGAGTAGTCATATCCCACCGCACCCAGCACCAACCGCGCCTGATTCAACAGCAACTCAGCCTCGCGCTGTGAGCGGCCGATCAAATCCGGCACTTGAATGCGCTTCTCGCCGCGACTGGTCACCACATGCACGCGGCGGCCGTATTTTACTTTGGCAAACGGCGCCGGACTTTGTTCCAGCACGATGCCAAAAGGGAACTCGTCGCTGAAGCGTTCTTCTTCCTTGACGATGGCAAAGCCGGCATTTTCGAGCGCGCTTTTGGCGTCTTCATAGCGCATCTTGGTGATGTCGGGAATCTCGACTTCCTGCCCGTGGCGTGTGTAAAGCGGCATGAAAATCCAATCCATTGCCAATCCCAGGGCCAGGAAAACGGCGATCACGCTGCCGAGCAGGCGTAGAAATCTGTTATTCATCACGCCGATCAGAAAGCGTCGCCAAGCACTCAAAGATGAACCGTTTGAAAATTGTGTATTTGCCATTCTTTCAACTCAATTTCTTCAAATGTGCCGCAAAGCTGCCATCAACGCCGTGACGATGAGGAAACGTTGCCACAAATCCGGCAGCATCGCAAAAACGTGCGGGAATGAATTGTTGTGCTGGTTGCAGGTTAAAATTTGGATACTGCTCCAAAAACCAGGTGGCCACGCCTTGATTCTCCGCCGGTTCCGTCGTACATGTGCTGTAAATCAGACGGCCGCCAGGTTTGAGGAGGGTTGCCGCGTTTTGCAAGATTTCTTTTTGCAGCGCCACCAGTTGGGGAATATCCTCCGGCCGTCGACGCCAGCGCAAATCGCTGCGCTTGCCGAGCACGCCCAGCCCGGAACACGGTGCGTCCACCAGCACGAGATCAGCCGCCGGGCCGCTGAACGTGCGCGCGTCCGCGGCTATCAACTCAATCTCGCAATGCAAGCGTTGCGCCGCCTCTTGCACAAGGCGCAAACGTTTGGGGCTTTGATCAACCGCGATGACTCTGGCGTTCGGCGCAAGCTCCGCGAGATGCAACGCCTTGCCACCCGGCGCAGCGCATAAATCGATGATCGTTTCTCCCGGCGCGGGCGCGACTCCAGCGCAACAATGTGGTGCTGCGAGGGCACATGATAAAAATGCGGCAGCCCGTCAATTGCTCGCGCGTGCACGCTAGCCGCACCCAACTCCGCCAACACGATTTCGCGATGCAGCTCCGGCCGTACGAGACGAATTGTCAACTCTGGAATTTGATTGAACACTTCTGCCAATGCCAGCATCTCGGCGCTGCCGTATAATTCGTGCCACCGCCGCAGAAGCCATTCCGGATAACTCAATGCCTGCGCCAATCGCTGAAAATCACCT
>QEVD01000763.1 GCA_003576975.1 Candidatus Zhuqueibacterota bacterium
AGAAAATCCGGCAGAATAATCGGCCGGCAGAATGATGCGTTTCAAAATTATTCTGCCGGGCATCATTCTGCCATACCGGAAGGCTGAACAGAATAATACTGCGAGAATTTGGGGAGGTTTTTCATGCCGATCGAGGTCAAGCGCAATATTCAGAGAATCACCGAGCAGGAGTTTCATGAAATCGATTATCAGGTTACGGGCCTTGCTTTTGCAATTCAAAATGAGTTCGGTAGACTGTGGCGCGAGGAGATCTATCGAAACGAACTGGCGAAGCGATGCCGTGAAGTCGGGTTTGCAAATGTCGAGACGGAAGTCCCGGTCTTCGTTTCTCATCAAGGCTTTTGCAAAGAGTATTTCGTTGATTTGCTCGTGCAGGATGCAATTGTTTACGAGTTGAAAACCGTTGTCAAACTGAATCCGGAGCACGACAAACAAGCTTTGAATTATTTGTTCCTACTTGGGCTGCAACATGGCAAACTCATCAATTTTCGCCCGGCGTTAGTTGAGAAACGTTTTATTTCGACAACCCTGTTTCCAAAAGATCGCTATGAGATTGTGTTTGACGATAAGCATTGGGTGGAAATGGATGAGGATAGCGCCCGTCTGAAGAAGTTGGTGGTTGAATTGTTATTGGATTGGGGCGCATTCTTAGAAGCGAACTTGTTTCAGGAAGCGATTTATCATTTCCACGGAGGGGAAGACCAAGTGGTTAGAGAAATCGAGGTGATTCAAAAGGGAATGAGAATAGGAAAACAGAAAATTCCATTGCTCAATTCACGTGTCGCGCACCAAGTGACGGCATTAACGAAGGGCGTCGAAAGCTTCGAAGAACACCTAAACAAATTTGTTCGCCTGACCAGGTTGAACGCCATACAATGGATCAACCTCAATCGCCACGTGATTACGTTTAAAACCATAGCAAATTCAAGCCCATAATCATTCTGTCGATCAATCATCCTGCCATAATGATTCAGTTTTGGAGCAAGGAGCGAAACATGGAATACAATTCTGCTCAGGCGCTAAAAACAGGCATTGCTATTGCAATAATGCTGCTCTCGGCATTTGGTTGCAGCCCCTCGGGCTCAAAAGATTATCCTCTTCGCCCCGTGCCGTTCACTGATGTGAAGATGACAGATCATTTTTGGCGGCCGCGCATGGAGACGAATCGCGCCATCACCATCCGGCATGCGTTTCAAAAATGTGAAGAAACCGGCCGCATCGAAAATTTCGCCATTGCCGCGGGAATGATGAAAGGCGAGCAAAAAGGCCTTTATCCGTTTGATGATACCGACTTGTACAAAACTCTCGAAGGCGCTTCGTATGCGTTGATGGTTGATCCGGATCCCGAAGTTGCCGCGGCGCAGGAAGATGATGGTTACCTCTATACCGCGAGAACGAATAAAACAGAGCGGCTCAAAAATTGGTTCGGCGAGCAACGTTGGGAAAAACTCGACGGCAGTCACGAGTTGTACAACGCCGGCCATCTTTTTGAAGCAACGGCAGCGCACTATCAAGCCACCGGCAAGCGCAATTTGTTGGAAGTCGCGCTGAAATTTGCGGATTTAATTGACAAGACTTTCGGCCCCGGCAAATTGCAAAAACCGCCCGGCCATCAAGTCATTGAAATGGGCTTGGTGAAACTCTATCGCGTCACCGGCGAGGAACGCTATCTCAAATTGGCAAAATTTTTTCTCGATGTGCGCGGCCAAGCGCTGGACGGACGAAAACTCCGCGGCGAGTACAATCAGGATCACAAGCCGGTGCTCGAACAGGAAGAAGCCGTGGGACATGCGGTGCGCGCGGGCTACATGTATGCCGGCATGGCCGATGTCGCCGCTTTAACCAATGATGATTCGTACCTCAAAGCCATTGATCGCCTGTGGGAAAACGTCGCCGGAAAAAAATTGTATCTCACCGGCGGCATTGGTGCGATGGGTTCCAACGAAGGCTTCGCCGGCAACTATGAGTTGCCCAACATGAGCGCTTATAACGAAACCTGCGCCTCGATTGCCAATGTTTATTGGAACCATCGCCAGTTCCTGCTGCACGGTGAGGCGAAATATTTGGATCTCATGGAAAGAACTTTGTACAACGCCCTGCTTTCCGGAATTTCACTGGAAGGAACGCGCTTCTTCTATCCCAATCCGCTCGAATCCGCCGGCCAGCATGAACGCGCCGAATGGTTTGGCTGCGCTTGCTGTCCGGGCAATGTGACGCGCTTCATCGCTTCCGTGCCGGGCTATGTTTATGCGATTCGCAACGACGAGCTGTTTGTCAATCTTTATGCCTCGAATGAAGCGCAGCTTGTGATCAACAATAAATTGCGTGTCGTGCAGGAAACCGAATATCCCTGGAATGGTGCGATTCGAGTGACGCTGCACCCCGAAGCGGAAGAATTGCCAATGACGCTTAATCTGCGCATTCCTGGTTGGGCGCAAGGCCGGCCGCTGGCCAGCGATCTTTATCGTTATCTCAATAATGAACCCGCTCAGATCAGCGTGCAAGTGAATGGCGAAGCGGTTCCTCTGAAGATGAACAACGGCTTTGCGCAAATTCAGCGCGCGTGGCGTGCGAATGACGTGATCGAGCTTGATCTTCCCA
>QEVD01000172.1 GCA_003576975.1 Candidatus Zhuqueibacterota bacterium
TAAAATATGACGGCCGGAAAATGGCGTTCACCAACATGCCGGAAGCGAATCGCCACTTGACGAGAGAGTATCGCGCGGGGTGGAATGTGGTGAGTTGAGAACCATTTGTAGGCCAAAAGAGAAGCGGATCCCTGGATCAATCGCATCGCCGGCGATTCTGCGGATTGTAGCGTTTTGTATTTGTCCGCCATATGGTGTCATTCTAAGAATCTTGTGAAGCTGCCGCCTGAAAACGACATTTCACAAAATTTGTTTGAATGACACAAAGCGAACAAGCCGCAACCAAAAATCTTTTTGTAGGCGGATAAAGCAAAGGCGGTATCCGCTTACAGTGGAATCCGCTTACGGAAAAATCTTTTAAAGCAACGATTTCACTTTTAATATTAACCGAATCGCAAAACGTTATATTCTCGACAAAGAACAAGAGTACTTATGAAATCAAAATACTTCAACTCTCCTTTACTCCACTCTTAAACTCTTGGGAGATACTCCATGGCCAGACCCGTCACCCTTTTCACCGGCCAATGGGCCGATTTTGGGGCGATCACTTTGATGTCAGTCGCGCACTCAAAGAACCGGGTTATTGTCAAAGCCGCCATGATTTGCTTGCCAAGCACGGGCTAAAAGTTTGGGCGATCAGCAATCATCTCGTGGGACAAGCGGTATGCGACCGCATTGATGGCCGCCACAAAGCCATTTTGCCGCCGCAGGTCTGGGGCGATGGCAAACCCGAGGGCGTGCAACAGCGCGCCGCAGAAGAGATGAAAAACACGGCGCGCGCTGCAGCCAAGCTCGGCGTCAAAGTCGTGAACGGTTTTACCGGCAGCAGCATTTGGCATTTGCTGTATTCCTTTCCGCCGGTTGACGCAGCCATGCTCGAGGCCGGCTTCAAAGATTTCGCGCAGCGCTGGAATCCGATTCTCGATGTGTTCAATGAAGTGGGCGTGCGCTTTGCGCTCGAAGTGCATCCCACCGAAATCGCGTTTGATGTTGTTACCGCTGAACGCGCGCTCGAAGCTGTTGGACGACGCCCGGCATTTGGTTTCAATTATGATCCCAGCCACCTCGGCTATCAAGGCGTTGATTACGTCGCTTTTCTGGAGAAATTCGGTGATCGCATTTATCATGCGCATATGAAAGACGTGTGGTGGTCGCCGCAGATGAAACTGTCAGGCGTGTTCGGCGGGCATTTGAATTTCGGCGACAAAAATCGCTACTGGGATTTTCGCTCGCTCGGCCGCGGCCGTATCGACTTCGAAGAGATCATTCGCACGCTGAATCGCATCGGCTATAACGGCCCGCTTTCCATCGAATGGGAAGACAGCGGCATGGATCGCGAGCACGGCGCAGCCGAAGCCTGTGCGTTTGTCAAGAAGCTCGATTTTAAGCCTTCCGCGCTTGCGTTTGATGCAGCGTTCGCAGAAAAATAACGCGTGGATTCGGTAGGTTTGCTGACGCATTCGTGGCTGATTGCACACAGTGTTGCCAATCTTGCACAAAAGCTTTTGGAGAACGCTGTCACCGAAATTATTCAAATTCTTATAAAACAGTCCATTCAGATTTGGCCGTTTTTATCAGGATTTTGGCATGAAGCTTGATAGCCTTGGGGCATCAAGCAGATTCTCATCCAACACTTTTTAGGAGGAATTTCAATGAAATCATCTTTTCCAAAGAAGTTGATGGTGTGTGCGGTGGTATGCGCCCATCTCGCGCTCGTGTCCTGCGAAAAAAATCCCACCGAAGCGGACAGCCCCAAACCAAGTTTACCGCCGGCTAGCTCGCTTTCAACCGATTTGAGTGCTTTCAATCAAGCGCTGCCCAAGGCGGGCTCAGAGCAAGTCGCGACCAAAGACAACTTCATCACCGCGCGAACCACTGTGTTTTTCATCAACACAGCAGTCATGGTGCATATGAGCGTACCGGTGTTGACCTTCGCGGCTGCGGCCTCGCAACAACCAGTGTTGCAAGGCGACGGTAAATGGCATTGGATCTATACCGTTTCCAACGGCGGCCAGCAATTTCAAGCCGATTTGGCAGGATGGATTGACGCGAGCGCGCAAGCCTCGCGTTGGGAGATGCGCATCACGACCAACATTGCCGGTGTGCAATTGAACCAATTTCTCTGGTATACCGGAACCGCGGCGCTGGACAACGGCTCCGGGCAATGGATTATCTACGATCATTTGCAGCCGAATGCCAGCGTGCAAGTTGTGACGATCGACTGGGACAATGACAGCGCCTCTCAAGCAAGCCTGAAATTCACCATTGTCAAACCGAATGTTCCCGAAAACGGAGACACGTTGACCTACAGTACCAACGCCAGTGCGCGCGCCGTGGTTTATTTCGATCAATCCGCCAACACGACGCTGACGATTTCCTGGGACGCCGTTACGAAGGAGGGCTATATCATTGCCCCCAATTACAACAGCGGCAACAAGGCGTGCTGGGACGCGCAATTGAATGACATCACTTGTCCTTAACGGAAAAAGAGCTTGCAAAACAAGGGCGATTTTGTTATACTTGCCCCGCATAAAAAGTGATCGGGGCGTAGCGCAGCTTGGTTAGCGCACTTGACTGGGGGTCAAGGGGTCGGAGGTTCAAATCCTCTCGCCCCGACTCACGCATGAAAATGGCTGCTCACGAGCAGCCATTTTTGTTACAATTTTTTCTTGGGCCTCATTTTCCAGCTTGACAGAAAATCATTTGTTTACTATTTTCCGCCAACGTTGAAATAACACCTGCCTGGTAAAATCTATCCGCATCACATTGCGATGTTATATCGTCACAAAAAATCCGAGTAACCCTCCCACCCTGTCATGATCCTGTGAGACCATATTTTTATGCGTTTTCAGTCGAAGCAAATTGCTGGCGTTTATCATTTTGTTGGGCGGCAACCCAAAGGGTCAAAATGTCCCAGGACATTTAAACCGGGTGCTTTGTTAAAACTACTATGAACAATTCCATCACACCGAAACAATTCTCAACTCTCGCCCTGATCGGATTGTTGATTTTGGTTCTGTTTGCAGCGAGCTTTGTCTGGCTGGTTTACGGAGGCGCGGAGGTGTTTCCTGCATTTGCAGAATATTGGATTTATCCTTACTTGGCCGTGAGTAGTTTCTATGTCGGCTTTTTAGCTGTACGATTCACAAAAGGCAGACGGAAGCATGCCTGGCTTTGGGGAATCGCTGGTTTTGCTCTGACTCTCCTATTCATCATAGGTTTGCCAAGCTTGTTATCGTCCATATTTCCATATTCAGACCCGGCAATATTCGCGGGGCATGCAATATTCGCATTCTTAGCGCCGGTACTCTCGGCACTGTTCATCGTACGGTTAACCTCCATCTCCAGAAAGGCAACTGTGTAGATGATCGAATCACGCATTGGCTTTGAAGGTCTAATGAATTGACGCCCAACACGGCTTGCACGGCGCCGCGTCCTGCTGGTTTCGACGTTCCGTCGTTTGATTCCAAATATGCATTTAGCTGAAACAGGAGATTCCCTTTAACTCAAGCATCATTCATTAAAATCATCGCGTCATGAAAGATTTGAGCAAAATCGAGCAGAAGCAATTGCGCCATCTTTTGCAGGAGAAAAAAGAGCGCATGCTGAGGTGGGAGGAAGGAGACGGCGAGTTCGACGGCGTTGAAAGCGCGCCGAATGATTTACTGCGTGAATCCCTGATTCATCAGGCCGCGCCGAGCTTCGAACAATTGGTAATCGTCCAGGCCTTGTCGCCGCCCGCGCTTTCCCTGGCCAATATCGATCGCGGCTTGATCATCGCCCAGATTGAGGACGTCGAGCCTCTCATCTGTCTGACGAAACTCGATCTCGTGACCGCACGCGCCGAGGCCGACAAGATCGCGCGTATTTATCGCGAGCTGGGCTATCACGTGCTGCTCACTTCAGCTCTCACCGGCGAAGGCATGTCCTCGTTGCGTGAGCGGCTGGAGAACAAGCATTCCGTGCTGCTGGGAGAGGCCGGCGCCGGGCGCAAATCGTTGCTGCGCCGCCTGGATGCGGGATTTGAGAGCAAATGCAAAACGCGGGAATTGACCCTGGAGGCGCACAACGGCGCGGCCCTTCAGTGTTTCGTCAAGCATCATGATTTGGGCAGGGGCCTGGAGATTACCTTTCTCGACGGCCTGAGCGTGGCGGGCTTCTTGAACGTGAAACGCGAAGAAGCGCGCTTGTATTACGATGAATTTCGCGATTTCACGGATGATTGCGAAAGCGCAGAATGTCTGCACGCGCAAGAAAAAGGCTGCGCCGTCAAACAGGCCGTGGCCCGGGGCGAGGTGGCGAAGCTGCGTTATAAATCTTACAGCGAAATTATACAGGCCCTTGTATAAACGCCGCCGGAAAAATTTTGCTTGCGCGATTTGCAGCATTTCGTTATCTTGCCGTGCGTTTCATGGTAATACCTCCTGGTGTTTGCCGCTAGAGCCTCACGGTTCTAGCGGCATTTTTATTTTGATTCTCTCGCCCAGAATATTTTTTACCTCGCTTCGGATTGCCGCACCAGCGGCAGCTTCGCCGAACGGAACTGCAACTCTTTTGTCAAAGGAACATTCATGCAAAGGATGATGAGCAAAATTGTGGCTGTGTTTGGGTTGATGATGTTGTTAAGCGCTTGCGCCACCTCCAACAAACAAATGGCGGCAAGTGGAGGGGCGCCCTCCATCACCACGGATGATTTGAGCCGGCATCTCAGCTTTCTGGCCTCGGATGATTTGCAAGGCCGCGATACCGGTTCCGAAGGGTTGCAGCGCGCGGCAGAATATGTGGCAAATGAGTTGAGCCGGTTGCAGCTCAAGCCCGCCGGCGAAAACGGAACGTATTTTCAAAACTACCGGCTCATCAGCCGCCAGTTAACCGACAGCACCATGATAACCATCGCAGGCAGCCAGACGGCTTCCTTTCGTTTCAAACACGATTTTTTTCCCTATCTGCAAAGCTTGCACGATGGGCGCGAGACCATCTCCGGCGAGGTGGCGTTCGTGGGCTATGGCATTACCGCGCCGGAATTTCAATACGATGATTTTGCCGGCATCGATGTGAAAGATAAAATCGTGCTGGCGCTGCGGCATGAGCCGCAAACGCCGGATACCTCCGCGCGCTTTGCCGGCGCAGAAACCACGCGCCATAGCTATATCAACGTAAAAGCGCGCGCGGCAGAAGCGGCCGGCGCAAAGGCGATTATCATCGTGAATACGCCCAACGACAGCGGACCGTCGTACTATGTCGAATTCAAACAGGTAATCGACTATCTCGCGCAGCCTTTGATGCAACTTGCTGACAAACAAGCTGAGGAGCAAGGGCAGAGCATCCGCGTAATCCTGGCCGACGTTAAGCTGGCGGACGCACTCTTGCACGGCAGCGGCAAAAGCCTGTCGCAATTGCAAACGCAAATCGACGGGACGATCACCCCCAACTCCTTCCTGTTCGACCGGCAAACCTTTTCACTCACGATTGACGTCAAAACCAAGCCGGTGCAAGCATCCAATATTCTCGGCTTGCTCGAGGGCAGCGACTCGCAATTAAAACACGAGGCTGTGGTTTACAGCGCGCATCTCGATCATGTGGGGCTGAACGCCAGCGGCGAAATTTTCAATGGCGCAGATGATGATGCTTCCGGCAGCTCCGCTGTGCTGGAAATCGCCGAAGCCTACGCCACCAGCAGCCGCAAACCCAAGCGCAGCATGCTGTTCGTTTGGTTTACGGGCGAAGAGAAAGGGCTGCTCGGTTCGGAATACTATGCCGAAAATCCGGTGGTGGCCCTGAACAACACGGTTGCCAATCTTAATATGGACATGGTCGGGCGGGTGCGCCAGCCGGGCGATAGCAATCCCAAAAACGCCGGCCTGGCCGAAGAGCAAACCATCTACGTCGTGGGCGGCCATCAAAATCCTGAATTGAAAGACATCAACGAAGCCTCGGCGCGCGCCGTTGGCCTGTTTTGCGATTATCGTTATGGCGATCCGAATCATCCCAAACGCGTGTATTATCGCAGCGATCATTACAACTTTGCGCGGCACGGCGTGCCCGTGTTGTTTTTCACCACCGGCGAGCACGAAGATTATCATCAAATCACCGATGACATCGAAAAGATCGATTTTCGCAAGTTGCAACGTGTGGCGCAAATGGCATTTCTCACGGGCTGGCAGGTCGCAAATCAAACAAAGCGCGTCAAGCCGGTGAATGTACCGGCCAGCAACTAGTTTGCTGTTACCTTGAAAAGTATGTCCCACACAGTCATCCAGAATGGAACTTGTGAAGTTACGGGCATTATGCCGAGTACTTCACAAGATTCATCTGAATGACATTTTGAGCGGGTACTTCTACAAATTTTAAGGTAACCGTCCACTCGAAAAAACTACGGCGCATACCAATGACTAAAGTCCAACAAATAAAACTCTCGCCGTGTTTCGGCTGGACTTAATCTGCCCGCTAAAAAATTTTTGACCACGAATCGGAATCCCACAAAAAAATTGCTTTCACTTTTTTGTGGGATTTTCACTTTTGTGGGCGAGTGCCTTGGAAACTGATTGTAGAGCTTCATCCCAAAGCTTGCAGGTCAGCTCGTCTGAAAACTGCTGGAGCTTCTAAAATCTACAAAACCATCTGAAAACAATCACCAATTGCTTTTCAAGATGCGCTTGCGTATCATGTGCGAGAACTCATCCGCGGGCTTATTGCATGCTCAGAATTCGTCAACTTATTCTCACTGCCATTTTCATCGCCCTGGCCATTGCTGGCGGTCTCACGCTTTTTGCATTTCCCGGCGTTGAGGTTGTTACTGCCACGGTTTTTCTGGCGGGTTTCATGTTGGGCGTGATGCGCGGTTTCATTGCCGGTGTCATCGCCGAATTTCTCTATACGCTTTTTAATCCGCTTGGCCCGGCGGCGGCGCCGCTTATGATTGCACAAATTGCCGGCATGGCTTTGAGCGGGCTTGCCGGCGGCTTCACAGCGAAGTCCTTTACCAAACGCTTCCCTCCCATTCCGGTTTTTACTGCGCTGGGCATTTTCTTAACTTTGTTTTTTGATCTGGCCACGACATTGGCGTTTGGCCTCACGATCAAGCAAACGTTCAGCGGCTTTCTGGCGGCCTTGACGATCGGCGCGCCGATTTATCTCACCCATCTCGCCACGAATACGTTGATCTTCAGCGTGCTCGTTCCGATCCTCGCGCGCCGCTTGCAGACGCTGCCGGTCTTTCAAGCGCTGGTTAAACCACAAGCTGCGCCGCGTTTTGCGCCTGCGCCCGATTCGAAGCTAACCAAACCGATACAATCTCAAGTCTGACCGTGATTATCCCGCGTGTAATGCTGTTCCTCTTTTGTTGCTCGCATGTCTTGTCCGCACAAGTTGCGAGCCAACCTGCGGCCTCCGATTCTCTTGAGCACGTTTCCCCAGACAGCCTGCAAACGCCCGCGCAGATCCAGCCCGATTCCGGCGCTGCGCGCTTGCCTCTTCCCGTTTTTGTGATGCCGGATATACGCCTGCGCCCGGATTCCAGCGCCCATTTTGATTATATTTTTGAAGATCTGTTTCAACTCGGCATGAGTACGTTGCCGCTGCTTCCTGTGCGCGCGGGAGAAATTGGGCAACCGCGTTATTTTGCTGCGGGCGCATTGCCGGCGCGCGCGCTTACCCACATTGTTGATGGGGTCTTGTGGCCTCCCGGCGTTTACGGCACCACCGATCTCTCCGGATTGCCGGACGCCGCCGTTGATGCCCTCAGCCAGATGCCATTGCTTCCTGCAAAATTTTCGGATTATCATTCTGGCAACGGTTTAAATTTTACCACTGACTCTTTGCATTTCAACACGCCCTTCTCACGCGCAGAATATGTGAAAGGGCCATACGGCGCCGAAGCGACGCGCGTACGCTTTGGTCGCGCTTTCAGCCAGCGCTTGACGGGGTTCATCAATTTCACCGTCAGTAATGCCGACGGCTTCGAAAATCAAAACCAAGAATTCGTGCGTGTGCCTTACGATGGTTTCAAAGTAGGCGCAAAGCTTGACTATCGCATCAATGCCGCCTGGCACGCGCGTTATCGCTATTTTCTTTCCCGGCATGAAGCCGGCATTGCTGCGCCCTTTTTTCCGGAAGAGTGGCAAACCGGCGGAGGCGGCCGGCATAAAGAAACAAGATCGTTTCATACGCTGGACCTGGCGCGGCAGCAAGCGTTTTCCGCGCGTCTGTTTTTGTGGCGAATTGGCGAAGAGTTGAATGATCCAGCGGCGAAAATTCGCCATGATCTGCGCGACGTCGGCGTAGAAGCCAAATGGCAATGGCAGCGGCAAAATTTTACCGGCGCTGTTGCAACACGCGCCGGCCGCGAAACTCTCGCCAGCCCGACGCTTGACTATGACGCGAAAGTGATTGGCCCGTGGGTTATGCTCTGGCCGTGACCGGAATTTTCAAAGTCAATCATTCATTGCATGTTTGGTTGGGATTCGAACAACGGCAGATTCCGCCGGCTATCGGCGAGCGCAACAATACTCTCTCATATTTTTTTCGCAATACTTCTTTGCAAGCAGTCAACCTGCAGCATGCGCAAAGCGGGCTGGCATGGCAAAGCAAAACAGCCGAGATGCAGCTTGTTTTTGGCGGGGCTTGGTGGCATGACGGGTTTTATTTACAGCCCAATCCCAGCGATACCACGGCATCTCTGCAAAACAGCGCGGAGGCCATCACAACTCCGGCGCTACAGTTTCGCGGCAGCGTGCGCCCGTTTAAGCGCGTGAAAGCGGGATTGATCTGGGCGCATACCATCCGAGAAGTACCGCAACAATTTTGGTTTTGGCATCAGCCGCGTTTTTATGGCCGAATTCATCTCGAAACAAGTTGGCAATGGTTTGGCAGAAGCCTGGAGGTAAGTCCGCGCGTGGCGATGCGCCTGTTAGGCGAGCGCGCCTCGCCGGATTTCGCGGCTTTGCCGGAGTCGATCACATTTACACATTTGCCCGCCGCCAGTTTGCTCGACATTCAACTGAGATTGCGCTACGGCGACGGGGCTTTGTTCCTGGCCTGGGAAAATTTATTGAACAAGGATTTGCAATGGCGCGCCGGTGTTCACGATCTCGGACGGGTTTTTCGTTGGGGATTTTGGTGGACGTTTTTGAATTAAACCATTTCACCGCCCGGGCGGTGTTGAATAGGCAAAAATTTCTTTGAGCTGCGATGGCAACGCAACAAAAGAGGCATTTGCATCATTTTCAATTTGGCGGCGGCGGTTCACAAACCGGCATCATACAATTGTGCCGCAGTTTTTTTTCTTGGGGAATGTTGTTGACGCTTCTACTTTTTTTCGGTTGTGAACCCGAGCCGCCGGCGCATATCAAAGATCCCGGACATCTCATGTTCCTGGGATTTCCGAACCGCGAAACCCAGTGCAGCCGTTGTCACGGGGAAGAAGGAACCGGCGGGATGTTCGGCCCTAAAATTCGCGATGTCATGCAGCGCAAAAGCCGTGACTATGTGCGCGAGGTTATCCTGCACGGCAAAGGCGAAGATGATGATGGCATGCCCGGATTTGCAGAGCATTTAACGCCGGAGCAGGTCGAGCAATTGCTGGATTTCCTCGCGGCGTGGAATGACAGCCTGACGGCACCGGCGAATCCATAACCAGCCACGTTAAAAACACCTGTACAGTGATCACGCCTCGGCGCGCAACACTTCCAGCGGAGGGCGATCGACAATACCCCGGCTGTTCAACATCCCCAAAACCAGCGTCAAACCCGCAACAATAATAACAATGGCCACACTCGGCGCCAGCGCCGGCGCGAAACTCGTTTTGAATACAAAAAATGCCAGGCCCCACGTGCCGGCAAGCGCGAGCAGGAGTCCGGTAATCGCCGCCAATCCGCCCAGAAAAAGATACTCGATTGTCATAATCTTGATCACTTGCCGGCGATTTGCGCCAAGCGTGCGCAACAACACGCTTTCCTGAATGCGTTGATAGCGGCTGGTGATCACCGCGCCTGCCAGAACCGCCAGCCCGGTGAAGATGCTGAACAACGCCATGAAGCGAATCACAAATGAGACTTTGCTCAAGATGGTTTCGGCTGTCATCAGAATGAGCGACAGATCAATGGCGGAAACATTGGGAAATTGCTGCACCACCGCGCGCTGCACGTTGGCCGAAAGTTCAGCCTGGCCGGCGCGCGTCACCACGACATGAAATTGCGGCGCATTCTCCAAAACGCCGCTCGGAAAGATCACAAAAAAGCTCGGCATCACGCGTTGCCAATTGACGCGGCGGATGCTGCCGACGCGCGTCGCAATCGGAACGCCCTGGACATCGAACACAATCTCATCGCCCACACTCACCCGTAAATCGTCCGCAATATCATTCTCCAATGAAACGAGAACCGGCTCCTCAGGATTGCCTCTCCCCTTTTGCAACTGTCCCGCAAGCAAGGTTTCATTATCATTCAAGCTGTCGCGATACGAGGAACGGTATTCGCGGCGCAGCGCCCATCTTCTGATGCCGTTGGTGGTGTCCTGTTGCAATTCCCGCACGGATTTGCCGTTGATGCTTTCCAACCGCATCGTGACGACAGGCACGTGTTGCATCACCGGCAAGCCGAAGGATCGCACCAGCGCGGCAACGTTTTCGCTTTGATCCGGCTGAATATCGAACAACACCAAATCCGGCTGTTGATCGGCGCTGGTCAATTCCACCTGCCGCAGCAATGTTTCGCGCGTCAAATAAAGCGTGGCAATCAAAAACGTGCCGAAGCCGATGGCGAGCATCATCATCACGGTTTGATTGTTGGGACGGTATAAATTCGCCAGGCCCTGCCGCCAAACATAGCTCCAGGAATTGGGAAAATATTTTCGAATGGTGCGCGTCAGCAATTTAGCAGCGCCGGCGAGCAAGCCGAAGGCCGCGGCAATCGCCAGCGTGAAGGACAGGCCTTGCGGCCCGCTCTGCATTTGCCGCATGCTAACCAGGGCGATTGCCACAACTATCAACAGGTAGAGCAGCACACGCAATTTGTCGCGGCCTGCGGGATTCAGCGCCTCGTATGCCGAGCGCAGGCTGAGCAGAGGCGAAATTTTGCGGATCGCAACCAACGGCAACAATGCAAACAACAATGTCATGCTCGCGCCAATGAGCATGCCTTCAACAACCGCGCCCCACGAAATGGAGACGTGCAGCCGGACCGGCAAAAATTCGCCGAGTATTTGCGGAAGAAGCTGCTGCAGCAAAATGCCGAGGCCGGCGCCGATGAACGAACCCAGCAGGCCGATCGCGAGTGTTTGCACGAGAAAGATGTTGAAGGTTTGCCGCGCTTGCGCGCCCAGGCAGCGCAATACGGCAATCGCGCCGAGCTTTTGTTTGATGTAAACGTGAATGGCGCTGGCAACGCCGATGCCGCCGAGCAGCAGCGCCATAAAGCCGACCAGATTGAGGAAGCGTGTTAAATTTTGCATGGCTTCGCCCAAATCTTCTTTGCGGCTGGCGACGGTCTCGGTGCGAAGCCGGTCCTCCCGCAAGCGCGGCTTGATGCGCTCGACAAGCTGCGGAATATCGACCGGCTCATCAAACTTGAATAGCACGCTGTACGTAATCTGGCTGCCGCGCTGAATCAGATCCGTTGCCGGAAGATACTGCAACGGAATAAAAACCGTCGGGCCAAAAACCGCATTCGCCGCCGATTCGCCGGGAACTTTCTTGAGCCGGCCCGCGATGCGAAATTTTAATGCGCCGACTTTGATGGAATCATCGACTTCGGCTTGATACTGCAACAACAATGCTTCATCCACGAGCGCATTCTGGCCGGCGCGAAATGAAACCGCTGCCTGAGCCGGCTCGGTTTCAAACTCGCCATAAAACGGAAAATCGCCTTCCAGCGCTTTGATGCGCACGAGCCGCGTGCCGTCAGTTTTGGGAAAATAGGCCATGGAAGAAAAACGCACTTCGCGCGCTTGCTGGCCGCCGAGCGAATCAAAAAGCGCTTCGGCAGGCGCCGTAAACGGCTGCCGGCCCGAAATCATCAAATCCGCGCCCAACAAAACCTTCGCCTGCTCATCGATGGCTTGTTCCAAATTTTGGCGCAGCGAATTGATGGCGACCACCGCCGCAATGCCCAGGGTGATCGATGAAATGAACAACAGCAGGCGGCGGCGATGTTGGCGGCTGTCGCGCCAGGCCATTTTCCAAATCCACGCATTAAAAAAAGATGATAGAACTGGCATGAGCATGCTCAAATTTTAGTTTTACTCTATTGCTTCTGCCGCCAACTTTGGCGTATATTGGCCATCCGTCATTTCGTCGGAAATCACAGCGCCGCCTTTGAGGCGAATGATGCGTTGCGTGCGCTGCGCCAATTCGAGATTGTGCGTCACCATCACCAACGTCGTGCCGGCTTCGTGATTCAATTCAAACAGCAAGGACACCACCAGGTCGCTGGTATCCGCATCAAGGTTGCCGGTCGGTTCGTCGGCAAACAAAATTTTGGGGCGATTGATGAACGCGCGCGCCAGTGCTACGCGCTGTTGCTCACCTCCGGAAAGCTGGGCAGGATAGTGGTGCAACCGGCTGCCCAAACCCACGCGTTTGAGCAATGCAATCGCAGGCGGGCGAACGTTGCTCTCACCGCGCAATTCCAACGGCACCATCACGTTTTCCACGGCAGTCAGCGTTGGGATGAGCTGAAAATTTTGAAAGACAAAACCGACATGTTCACTACGGGTGCGGGCGCGCGCATCTTCATCAAGCTGGTCGATCTCAATGCCGTTAATGCTCACCGAGCCGGTGGTGGGGCGATCGAGGCCGGCGCACAGGCCCAACAAGGTCGTTTTGCCGCTGCCCGAGGGCCCGACGATTGCGCAAGTCGCGCCGGCGGCAAGGGAAAAACTCACATGGTGCAACACCGTCAAGGTCTGATCGCCGCTTGGGTAGGATTTACTCAGGTTACTGATACGCAACACGGGACTTAAAATCATATTTACTCTCACTCCAATTGGGCGTACTGTCATAATCTTCTGGTCGAATTAAGACGGGCATGAAGCTTATAAAGTTGCAAAGATACAAAACTTGGAGGCAAGATGCTGCTGCAAATTCCCGCAATGAATATTATTTTTTTGTTGCTTGGTTTGATGATCAATCCTCACAATAATGCCGCGCCGGTTCAGGATAATAAAAGCGCAGAACCGCGCACGATTCTTTTTCTGGGCAACAGCTTGTCTGCCGGCTACGGCCTCGGAACTGAATTCGCCTTTCCCGCATTGATTCAGGAAAAGATTGATTCTCTGGGCTGGAATTTCAAAGTGATCAACGCTGGCTTGAGCGGTGAAACGTCTTCCGGCGGCTTGCGCCGCATCGATTGGCTGTTGCAGCGCAAAATCGATGTTTTTTTTCTTGAGTTGGGCGCCAATGACGGTTTGCGTGGCATTCCGCTCGATCTGACCCAACAGAATCTGCAAGCGATCATCGATCGCGTGAAAGCCAAAAATGCCGAGGTGAGAATTGTGATCGCCGGTATGCTCGTGCCGCCGAATATGGGTCGGGAATACTCGTCAAAATTTCGCACGCTGTTTCTAGAGCTGGCCGAGAAAAATGAGGCTGCGCTTGTGCCCTTTCTTCTTGAAGGTGTGGGCGGCAATCCCAAACTCAATCTGCCGGATGGCATTCATCCCACCGCCGAAGGCCACCGCATCGTTGCCAGGAATGTCTGGCAGGTGTTGAAGCCGGTCTTGCAAGAAATGTAGATTATTGTTGATGGCAAAAATCACATTATCGTTGGGAGGATTTGCATGGGCCTGGAAGCAGCGTGTAAAGTCAGCTTTGACGGAAAAGCCTCCGAGGGCAAAGCGCTATTGGAATCGGCCGAGCTTTTGTTTCGAGGCGATTTTCGCGTGAAAATTCCCTTTCAGCAAATTTCCGCATTAGAAACCAAGAACGGCAGACTCACTGTCACGTTTCCACAGGGTGTCGCACATTTCGAACTGGGTCCGGCAGCAGAAAAATGGCGCGACAAAATTCGCCATCCCAAAAGCTTGCTTGATAAGCTCGGCGTCAAAACAGACTCCAGGGTTGCTGTGATAGATATTGATGATGGCAATTTTCGTGCACAGTTATCGGAAAGAACAAGTGAAGGGCTCGAGAACAAGCTGGCAAAGGAATGCGATTTCATTTTCTTCGGCGTGACTGGCAAATCATCATTGCGCCGACTTGACAACCTATCAAAACATCTTGCGAAAACCGGCGCAATTTGGGTGATCTATCCGAAGGGGCAACCGCATCTTAACGAAAATGATGTGCGCCATGCGGGCAAAGCCGCCGGCCTGGTTGACGTCAAAGTCGTGGGCTTTTCTTCCACACATTCAGGCCTCAAACTCGTTATTCCCAAGACCAAGCGCTGAATCTTGCCTTGATTTTGCGTGAAGAAATTTTCATTTTTTGGCAGTTTGCAAGCACAAATCTTCTCTCAAAGCGTTATTTTGCTTGAGGCCAGAAATGCTCAAAATGTTCCCGCCGCTGGTTCTTTGCGTGATGCTTCTCAACTCTGCTTCTTTTACAATCTCGAAAACTCTTCCTCTGCCCTTTCAAACAACAATAAATGACTCTCTTGCGCAACCGCCTGAAAAAATTTCTTCCCGCGAGAGTCCGAAAAGCGCATTATTCAGGTCGGATATGCCCGACGAAAGTTCCAATCCGGCAAGAATGAATTGGCTGTGGTTGTGGTTTGGATTTTACATCTTGAGTGGGCTTATTTTCGGCGGCCTGAGCGGCTATGTTGCGGTCAGCAAGGGGTTGCCGCCGCACCTGTATTTCTTTATCGGTTTTTTTCTAAGCGTTGCGGGCTATGTTTACGTTTTAACCCGGGCCAGCAGCGTCAACCAGAATGTGCCCGCTGGATTGACAAAAGTGCCGAAAACGTACGCTCCGGCGCCGTGCGAAAAATGCGGTTATGCCAATCACCCTGCGGCCAAAACATGCGCCGGTTGTGGGACACGCCTGCATCCCGCGCTTGCATCCGACATGGATCGTCTCGGTTAATTTTTTAAAACTGTTTATGAAGATCAATTTCAAAAAGGCCTCAAGCGCAGATGAAGATTGCGTGCTGGCATTCATGCGCGCGTATTATGAACTTGACCATTTGACTTTGGATGAAGAACGCGCTCGCTCAGCATTGAAAAAAATATTACACGATGCTTCCGTGGGCCAGATTTGGCTCATTCAAGATAAAACCGAAACTGCGGGTTATATGGTATTGACGTTGGGATTCAGCCTGGAATATCATGGTCGCGACGCTTTTCTCGATGAGATTTACATCAAAGAGAGCCATCGCGGCAAGGGCATCGGCCAGCAGGCGCTGGCATTTATTGAAGCGCAATGCCGGTTGCTGGGCGTGCACGCCTTGCATCTTGAAATCGAACGCACGAATGCCCATGCACAAAAATCCTACCGCAGATTCGGTTTCGTCGATCATGATCGTTACCTCATGACGAAACGGATTGCCGGCAGGGATTCGAAGTGAGTGTGTTTTGAATATCAGCATCACAACAAGGTTCACATGATGCGGTGATGTCGAACAATTTTCCGCTGGCGCTGAATGCCGCAAACAAAAATAAAATCGAATTTGGAATTTCATCTTGCATCGCCCCTGAAAAAGATTTATTTTCCGCCTGCTTTGATTGAACTTTTGTTCAAATAATTTTGATTTCACATTGCGATGGAATTTTTGCGAGCAATCCCTCCGGGAGTTTCATGAACGATCATATGGCAGCGCCTTCAACCCTGGTGACACACACGCATGCGCGCAACGGCGCGCGCCTGCTCGCTTCCCCGGCGCATCCCTGGCCCGAGGTGATCGCGCGTGCGCTCGAACAGTCGCAAGGCGCGCGTTATTATCGTTGCGCCTTGCAAGTGAATACGCCGCTGCAGGGCCGCTTCAAAGGTTTCGATTCGAAGCATCGCAAAGATACGGAATCCTATAAACGCGATTTCGCCCTGAGCCTGGCGCAAAAATGCAAAAAAGTCGGCATCGATACTATCGGCTTGTGTGATCACAACAGCGTGGATTACGTCGACGTTGTGCGCAAAGAATTGACGCAGGAGGGCATTCTCGTTTTTCCAGGTTTCGAAATCGCCAGCACTGAGGGTTTGCATCTGCTCTGCCTTTTCGATCTTGACTCGCCGGCCGAGGAACTTGATCACGTGTTGACGGAGTTGGGTCTTCCTCCCAAAGATCGCTGGGTTACCGGACGCGGCCTGGCGCCGAAGCAGTCGCCCAAATCGTTTCCCCAAATTCTTGAGATCGTTCAAAAGAATCGCCGCGGCATTTGCATCGCGGCACACATGGATCGCGAGAACGGCTTGTTGTCCGAGTGCGCCAAAACAACGCGCGTTCAATACTTCACGGATACCAACTTGATGGCCGGACAAATTTCCGGTGCCCGACGCGACTTGTCGACATTCGAGCGCAAAATCGTCGCCGGTGAGTTGAATCATTATCGCCGCCAGCAAAAAATTGCGCTGCTCAATTGCCTTGATGTTTACAATCTAAAAGATCTGGAGAATCAGGCGTGCAGCACGTTGATCAAAATGTCGACGCCGGGCATTGAAGCGTTGTGGCAGGCGTTTCTCGATCCGGATTCACGCCTGACATTGCTTACCGAACGCGACGGCGAGAAGCCGCGTGCGGGCCGGCAAAATGTGCAAGTTGAGCTGATCGCGCTGGCGTGGGAAGGCGAAGCCAGTTTTTTGCACGGCTGCGGCATTCATTTTAACGAAAATTTGAATTGTCTGATCGGCGGCCGCGGCACGGGCAAATCAACGGTGATCGAAAGCTTGCGCTACGTGCTCGATCAACCGCCGCTGGGCGAACAAGCGCGGCGCACGCATGAAGCTATTTTGCGAGACGTGATCAAAAGCGGCACAAAAATTTCATTGTTGGTGCGCACCAATCAACCTTCTCCAAGCCTCTATTTGATCGAACGACTTTACCCGGGGGAGCCGGCGATTTATGACGAAACCGGCCAGCGCCGCAAACTGCACGTATTTGATTTGGCGCCGGGTATTGATATTCTCGGGCAGCACGAAATCGCCGAGCTTGCCAATGATGCCAGCAAGCATGCCAGTTTGATCAATCGTTACCGCGCTGAAACCGCCAGCCGGCAGGAGGCGAACAAGCACGAGATCACACAACTTCTGGAGGCGAATCGCCAGAGTCTCACGAGTACGCTGACCGAATTGCACGAGATTGACGACAAGCTTAGCCAGTTGCCCGCGCTCACCGAAAAACTCAAGCTGTTCGAGGACAAGGGTATCGAAGAAAAGCTGCGCACGCACACGTTACTCGCAAAAGAAGAGCAAACGCTGGGCGCCAGCCGTGATCACGTGGTGGTGTTGCAGCGGATTCTCGAACAAGCGCGCCAACGCCTGGAACTCGAGCCGTTTTCACTGCCTGCCGAGGCGCGGGATCAATTGCCCAACGCCGACTTGATCGAGAGTATTCAGCTCGCGCTCGAAAATTTGCAGGAGGCGCTGGTCGGGCATCTCGCACAAATGGATGCGGCCATCGCGCAGGCGCGCGAAGAATTGCTCGAGATCGCGGAAAAATGGCACACACGCAAACAAGCACGGCAAAAAGAATATGAACGCGCCCTCACGGATTTGCAAAAGGAGGAAGTCGATGGCTCCGCCTTTCTCCGGCTACGCCGGGAAATCGAGCAGCTCGAGCCGCTGCGGCTAAAGCGCGAGCAGCTTCAGCAAAGACGGCTGCAACTCGAGCGCCGGCGAAAAAATCTGCTGCACAAACGCGATACGCACAATAAAAACTTGTTCGTGCTCGACAAGAAAGCAGCGGACAAGGCGAATCACCTGCTCGATCAGCGCGTGCGCGTGAAGCTCAAACGCGGGGCAAATTATAGCGCCTTTGTGGAAAAATTGAAATCCCTCAAGTTGAGTCTGCGCACCGATTTTCTCGAACAAATGTGTGCTGCAGAGAATTTTTCGCTGGCCGATTTTGTCAATCACATACGCGCCGGCCAGCACGCGCTGCAAGAACACTACAAATTCTCCAAGAAACAGGCCGAGGGCCTTGCCCATCTCGATGAAGCAACGCTGCTCGAGATTGAAGAGCTTGATCCGCCGGATGTGGTGAATATCGAGTTGAATGTGAATTATCCGCATGCGGCAGCGCGCTGGCGCAGCATGACCGCCATTCTACTGTTGCTTTTTCCGGAGAGCCACACGCCGTTGATCATTGATCAACCCGAAGACGATCTCGACAATCGTTTCATCGCCGATACCATCATTCCTACGCTGCGGCAGGCAAAACGGCAGCGCCAGTTTCTGTTTGCCACGCACAACGCCAATTTGCCGGTGCTCGGCGACGCGGAGTTGATCATCGCGCTCGACGCCGGCGGCGACGGCAAAGCCATGCGCGCCCATATTCACGAAACCCATGTCGGCTCAATCGACCGTGAATCCGTGAAGCTGCTCGTCGAACAAGTGCTGGAAGGCGGGCAGCGGGCGTTCGAGATGCGGCGGGCGAAATACGGGTTCTGAGATAGTTGTGACCTGAATTTTGCACGGTATTTGTTCTTACCTCCGCCTGCGATTGAAATCGCAGGCTCAAGGCTTAAGTCGGCTCAAGCCGACTTTTCTCACACGTGATGATCAGTCGCCTTTAGGCGACTTTAGCTTTGAGCCTGAGAATTCATTCTCAGGCGGAGGCGAGCAGAAAAATTGCAAAATTCAGATGTGACCAAATCATACAAGGAGTTCGTTTCTGAGCACGATAGACAAAATTCATCGATAAGCACAACGACTGCCGGAGCCGCAGCAAAAGGAGATACTCGATTTTGTTGTTGGGAAGGATCTACAGCAGTTCACGAAATTGCAACTCATTATGAATAACCATCATGCTCCGTGAAATCAACTCCATCGCCCAACTCATTCACGAACCGAAACGCCGCTGGTTCGAGGACGACTATTTTGATTTGATTGTCTGGCACGATCATCAAGATGAAATCATCTCG
>QEVD01000173.1 GCA_003576975.1 Candidatus Zhuqueibacterota bacterium
CGGAAACTAACCCCAGTCTCAAACTCAAGGAGGGTTTCTTATGCGATTGCTAAGGTCTCTCACGCTGTTCGGTGCGCTGTGGTTGTTTACTGTGCCTGCCCAAAGCCAAACATTGGCCGCAAAAGCCGGCGGCTTCCAGCCTTCCTCACCGGCCATGGAGAAAATGGTTCCTCTCAAAGCGGCTCTCACTGCGGTTGAAAGCGCTTACAAGATTCACATCTTGTATGAAGATGCCGTAGTCGAGGGCCGGCACGGATTTCAACTCGCAAATGTGACAAATGATCTTGCTGGCGATCTGCGCTACGTCATCGGCGACAATTCGCTCACGTACGCCCGGGTTGGCGCCAGCACCTACGTCATCACGCCGCGCGAGCCGGCAGCCGAACCAGCTTTGCCGGCAGGCGGAACCATCAGAGGCCGGGTGACCGATGGAAGAGGAGAAGCGCTGGCCTTTGCCAATGTCATTCTCGACGGCACCACCATTGGCGACGCTGCGGATCAGAACGGCAGGTATGAGATTGCCAATGTTCCACCCGGCACTTACACGCTCAGGGCGCGTCTGATTGGATACAAAACCGTGACGGCGCAAATCACGGTAAGCGGGGATCAAGCAGTTACACAGGATTTTACTCTCGTCACCGATATCCTGAACATGGATGCCATCGTGGTTACGGGTACTCCCGGTGGATCGGGAATGAGTAAGCGCGAGGCGAGCTTTGCCATCACCACGATGGAGGTAGCGGAAATCCGCCAGTTTTCGCCCAGCAGCACGGCAAATTTAATGGAGTTGATTCCCGGCGTCTGGTCAGAAAGTTCGGGCGGCGTTGCCGGAGCGAACATTGACGTGCGCGGACTTCCGGGCGGCGGCGATGCGCCCTTCGTCACGATGTCTATCAACGGTGCCCCGCTCTACGGCACGGAAACGCTTTCGTTCTTCGAGCAAAGCACGATCTTCCGTATCGACGAAACCGTTTCCTGGTCCGAGGCGCTGCGCGGCGGTCCGAATTCCGTCTTTTCGAGCGGCGAGCCGGGTGTGACCATGAATTTTAATTTGCTGCGCGGGAGTGATGAAACCCGGGCGCGGGTGAAGTATTCGACCTCCGACTACAATCTGCAGCGAGTTGACGCGGTGATCAGCGGGCAAGTGACCCCCGGCCTCTACTACATGGCCGGCGGCTATACTCAAGCTTCTCCGGGCATTCGTGACGCGCAATTTAACGCAGAGAAGGGGCAGCAGTTCACGGTGCAGCTCACCAAGCTCTTCGATCGCGGCGTGATCAACGCCTTCACCCGGAACACTGATGACTACGGCCAGTGGATCCTGCCGATGGCGCTCAATACCGGCAATGACCTGGGTAGCTTTGCTCAACTGGGCAACGCGACTCGCTTTCGCGAATTGCAAATAAACGAACAGGGTAATACCGAAATCTTCGATTTCTCCAAAGGCCGCGGCTGGGACGGCAGCGTCAGCGGTGTGAATGCAGATTTCGATTTGGGCGCCGGCTGGACTGTCCGCGACAATCTTTCCTACACCAAAGGCGCTGCAAACACGTTCGGGTTTGTGCCGAGCGGAGGCGCCATTCGAGTCTCCGCGCTTGGGCGAACCACGCCGGTCATGACGCAGGGCGGACGCCAGCTTAGCAATTCGGACTTCATCCAAAATTATGGCCATTGGGTGGTGTTGAAGGATCTGGAATCGTTCACGAACGACATCAGCCTTTCACGAAGCTGGGACAAACACAACCTCACGATCGGTTCTTATCAGGCGTCGTGGTCGGCGGCAGATTTCTGGTCGCTGGGCAACTATGTTGCCGTTCACAATGTTGCCAATGGCGACATCGTGCAGGGTATCCCCGCCGATACCGTTGCGGCCCACGGCGGCGGCGGCACATTTGCTTATGGACTCCGCGGCGCGGGCGATGCCAGAGTGATTGCCGGCTACGTTGCCGAATCCTGGCAGGCAACACCTGACCTTCGCCTTGATCTGGCTGCCCGCCTTGAGCGGATAGAACTCGAGTATACCCTGGATTCCGGCCCCGGCTATCCGGACGGTGCCCGTGATATGGCAGTTTCGTTCAACGACAATCAATGGGCTTTTACGGGCGCGTTAAACTACGACCTGAGTGAAGGCCTGGGTGTGTTTGGGCGCGTCTCGGATGGTTTTGTATTTCCTCACTTCGATGACATCCGTGATGGCAATCGCAACACCAATAACATCAGGCAATATGAAGCCGGCGTGAAGTATGCGCCCAAAGAACTCTTCAGCCTGTTCGCAACCGGCTATTATACCAATTTCGATGCGTTCGAGAGCCTCGTCGGCGGTGATTTCGATCCCCGGCAGTTCAAGACCAAATCCTACGGTGTCGAGCTGGACGGCGCCCTCAGCGCCGGCGATCTGACGGTGCGAGGCATTGCCACCATCCAAAGCACCGAAATCACCGAGTCTGATGATCCGACGATCGTTGGAAATTCGATTCTACGCCAGCCCAACTGGCAGTTCCGGTTGGCGCCGAGCTATAATGTCCCCGGCAATAATTTCAACATGAATGTCTACGGTGCGCTGCGTCTCGTCGGCAAACGTTTCTCGGGCAATGATAACCTGGTCGAATTGGATAGTTTTGGCAAGATCGACGTCGGCGTTACGGTATCGACAAAAACCGGATTATTCTTCAATCTGCACGCCGATAATTTGGCCGACTCTGATGCGCTTACCGAAGGTGATCCCCGCAATCCGACGGCGCCGAATGGCCGTCCCATCTTTGGCCGGTCGGTGAAATTCTCGGTCGGTTATGATCTGTAAAGCAACGAACGAACCGGCATTCTTCTCGCGAATTGATGCGAGCCGGTTCGGTTGAATGTCTCGTTGAATTGTGATTTCCAATTGTGACCCTCCGTCGAAGTGAGCCAGCCGGTAAAGTCGAAAATTCGCCGGCTGGCTCTTTTTCTTTTTTATGCGTCTGTCGTGTTCACCAGGATTTATAAACCCTGATTTCCATCGACTGCGTTTGCCAACTCAGGCGGGCCACTGACATGAAAAAAACTCCGCACAATTTATTGCTCACCACCTGCCACATTCTTCTTGCCCTTTGCCCCCTGCCCCATGCGTTCGGCCAGCAGCCGGCGAACAAAGTATCCGTCAACATTCGCACAACACTCGAAGCCCTCATGGCCGACGAAGACACCGATGGCGACAAGAAGATCACCATTGACGATGCCCATATTGTTGGCACCGAACGCGGGGACAAGCGTTTCCGGATGCAAACTGCCGATCAACACGAATATGAAGTTTCCGGCACCTATTATCTCTCGAATCTTCTGCAAGAGTTAAAATTGGCGGAAGAGGCGCCGGGTGAAACGGCCGAGCTTGCCGCTGCACGTATTTTCGAGCCTTCGGTCGATCGCCTCTCGCGTTCGATCAAAGAATTGTTTTGGTCCGGCTTGACCCGGCGCGTTGACGAAGAGGGTCTGCAAACCATTCTTTCTGATGAGAAGACCAACACCATCGACGGCATGCGTTACGTTTACGTCCCCGCCTCCGACAAAACCGCATTCGATTATTTCACCGGCGTGGCGCAGCGCCGTCCGGAATGGAAAATGAAAGTGGTTCGGCTGCCGCGAAAAATCACCGCGCAATACGTGCGCAACCTCGATGGCCGGCATGGCATTCTCAGTTTGTCGATTGTTCCTCGCCAGGGCGGCGGTTATGAGGGACTTCCTTTCGTGGTGCCCGGCGGCCGCTTCAATGAGATGTACGGTTGGGATAGTTATTTTATCGCGCTGGGGCTATTGCTGGATGGCCGCATCGAACTGGCCAAAGCCATGGTGGATAATTTTGTTTATGAAATCACCCACTACGGCGCGATCTTGAACGCCAATCGAACTTATTACCTGACTCGCTCGCAACCGCCGTTTCTCACCTCGATGGCATTGGCGGTTTATCAACACCTGCCCAAAGAGGCGGCGAGCAAAGCCTGGCTAAAAGGCGTGCTCGCGGCCGCAATTCAAGAATACCGCAACGTGTGGATGAATCCGGATCGGCTGACAAAAATTGGATTGAGTCGCTACTTTGATTCCGGTTTTGGCGCGCCACCGGAAGTGGAACCGGGACATTTTGATGTTGTTTTCGCAGCCTATGCCAGAAAACACGGCATGGCCACCGGCGAGTTTGAAACAGCCTATCGCGCGGGCAAGCTGAAAGTGCCAGAGCTGGATGCCTATTTTGTGCATGATCGCGCCATGCGCGAATCCGGGCACGACACGAGTTATCGCCTCGAAAAACTTTGCGCGAATCTCGTGACGGTTGACCTCAATTCGTTGCTGTACAAGATTGAGAGGGATATTGCCAAAATGATCGAAGAGAAATTCTCCGGCGTTTTGAATTTCGGCAAAGGCTGGGTGGAACGCAGCGCGGATTGGCGCAAAGCGGCAGAAAAGAGGAAGATTCTGATGAATCAATATTTGTGGAACGCCGAACGCGACATGTTCTTCGACTATGATTTTGTGCAGAACCGCCAGATGAATTATGAAAGCGCGACGACGTTCTACCCGCTGTGGGCCGGCGTTGCCTCAAAAGAACAAGCGGAGAGCCTGGTGAAGAATGCGCTGCCGTTGCTGGCAATGCCGGGAGGCATTGCCGGTTCGACTGAAGCTTCGCGCGGAGAAATTACACCGGAGCATCCGCCGCGCCAGTGGGATTATCCCAACGGCTGGGCGCCGCATCAAATGCTGGTGTGGCAGGGATTGATCAACTATGGTTACGAACGCATCGCGCAGCGGCTGGTGTATCGCTGGCTTTATACCATCACCTTCAACGCAGCGAATTACAACGGCACGGTTCCCGAAAAGTTCGATGTGGCCACGCGCTCGCATCAGGTTTTTGCCGAGTATGGCAATGTCGGCACCAAATTCTCATACATCACGCGCGAAGGCTTTGGCTGGACCAATACCTCCTACCAGCTCGGCATCAGCCTGCTGTCGCAAGAGTTGCGCGATAACCTGAATCGTTTGATTCCGCCGGAGTGGATTTTTTGAGATAGGACGGGAACGGGAACAAAAACGGAAATCGCTGAGGTTGGCAGTTCAGGATTTTTGCCGTATGCGATTTCAGTCTGCGTGCGTGAGATTCATGCTTTGCCGCGAATTTTCAGCTTTGATTTTCCACATCACTTTGCAGCGTGCCGGCCTCATTTAGGGCATATGCAATCGCCTCCTCCACCGTCATCTTTTTCCCCGTTTCATATTCGGCCGCAAAGGCTTGTTCGCCTAGTCCGGCGCGCGTGGCGGCGAGATCGCGCTCAAAGCGTGAGCGCTGAAATACCGGCATGACCGCACCGGTGGTGGTGTGCAAAGCCTCTGCCGCGGCAAGCAAACGCGCCGCCCGATCGAGTTTTCCGGCGGCCAGCGACAATCGCCCAAAGCCGATGAGGGCATTCGCCAACCCCAATCTATCGTTGGATTCTTGCGCTTGTTGCAAGCTCTCCTGGTAACAAATCTGGGCGCGAGTTGTGCCATTGCCATCGAGCGCAAGGTGGCCAAGCGAATAAAGCGCGCGGACAACTCCCCATTTAAATCCGCTCTCGCGAAACAGCAAAACACTTCTCTCGAGCAGCTCGCCGGCAAGATTGGCGTCGTCTTGCTCGTGGGCGATCACGCCCAGGCTATAAGAGCTCAAGCCCAACCCCAATTTGCTTCCGATCTCTTTCATGATCGGCACGCTCTTTTCCAGCAAATTTCGCGCGCGCGTAAAATTGCCCTGATGCACGAACATGAAGCCGCCCCAACTTCTTACAAAGGCGATGAGCTGCTTGTCGCCCAAGGCTTCCAATCTTTGCAGCGCTTCTTCCATAAGGGTAGTGGCTTTTTCAAAGCGCCCCAGCATGCCTTCGACCCAGCCTAAATTCATCATCGCAAAGCCGATGCCGCGCTCATCGGCAATTTCCTGGCGGAGACGCAGGCTTTTCTCCATAAATTCTTGCGATAAATTGAAATCGCCGCTAAAGGCCATGGCCCATCCCAGATTGTTGAACGCCACGGAGATGCCGCGCTTGTCGTTCAGCTCACGATATAACGCCAGGCTTTCTTCCGCCCACTCTTGCGCCGCCTTAAGTTCACCCAAAATCGAACCAGTCCATGACAGATTACTGATCGCCAGGCCAATGTTGCGCTTGTCACCGAGCTCGCGCGCAATTTCGAGACTCTCATAGAGAAACGGACGGGCTCCGCAATAATCGCTCAATTGAAACGTGATAATGGCAAGGGCGTTCAAAACGCTCGCGCGCAAGGTCGTGCGTTGAGCAGCGCCGGGTAGGGCCAACAGCGTCGTGAGCTGCTCTCGGCCTTCGAGCAGATAGCCGCGCACATTCCAAAATCGCCAGATGACACTCCCCAGGCGCAGCCCGTCTTCGGCGGCGCCGGTTTCTGCCACCCACTTGAAGATCGCGCGAAAGTTGTCATGTTCGCGCTCCAATTTTGTCAACCAGACTTTGAGCTTTGCGCCGGTCAGCTCGGGTCCGGCTTTTTCTGCCAGCGCCACAAAAAAATCGGCGTGCACGCGTCGCACCTTTTCCCATTCGCCGCTCGCCTGCAAAGCCTCCAGCGCAAACTCACGAATCGTCTCGAGCATCATGAAGCGCGGCTCAGTGTCTTCGGTTTGATCCTGGCGCAACAAGCTGCGATCGATCAATGCCGCAACGCCGTCGAGCGCGGAGATGGAGAGATCAGCCATAGCGTGGCAGAGCGCTTCCACCGCTTCCAACGTGCAGCCGCCGGTAAAAACGGCCATACGGCGAAACACCGTTTGCTCGTCACGGTTCAACAGATCGTAGCTCCATGCAATGGCCTGGCGCAATGTTTGGTGGCGCGGCACGTCGCGCGGCCCGCCTTTTAATAGCTCGAAGCGTTTTTCGAGCCGCGCCAAAATCGCTTGCGGTGAAAATATTTTGAGACGCGCCGCCGCCAGCTCGATCGCCAACGGCAAGCCGTCGAGGCGATAACAAATCTCGGCAATGGCTTTGGCATTTTCATGGGTGATGGTGAAATTCGGTTGGACGGATTGGGCGCGTTGTCTGAAAAGCTCTATCGCGGCAAAATGACCCAACGCTTCAAGAGAAAGCGTTTGCTTCGGATCGGGCGTGGCGAGCGGCTGCACCGCAAACTCGTGCTCGCCGGTGAGGCGCAACACGACACGGCTGGTGACCAGAATTTTGAGCTGCGGACACGCGGCCAACAACTCGGCCAGGCCCGGCGCCGCAGCCACAACCTGCTCGAAATTGTCAAGCACAAGCAGCAATTTTTTCTCAACTAAATGCGCGATGATACTTTCCGACAGCGACCGCAGCGGACTCAGGAAGACACCGAGGGTTTCGGCAATGGTCAATAACACCAACGCCGGCTCGCTAATGGGCACGAGAGAAACAAAAAATACGCCATCGTCGAAGACGGTGAGCGCATTGGTTGCGACCTGCAAGCCGAGCCGCGTTTTGCCCGTACCGCCGGGACCGGTCAAGGTCAACAGGCGAACCTCCGGCCGGAGCAGAAGCTGGGTGACGGCCTCGATCTCCGCTTCGCGCCCGATCAGCGGTGTGGATTGCGCCGGCAAATTGTTGGTGCGCGTGCTCACCGTTTTTGCCGGTGGCGTGCTGATCTCGGCTGACGACAAAAGCTTTCTCAAATCGAAGAGCAACTCATCGACACACTGATAACGAGCGGACAAACTTCTTTGTAGCGCCTTCTCGACGATGGCTTCCAAGGCCGGCGGCACGTCCGGACGCAAATCAGTGATTGGCTCGGGTGTTTCATTGATGATCGCATAAATCAGCACTTGCTCATGATCGCTTTGAAACGGCAGTTGCCCGGCGAGCATTTCATAAAGCACCACGCCAAACGACCAGAGATCCGTGCGCTGATCGACTTTCTTGCCGCGCACTTGTTCAGGCGACATGTAGGCCACCGTGCCCATCGTGGATTTTTCTTTGGTCAGAAACGAGCTGCCGGCCAGTTTGGCGAGTCCGAAATCCATGATCTTGATTTGATCCTTGCGGGTGACCATGATATTCGAACTTTTTATATCGCGATGAAAGATGCCCTTTTCATGCGCCGCCTGCAAACCGGCGGCGATTTGCAGGGCAAAATTGATCACGCTGGCCACCGGCAATGGAGCGCTGGTGGCTTTTTGACGCAGCGTTTCTCCTTCGACATGCTCCATCGCGATGAAAAATCTATCGTCGGCTTCGCCAATTTCGTAGATGGTGCAAATGTTGGGATGATTAAGCGCCGCTGCCGCACGGGCTTCTTGCAGCAACCGCGCCCTGGCCTCGGCGTTGCGCGCCAAATTTTCCGGCAGAAATTTTAGCGCCACCGAGCGTTGCAGCTTGGTGTCTTCTGCTTTGTAAACGACACCCATGCCGCCCTCGCCCAATGGCTCCAGGTTTTTGTAATGGGATACGGTTTGGCCGATCATCGCCGGTCTCAGAATTGTCTTGGTGGATGGAGGCCACTTCCATAACGGCTGAAAAATTGACCGCTAAATTATAGAGGAATTCGGTCAAACGCAAGCGGCATTGCAGGATGGCACCTGCGATGGTTTTCCAGCGGCGTTTGTCCAGAGCAAATAGTGATATGGCGTCTGTATTCACTTTCTGGGGATTATGCTTGATTTGTGAGCCAGATTTCATATGTTTGGTCGCAGCACTCCGTTTTCGGACTTGGTGAACCTCGGCAAGATTCGCCAGTCTCCAGAAGGGCCGCATGATCGAGCGCGTCGCAGAGACGGACGTGATCGTTCCCTTTCAGGGCGAAACCGGCACGGGCAACGAAATGATCGCGCGCCTTGCAACGATGATGAGAATCAATAAGACCAGGGCCGTTTCCCAAACGAAATGGCTATCTGACCGTTGTATTCACTCTTAATATCAGGGAGATTCTTCCATGAAAAGCTATGCCTTGTGTCTCACGTTGATCCTGCTGAATGCAACAGCCTTCAAGGGATCATCCGGGAGCTTCGATTGGCCGCAGTGGCAGGGCCCCGACCGGAATGCCATTTCCAAGGAACGCGGCCTGCTCAAAGAATGGACGAAGGATGGCCCGCCGCTCGCGTGGAAGATCAAGGGACTCGGCGGCGGCGACAGCGCGCCCTCCATTGCAGATGGGAAAATCTTTGGCATGAGTAATCGTGGCAAGAACGAAGTTGTTTGGGCCCTGTCCGAGGCGGAGGGCAAGACGCTCTGGGTGACTCGTCTTGGGCCGGCTTTCTCGCAGAGCCAGCCGCAGGGGAAAGAAGGTCCGGGATGCACGCCAACGGTTGATGGGGAGCGGCTTTACGTTATCGGCTTGGGCGGCGATCTGGCTTGCTTGCAGGTGCGCGACGGCAAGATCCTTTGGCAGCGCAGCCTGCAACGCGATTTTGGCGGAGAAGTACCGGTCTGGAGTTTCCGCGAATCACCGCTCGTTGATGGCAACAAAGTCATCTGCACGCCCGGCGGTGAAGGCGCGACGCTGGTCGCCCTCGACAAGTTGACCGGCAACACGATTTGGAAAAGCCAGGTGCCCGGCAATCCCGGAGCGGCTTACTCATCAGCCATCGCAATCGACTTCGAGGGGCAGCGCCAGTACGTGCAGCTCACCGCAGATGCACTTGTCGGGGTTGCCGCATCAAACGGCAAATTTCTCTGGCGATATGATCGAGCGGCCAGCAACAGCGGCATCAACTGCTCCACACCGGTCTACCACGACGGCCACGTGTTCGCCGCCTCCGCATATGGTAATGGCGGTGGTTTGGTAAAGCTGAGCAAGGAAGCGAACGGTACTATCGCAGCCCGGGAAATCTATTTCACCAACAGAATGCAAAACCATCACGGCGGCATGATCGTCGTCGATGGCTGTCTGTATGGCGCGAACGGCGGCAATTCCGGCGGCTACCTCGTCTGTCTCGACTTCATGACCGGCAATGTTCTGTGGGACGAGCGCCGGAGCGAGCGCCGTCGCACCGAGGAAGGCACTATGCTCCTGATCGAGCCAAACGCGCAGCAATACATTGAGCGCGGCCGCTTCGAGCAACCCGAGCGCAGCAAGAATCCGGCTTGGGCGCACCCGGTCATTGCCAACGGCAAGCTTTACTTGCGCGACCATGACCTACTGCTTTGCTACGAGATCAAGGCAAAGTAGAGGTTGGCCCGGCTGCCCGCATCGCCGCCTGGATCAAAAAAATCTTGCCGGCGTTCGTCAACCTGGCGACTTCCGCCACAATAATCGGTACGGCGACATTGCCGGCAAACATCGCCAAAACATGCTGAATGCCGAGCACAACCATCTCCTTTGATGGAGGCGTGTAATCGGGGTTGATCAATGAATCGCATGTTAAGTTTGTATTGCCAATTATTGTGTTTTTACTGCTGATGAGAATATCGTCGCCGGCAAAGAGATTGCCGGCGTGCGTGCCGGGCGAGAACGTGATTGATGGGGTAGTACAAACGGACATGCCGAACGTCATTGCCTGACTACTGAAATCTGACTGGCGCTCGAACCGACCGTCAACGAAGAGAGGGGACTGGCAAAGGTGATGATGCCTGTCATGAAACCCGGGCCTTTTACAAGAGCTCAAACGTCTTTTCAATTTGCGCGTCAACCTCGACGAGTTCGCAAATAATATAAATTCAAAGGCGCCGCCGCTACTGCTTGTCCGCGCTTTCCAACGCATATGCAATGGCCTGCTCCTCCGTAATCGTTTTGCCTGCCGCAAATTCCGCATCAAATTCATTATCCATTAACGCGGCGCGCAGTGCGGCGACTTCACGATCGCATCGCTCATGCTCACGCATCGACAAGGGTGCGCCAACCTGCGCGCGCAGAAGCTCGGCGGCGGCGAAAAGCCGTGCCGCGCGCGCGTTACGTTTTTCGACGAGCGCGATCCGTCCATATCCAACCAAGGCTTCGGCAATGCCAATCTTGTTGCCCAATTCTTCATGCCGAGACAGGCTTTCGTGATAGCAAGCTTTGGCTCGGGCATAATCATTTTTCTCAAGCGCAACATCGCCGAGACGACAGAGAGCGCTGGCGATTCCCCAATGGCTTTCCCGTTCCCGCGACATCGCCAAGCTTTCCTCCAAAAGCGCCTCGGCGCGTTGAAAATGGCCAAATTCCTGAGCGGCGATTCCCAGCCAGTAAAGCCCCAATTCAATTCCCCACCTATTGTCAATCACTCTTAATGCCGCGATGCCCTCCTCCAAGAGTTTTATCGCGTCTTCGAGATCGCCTTGTTTGCGCACCGTATTGCCGAGCAAAATCAACATCCAGGCCAAACCCTGCTTGTCGTCCAGCCGCTGATGTAGCCGCCGAGATTCTTCGAGGTGAGAAATCGCCTTCTGATAGTTGCCCCGTGTCGCTTCAAATTGTCCCAACACGTTTTGAGAAAAAGCCGTGCCTCTTTCGTCCCCAATGTTTCGGCGGAGAGCAAGCGATTGCTCCTGCAAGGAAAGCGCTTGCGCCAAATCGCAGTGGAAAAACGCCACCCAGCTCAGGTTGTTCAACGCCACCGCTTCACCACGTTGGTCTCCTGTCTGCCGATGCAAATCCAAAGCTTCTTGCGAAAGCGCTTGCGCCGTCGCGAGCTCAACGCGGTGGCAGGCGATCCAAGCCAGGTTGTTGAGGGCGATCCCCATTCCCCTCTTGTCGCCAAGCTTTCGCCAAATCAACAGACTTTCTTGCAGAAACGCGCGAGCAGCACGATAGTCGCACAGGATGTTAGCGATGGTGCCGGCGCCGTTTAAGGCGCTGGCGCGTTCTTTGGAGTACGGCGCCGCGTTGGGAAGCGCCAGCAGCGCATTCAGCCGATCGTAACCTTCTCTAACATGGCCACGCCAAAGCCAGAATCGCCACAACGCTCCGCCCAGGCGCAAACCAAGATTTACCTCGCCGGTGGCTTGCACCCAGTTGAACACGGCGCGAAAGTTTTCGTGTTCTTTTGCCAATTGATCGCACCAGGCTTTCTGCTCAGGTCCGGTAAGCTGCGGCTCTGCCCTCTCCGCCAGCGCCAAAAAGAAATGCGCATGAGCACGCCTGGTTGCTTCCCAATCTGCGCTCGCTTGCAAGCGCTCCAGCGCGTATTCGCGTATGGTTTCGAGCATCATGAACCTCGGCCCACGATCCGCCGCCCGATCCTGGCGAAGCAGGCTTTTATCAACCAAAGCGGCAATGCCATCCAACGCCGAGCCGGCAACATCATGTCTGGCGCTGCAAACCGCCTCCGCCGCTTCCAATGAGCAACCGCCGGCGAACACGGCGAGCCGGCGGAACAAAATTTTTTCTTCGGCCTCGAGCAAATCGTCGCTCCACGCTATCGCCTGCCGCAACGTTTGGTGGCGCGCCGGCACGTCACGTGGCCCGCCTTTCAAAAGCTCCAAACGCTTTTCAAGCCGCGTCAAAATCGTCTGCGGTGAAAATATTTTGAGGCGCGCTGCCGCCAGCTCGATGGCCAGCGGCAAGCCGTCGAGGCGATAACAAATGGCGGCAACGGCTTTGGCATTTTCGTCAGTGATGGCGAATTCCGGCTGGACCGATTGGGCGCGTTGTTTGAACAGCTCGATCGCTGCAAAATGGGTGAGCGCTTCGAGGGAAAGCGATTGCTTGGGATCAGGCGTGGCGAGCGGCTGCACTGCAAACTCGTGCTCGCCAGTGAGATGCAACACGACGCGGCTGGTAACCAGAATTTTAAGTT
>QEVD01000174.1 GCA_003576975.1 Candidatus Zhuqueibacterota bacterium
GAGCCTCGGAGGAGAGTTGACGGGCATCGCGGTTCTTCATGCCCACAATATACGAATATTTTATTGAAAATTAAAGTATTTTATGCTCCGAGTAGTAAGAGTGAAGATACTTGGCAATTCTAAAGAAAGACCGAGCACCTTCACCCTTTGATTCAGATGGGCATGAAATCAGACGAAAACTCATGGGCTTTGAAAAAATTTTTGGTTTCCGGCTGCTTAATCGTCGTCGTCGCAGTCGCGATCGTGATCTGACTTTTTATATTTGATCTTCCCGCGCAACGAGAACTCGCCTTTGTTCGTTGCCAAGTTGGCCGTTCCCGTGAACTCCGCGCTGCCGCTCGCGCCTTTGAACTTGCCGGTGCCGCCCGTAAAGATGTACTCGCCGGAAAAGGTGACGTTGCCTTGGGCATCCGGAACGCCGCTGACGCCGCTATGCGTGGCAAACAGCTTATCGCCATTGGCCGCCGTGAATTCATCCGTGCCCGTCAGCTCGGGAGGCGTTTTGGTGAAGTCAACGGTTTGTTCGCTGGCAACCGTGCTCCTGCCCAAATGCGAGAGCCTGCCAACGCCGGTAAAAGGCGTTGAAACAACGACGGGGATGGCGCCCGCAGTCCCGCAATCAACCGGTGTGCCGCTAAGCGGATCGATACAGACAAGCGGAATGAACTGAAACGTTGTTTCAAAGCTACCCTTAATTGAAACCTCTTTTTTCCCTCTCTTTTCCAGGGAGGCGGAATTCTCAAGGGAATCGTTCTGTGGTTGCGCCTCGAATGGGTTTTCGCTCGAACAGCCTACCATCGCTGCCAGCGCCAACATCAGGAAGAGAGTAAAGCCTTTCATGGTGTCCTCCATTTTGTTGAATGATAAAAGTTGTTTTGATTAAGAAGCAAAACGGTGAAACCGGATTTGCATGATACGATTCTTGAGATTTGCAAGCTCAGCAGGCCCAAGCTCAGCCTCGCCTATTTTGACACGATCAGTTTACCTCACGTCCTTGCGCGGCGCGCTCAACAACGTATGTCTTCGCGAACTTATCATGTAAGGCTTGCCGTTTCGCACTAAATGCCGCCATCAAAAAGCCCATAAAGAGCGGAAGCGCCGACAGTATCTTCAAGAGGTTCCGCAAGAGCGCCTGTTTCAACGTGAGCGGTTCACCAGTTTCAGACACGACCATGGCGCCGACGACCCGCTTGCCGAGAGTGGCATGCATGCTCGAAGACTCCATTAGAATGCAGTAAGCGACATACACCAGAAAGCCGAAGCTCTTAATGAGACCTCTCTGTGAATAGAATGCCGCTCTGGCCTCGAGGTCATTTCTGTCACTGAAATAGCTGCGCATGACTTCATCGAACCCCAAAAAGAAGTAGGCGGGCAAAAACACTACAAGCGTGATCGGCACGGTGTCAATCAAGTAAGCCAGCAGTCTCTTCCAAAACCCGAGATATTTCATTTCTTCGTCTCCGCTTGCTGGACTTGGTTTTGAATCAACAGCACAGGAATGGGTTGCTCATCGTGCTCAAACTACAATGCGCAAAACTCGTGGTTTTCATCACGGTTTTGCAATCGGCTTTTGTATTGATTCATGAAAGGTACGCCCCATTTGTTTGGCATCACAATGTCAAAGACGATGCCAAAAAACGAGAAGAATACCGCGCAAAGTTATGTAATGATGAACACAGAAGTTAGAACGATCGGCGAGAAAAGCGGAGAGAGTAACGCGGAGGTAATGAATTCGCAAAAAATTTTAGCCGGACAACCCGGCATTGTTCCTAAAGCGATTGGATTCGTAGAATTTTTTAGGGTGGAAGACTGAATCTAAAATTTCTTGCGAGATACAAACGCTTTCAAAGGGCAGAATGATTCTTTGGCAGGATAATTGTGAAATCATTCTGCCGAAAAATTATCCTGCCAGTTTTGGCGGCGCTTGTCTGGCTTGGGGGTAAAACTATTCTTCAATCGTTTTGCACGAAATGGTTCGCCTTTTACTCCGAGGCCGGCCTCGCAATCCCCAGCTTCATCATGCGATAGCGCAGCTTCTGCTCGGATATCTTCAACGCCCGCGCGGCTTTGGATTGGTTCCAATCGTGATCGGCCAAAGCCTGTTGGATGATCTGCTTTTCAAAATCTTGCATGTAGTGGTTGAGTGAAGGATTGGCGCTTGGTCCCGCGCCGCTCGTTTTCGCTCTCCGGAATTCTGGCTGGACATCCGCCGGCAAGATCTCGTGGCTCACCATCTGTTCTTCTGCAGGAACCAGCGTGACCAGGCGCTCCACAAAATTCTCCAACTCGCGAATGTTGCCCAGCCAGACGCGCTGCCGCATGAAATCAAGCAGCCGAGCGTGAAAGGAAGTGGCACGCTTGTTTTGTTCGGCAGCAAACTTGGCTAAAAAATGGTTGGCGAGCAAGGGAATATCTTCCCGGCGATCTGCCAACGAGGGCACATAAATCGGATAAACGTGCAGCCGGTAAAACAAATCGCTGCGGAATTTTCCCTTCTCCACCAAATCGCTCACGGACATGCTGGAGGCGGAGATGATGCGCGCGTTGACTTTGCGGGTGACGTTGCTTCCCACCGGACGCACCTCACCCTCCTGCAAAACGCGCATGAATTTTGACTGCATATCCGAAGACAGGTTCTCGATTTCGTCGATGAACAGCGTGCCGCCGGCGGCTTGTTCGATCAAGCCTTTGCGCTCGCGATCGGCGCCGGTAAATGCGCCTTTGACGTGGCCGAACAGCTCGCTCTCCACCAAATTGGCCGGAATCGCCCCGCAGTCCACCGCTACAAACGGTCCGTCGGTGCGATTGCTGAAACGATGAATGGCGCGGGCGATCAATTCTTTGCCGGTGCCGCTTTGGCCTTCCAACAACACCCGCACGTCGCAGCGGGCTGCGGCTTCGATGGCTGCCAGCAGTTGAATGAAGGTTGCCGATTTTCCGATCAAACCCGCACCGGCATATTTGGTGAGCAAACTGGCTTCGGGCATCGGCGCGGTAAAATACGCTTGCAGCTTTTGCACGTTGCGCAAAAAAGGCGCAGCGATAGCGGCAAGCTTTTTCAAACAGGCAAGATCATCTTCGCTGAAGATTTTACTCTTCTCCTGATTCATGAGCAAAAGCGTACCGATGATTACGCCTTCACTCATAAACGGCACGCTCACCACCGCATGCACCGGAATATCCGCAAAAAACTTGGCGCCGAACCTTTTGTCTTGCTGCAGATCCGGACTCAGCAACGCTTGCCGGTTTTTGGTAACCCAGCCGGTGATTTGCGTATGAACGAAATGAAAATCCGGATGGCTTACTTCCTGGCCGGCTTTGATCACGGTCTTGACGGTCTGCCGGGTGAGCGGGTTGATCATCATGATCAGCGCGATCTCGGCGCCCAACAAGCTCGCGGCTTTGTTCGCCACGAGGCGCAGGATTTCGTGAAAGTCATTTTCTTGCCCGAGAATCTCGGCGATTTCAAAGAGAATGGAAAGGCGCTGGTTTTCTCGAGAGAAAGCTTTGTTCTCATCGGGCGGTGTCGTTTCGGGAGTGGAGAATTTGGTATTTCCGATCATTTTGCCTCAGCCTCATTTAATATCCGGATCAAAATTTTCAAGCAGCCAGACATCGGATTGCGTTTGCGGCACCATACAGACAAATTTCCTCCCGTCCGGACTCACGCCGGTGAGGAAGATTTCTTCCGGCAAAGTAAAGACTATTTCCGATTCGCCTCCGCTGACCGGGAGCCTAACTAAAGTCTTTCCACGAACCCTGCCATAAAAGCCGTAAATCCAATTTCCGTCTGGTGACCACCCCACAGGGATAACCGCCTGGTCGCTCACTTTCATTTGTGAATCGTCCACAAGTGAAATAACCCAAAGGCCAGCGTCTGAACGATTCCACCATACGACAACCTTCGTTCTATCAGGTGAATATTTCGGAAAAAAAATCCATCCAACAGAATCGGCCTGAATGAGAGGCCTCTCCTCTTCTGTTTCAGGATCAAGAATGGAAAGATTCCTGTTTCCGGCAGCCTGGTAGATTATTTTATTGTGTGGAGCCCAGGCAATTTCAGGAGCGTCAGCGCTCAACCTGGTGCGCGTAAATTGTCTCGGATTATCGCCATTGGCATCCATGGTCCAGATTTTGGCTTCATTGCCCTTAAAGGACCCAAACGCGAGCCGTTTGCCATCGGGTGACCAAACGGCGCTGGCATGGAGTGCTTCACCAAGCGTCAATTGTTCCGGTGTTCCCCCTGCAACGGGCATTTTATAGATGTGTGTATAGGGAAACTTGCCCTTATTGAAGACAACCCACTTGCCATCCGGCGATATCGCCGGATGACCATAGCTGGATGTGCCTTGCACGAGCGGTTTCGTTTCCACTTTATCTTGATGGAGTTCAACGAGCCACAAATTCGAATATTCAAGGAATCTGGTGTAGAGCAAGCGCTTGCCATTGGCGGACAGTGTATAGTAGTCGCCGGCCTGAAGCCCGCTCACCAACGTAAATGCCTCTGCCCGTGTTTCTCCGGTTTCGGCAGACACAGGCAGTTTCATCAGATCGGTGGTGTTGTTCTGGCGAATGAAAAAGTAAATCGCCTCTCCTCCCGGCGCCCAACGGGGATTAAGGAGTTCTTTTTCAATTTCGTACATCTTGCGTTGTTGGCCTTTGTCGAGTGTCAAGGTCCAGATGACATATTTTCCTTTATCTTGAGTTAGTACGAGCATAAGCTTTCCACTCGGAGACCAGTCAATTTCGGTCAGCCATTCAAAACCGCTCACCGGAACTTCTTTTTGTTCCCCGGTGAGTTTATTGGTTAGAACAACTTTCTTCCAATCCAAAAAAGCGCCAGCAATCCAGATCCCATCCGGAGACCAGGCCATGGATCCGCCTCGCACAATCGTGCCCCTGGGCTTCCCGCCCAATCGAGGAATAAGCAAGGTTCTGCTGGAGTCGCCTTCCTTAACTCTGGCGAGAATTTCCGAACCATTTGGCGACCACTGTGGAGACAAGATATCGTTAGCTTGATAAAGCTCGAGCAGTTGTCCGCCGGATAAATCCTGCAGCACCAACTTCTTCTTGTCTTCGACGTAAGCGATGAACTGACCGTCAGGCGAAATAGCTGGATAATGCGCATTGCCAGTGAAGGTGACTTGTTTATGCTTCGCAACGGAAGGGACGACCTGTTTCTTTTGTACTCTGTCAATCAGCAGCAATCCCGCCAAAATCCCCAGAACGATCAGTGCTGCAACGGCGAAATTCTTTGGTCTGGTACACTTTCTGATTTTTTCAATCAAGAAGGGCAATTTTTTGGTTGGGACAAGGCCTGTACGAAATCCGTGTAGAGCCCCTGGCAGGGTCAGTGAACCGGATTCGTGTGCTTTCTGTATCGTTTTCAAATCCACCAGCATCTCATCTGCGTGCTGGTAGCGCTCGTTCGCATCTTTCGTCAATGCTTTATGAATGAGAGCTTCCAACTCCGGTGGCACATCAGCGCGCACTTTGGAAACTGGATCCGGCTCCTCGTTCACAATCGAATACATCATCGCCTGCTCGTACTCGCCACGAAACGGCAAGCGGCCGGCCAGCATTTCATATAACACGACGCCAAATGACCAAATGTCGGTGCGATGATCAACCGGCGCACCGCGCGCCTGCTCCGGTGACATGTACGCAGCCGTGCCCAGCGTCGTGCCCGATTTGGTGAGATGCACCCCGCCGCCGATCTTCGCCAGCCCGAAATCCATGATCTTCACTTGGCCGGATTCCGTGACCATAAGGTTGCCGGATTTGATGTCGCGGTGGATGATGCCTTTGGCGTGCGCAGCTTTCAGGCCTTCGGCGATTTGGATGGCATAGGAAAGGCAATTATCAATTGACAATTGGTCATTGTCAATTAACAATTTTCTCAGCTCCTGTCCTTCAATGAATTCCATCACAATAAACATCTCGCCATCGGCTTCCTCGATGGCATGAATCGTCGCGATATTGGGGTGATTCAACGCCGCTGCCGCCTTCGCCTCGACCTTGAAGCGTTGGCGTTCGTCATTGTTGGCCGCGATGTGATGTGGAAGAAACTTGATCGCCACGAAGCGATCGAGCTTGGTGTCCTCGGCTTTGTAGACGATGCCCATGCCGCCTTCGCCGAGCTTGGCGAGGATTTTGTAGTGGGAGATGGTTTTGCCGATCATAGTCATAATATTTTTTTGAAGCAGACTTTCGCGAGACGAAGCATCATTCTCATCGGGCTGTGCCGTTTTGGGTGCGGAGGTCCCGTTGAAGGTCGTCATTTAATTCTGATCTTTGGGTTATTCGGTCTTTGTGATTTTCATCAGATTCAAAGTGAAAATCGTCCCTTCATTATCCGAATCCCATTCTTTTCAATAATTGGTCAAAACGCGGATGTGAGCGCAAATTGTCAAACATGGGATCAACTTTAATATAGAGCAGCCTGTAATCTCGCTCATCATAAGCCCTTTCCAGCATTTCAACCGCCTGCTCTTGCTGGCCGAGTCCCGCATAAATCCATGCCAGGAAACAGGGCGAGACCGCCTTTTGATCAGATCGCGCATGCAACTCATCAAGAACTGCTTGCGCCTCTGTTCTTTTGCCCGACACCGCCAAGGCGTAACCCAGTCCCGCGACCAACAGCGCAGGTCGATTGGTGGAATTTTCCAGAGACTGGCGTAACGAGGCGATACCTTCGTCATACCTCGATTCATGTACATAAGCCATTCCTATGCCCCATTGCGCATTCACATTGGCTGGGTACAATTCCAGTGTTTTTCGGCATTGATCCAAGGCCAGATCGTATTGTCGCGCGTTGCGATATACCTGAATCAGCATCATATTCTTGGGGAGCGCTAGCGGGTCAAGCTCCAAAGCTTTCTTTGCCTCGGCAATGGCTTCGCGCGGACGGCCGAGGTGCATCAGGGCTGCGGCATACCACTGGTGAGCGGAAGCATAGCCGGGATTAAGCGCAATGGCGCGTTTATACGCAGTCTCCACTTCCAACCAATTCCACTCAAACATACTCTGAACCACTCCGAGAGCGGCATGGGCTTCGGCAAGGGTCGAATCCAACTCCAACGCCTTGGTTGCCGCCCACTTTGCTTTTTGATAAGCGTGAGGCGAGCTGTCTCTGCTTTGGTGCAATAATCCGTAGGTGTCAGCCAATCCGGCGTAAGCCGCCGCGAAGCTCGAGTCTAAAGCAATCGCCCGTTCAAAGTAATCGATGGCCTTGCTCAGATTCTCGCGGCCCCGATCGTTCCAGAAAAAGCGGCCTCGGAGATATAGATCGTACGCCTCGCGGCTTTCAGTCGAAGCCTTGACCAGCGGCGCTGCGCTTCCACCTCCCAGCTCAACTTTTAGTTTGCTCACGATCTCGCGAGCAATTTCATCTTGCACAACAAAGATGTCATTCATCTCTCGCACTTCAAAAACCTCTGACCACAGATGATAACCATCGGTGACATTAATAAGCTGTGCCGTAATGCGCATTTTTTCACCGGACTTGCGCACGCTGCCTTCCAGAATTGTGCTCACGCTGAGCTGTTCACCGAATTTGCGGATATCGTAAGTCTTTCCCTTAAACTGAAAAACGGTGGTTCGCGCCACCACGGCTAACCCCTTTACTTTGGTCAACGCATTGATGATTTCCTCAGTCATGCCGTCGCTGAAATACTCGTTCTCCGCCTCGGCGCTCATATTCACAAAAGGCAGCACGGCGATGGATTCTTTTTCCACAGCGTCCGGCAGCCTTTCTTTAGAAACAAAAAATGCTGCAACCGCCAACACGGCGAGGACAGCAATGCCACCAAAGAGAAATTGCAGCTTTTTGGTAAGGACGGGCCTGATTTTCGTCCGTGATCGAGCTCGAGTCTTTGCCGGGGATTGTAAACCGGAATCTTGTGCTTTCTGCACAGCCTTCAAATCCACCAGCATCTCATCCGCATGCTGATAGCGTTCATCACTAGCCTTTGCCAAAGCCGTACTCACAACCCGATCCAACTCCGCTGCCGCCTCGGGACGCTGAGATATGATCGGTTCCGGCTCTTCGTTCCAAATCGAATACATCACCGTGGCTTCGTGCTCGCCTTTGAAGGGCAATTCTCCCGTGATCATCTCGTAGAGCACAACCCCAAGCGCCCAAATGTCCGTGCGATGATCGACATTTGTTCCACGCGTTTGCTCCGGCGACATGTAAGCCACCGTGCCTAAAGTTCCTCCGGTCTTGGTCAGTTGCGCCCGGCCGGAAAGCTTGGCGACGCCAAAATCCAAAATCTTGGCGAGGCCGTCGTTGGTGATCATCACATTCGCCGGCTTGATGTCACGATGAATGATCCCGTGCTCGTGGGCCTTTGCCAATCCCTGCGCAATTTGAATAGCGATCTCAATTGCGTCGGCTACTTGCAACTTGCCACTTGCTACTTTCTTCTGCAGCGTCTCGCCCTCGTAATAGGCCATGGCAATGAACATCCTCCCCTCTTCATCTTCATCAATTTCGTAGATGGTGCAGAGGTTGGGATGGTCGAGCGCCGAAGCTGCCTGCGCCTCATTGACAAAGCGCTCTTTGGCCTCTTCGTCACGGGTCAAATCGGGTGGCAGGAATTTGAGGGCAACAAGGCGCTTGAGCTTGGTGTCTTCGGCTTTGTAGATAACACCCATGCCGCCCTGGCCCAATTTCTCAAGAAGCCTGTAATGAGAAATGGTTTTGCCGGTCATTTCTTAGGATTTCGGATTGCTTAGTGAATGTTGTCACATGAGAGGATCAGATCAAAAATATCACATGGGAGAGGGAGAATCAATGATGGCACCCAAGCAGTCAAATGAGGCGTTTGTGCTCGTCCGAGCCGCGCTCCTTGTGCTCCCAAAGAATCACATAGAATGACAGGTCAAGTCGTATTTCAAAAACAACTCAGGTTCTGATATCGCTAATCACGCGCAAAGATGTGGAGCCATCATGCTTTCAGGCAGGCAGGAAAACAGCAAGCAAAAAGCTTTACTGTTTATAACCCATCAAATCTTGAACTTCGAAATCTATCAAAATTTTGCAGGAAGTCAACATCAAAAACTTCGTTCCAGAAATGCCCCCGATACTCATTTTGACACCTGTTTCTGCAAATATTCTCATCATCGCGTTATTGAAACTGGAAAATTTACTGCCGCGCTTGCTTCCGAACCTAAACTTTATGCGGCTAAATGCCGTGCGGGCGAGACGCGAACGGCGGTATCTGCGTGTACAGATAGCCGTTACATCGTTGTTTGATCACAATCTGAAGACGCGCTTCTGACTACTGTAAATCCTGGCTGTCATGATTGCATTTGCGGCATTTTTTGAGAGGTCAAACTAACAAAACGCTCAGCATTCATGGCCAAGACAAAAGGCTTGCGCATTCACTATTCGTTTTCATCAAAATAATGCGACAACATCTCGAACATCATCATAAGGCAAACATCGCATGAAGGAAAAACTGAAAATAGGCATCGTCGGGCTTGGCAAAATGGGCGGCATTCGCGCCAAGACGGTGCGGGAGAATGACAACACCATCCTGGTATCTGGCACCGATCCGCATCCACCCGCAAAGGGATTCGAAGACATGCAAATTCTTCCGAACTACGAGACGGTGATCAACTCGGGCGTTGATGCGGTATTCGTGTGCACCCCCAACCGCTTCATTCCCGAGGTGGTGATCGCGGCGCTGAACGCGGGCAAACATGTGTTTTGCGAGAAACCGCCGGGCCGCAGCATGGCGGACATTGAGCGAATCATTGAAGCTGAAAAACGCAATCCCGGTTTGGTGTTGAAAGTTGGATTCAATCACCGCTATCACTTCGGCATCATGGAAGCCAAGAAGATCGTTGCCAGCGGCAAATACGGCAGGATTCTTTGGATGCGCGGGGTTTATGGCAAAGCGCAAGGCTCCGGCAACGCCAATGAATGGCGG
>QEVD01000002.1 GCA_003576975.1 Candidatus Zhuqueibacterota bacterium
GTGATTTGCTATACGATTCTCAAAACTCAAAAACCCTTTGCTTTGAAAAAAAACTAAGCTCTTGTTTTTCGCCCTTGACTTTTTCTAGAGTATCTCAGGAGAATGAGCCACTCATTGTTGGAGGATCGACCAAACCACCGGCTAGAGTATGCGAGCGCCCCAAGTACATCGCTGGTGTTGCTTTTGAGTTCTAATGCACATGACGCATTTTGCCAATCAGTGGACAATTTCTCACGCATGCGCAAGAACTCGATTTGAAATGGATCCGGGTCAAGCGGCAAGCGCCGTTGAATGATTTCCGTTGGCGCGCTAAAGCTGGCCGAAGTCAATCCCAAGACGGAGATTTCATCTCCAGGCTTCAGACATGAGATCAAGTTTGTTACAAAGTGAACATCCAAGAGATGTTGTTGCGATGGTGTGCTGTTCGAAAGATCGATGATAACCACAATGGTACGTGTTACTTGCGATTTCACGTTTGCGGAATCGCAACCAGTTGCCAAGAGCGCACCGAAGGTGAGCGTCAAAGCAATCTTTTTGATTCGATGCATAATGCTTTCCTTAATTAAGGTTAATAGTTGGCATTCTCATCACTGCCGATCACTTCTTGCTCGTTTTGGAGAAATTGAATACGGTGCTTAACTTCAATTATGAGTCTATCGAGACGCGCGCATTCGTTTTCCCAAAAACGGCGATTTCGATATCTTTTCCAGTTTGGCCAGTGCTCGTTGAACAAATGTCCCGCACGATTCGCCGCAAGTGCACCCAATAGCTCGAAGCTCAAAGCCATGAAGATGTGAACAAACACCAGAAGGGAATCCAGCTTTTGCTTTTTTTCCTGGAGATCTGTCTGAGTAATTTGATTACGTTCTTGCAGTGCGATCACCGCGGTATATTCGGCGCGGATCCATGCCAGCAAGCAAATGTTTGCTAGTGCAACTACAAGCAAAGCGATGACCAGAAACCGTTGTAGCTTCTCACCAAGTTTGCTGGTCATCCAGTGAAATGCGATGATCGTACATCCAACAAGCGCCCCGGAGACGAACCATCTAATCAACCGGTCAAACCCGCGAATCACAAAGCCGAGGATAGAGAAAGCAAGGAGAGCTCCGGCAACAGTGATGGCAAGTGAAAGCAGAGAATACACCGACGACTTGAATAGTTCTTTCTTCACTTCTTCTTCTTCGGGAGTTGGGTTCTCTTGCAGCACTTGATCACTACGCCGCAATTCTCGCCCGGCAATTGTCCGATCAAATTCGTGCTTCTCCAGGATGGCTTCGATGTTGGAAAGCTCTTCTCGAACAACACGTTCCTGGTGCTGCTTTACTGCTCTTTCCTGTATTTCCTTATTGCGACGGCGGCTTTCATACGCGCCATCAAGTGGCGCGTCGATGTCTTGAAACATTTTTAAATCCTTTCTCTGGATTTTGATACGACTCAAAAATGCTTTGCAAAGTACATTTCTGAATTGTATATTAATTATAAGTAAAGCCGGTCATGAGCTAAACGCAAAATGCCCTGTGGGGCGTTTTAATGCCTTGAAGCTGACTAAGCTGAAAGCACGTGCTAAACCCATGACCGGGTGTGAGTGAGCGCCAGGACGATCACGATTCTCGCCAAAGAATTGCCGTGATCGAAACCGGCGCTCTTTTGTTGAAGTTACGGCACCAGAAGGATGTAGTCAGTGTTCTCCAGGTTGTGATTAAGTTCCATTCATGTTATTTTCCAATGGCTTCCTTGAATCAGAGTCGACTCTCAAGTATGTCATCATAAAACGCTCTGTTCTGGAATTCATTTCTCATTCTCTCTTCCAATCTCCGCACCGTGTGAGAGCTTCAAGATCGCCAGCTCCTTCCTGATTTGAAAATCCGATCAATGTTTGGTCAAACGATTCAGCAAATTATTCAGGCCTCAAACAACAGACTTTTTAATTTTCTCAAGACCGTTTCTCCAGAATGCACACTGGTATGTAGCTTTTTTTCCAGCTTTTCCACCGAAAGCAAATAGTGATGCTTTTCTTTCTTGCCTAGCCTTCTACTGGATACCTTCAATAGCCCTGCAAGCATTCGAATCATCCGTACATCTTCTTTAGCCGTAATCCTCTTACATATACCTTCTGCATTGACGCAATCAATAGCATGAAGAAAGTACTGGGGAATATCGTATCCAAAAAGATGCATTGTGCCTACAATGCCGAGCAAGTCCTCCTCACGGGATTTCTCTGTTTCAACGTGGCGAAAAATCCTTTGATGAAATTCAGCTTTATGCATAATCGTCGGTCTATTTCCAGTTGGCATTCCAAGACACCAGTTCCACAAAAACAAATCGACAGTGCGTAAATTGGCTTGGGAGACAAGCTGTAAAAGCAGACTTTGGTAAGTATCCAATTGTTGAGAAAAGAATTGAGCACAGTCGTTTCGTTGTACATAGAAAAAGTTGAACAGCAAAAAAGCTAGAGTATCCAGTGAACTCACTGCAACTTTTTTTTCAAAATCAATTCTTGTAAAATCTATGTAGTTTGATAGTTGCCACGCAAAAACTCCACAATGGGGATTGAACTTCATCAAGAACATGGATATACTTCGAAGATCGGATTCACAAAAAAGCCTCTCAAATTCGGCAACTGACTTTTTGCACAATATAGAACTCACACAACTTTCCACGAGATGCGGGCTAATAATCTTTAGATTGTGTGTCAGTATGTTCCATGATCTTAGATCCATTTTTTTGAGATACAAAGCGCTCGCTGATCTTTCAATGTGCGATCTGTTTAAGGCATCCTTGAGAAAGCCTTTTGCCCATTTGATCGAACTAATCTTATTATTGCATGAATTAGTTGTAAACGCATGCAGCCAATTCTGCGATGACCAATTCAAGCCATTTTTGGCAAGAGTCTTCACGTCAAACTGGCACTTCTTCCGGAGAAACAATCTGGCTACCGCAAGTGCCTCTGGACTAAATGAACTAGATGTAACTTTAAGGTTTTCCCAGCCGAATCCTTCAACGAATTCTCTACAATTTTTCTGGCTAATAATATCAGCATTTAGTAGAAAATGAAATAAAAGCGCAGGAGCCTTTTGTGCAAGTTTATCGTTCATTGCCCGTCTGCCAATCGCTCGCCAATTTAGTGACTCTACGAAAGTGTGTATTTTTTCTTCCACGACATTCATCGTCTGAATCTGCCTTAGGAATCGTCTAATTGCTAAAATGCCGGCGCGGCGCATTGCAGCATTGAATCCTAGCCGCTTGAAATCAAGCGCTTCACAGAAGACTTTTATCGAAGATTTTTTTGCTCCGGACTCCCGAGAGTATTGGATGAATCTTCGAACCTCTGGCATGACTCGCGCTCGCCTTCCAAGATCGCGAAGATCAAGAGCTTCACAGAAAGCTTTTATCGAAGACTTTTTTGCTCCGAACTCGCGAAATAATTCCAGGCACCCATTAATTGTTGCCATTCTAGTTGTTCGTCTGCTAGCCCGAATACCAAGCGCTTGAAAATCGAGTGCACCACAAAAAGTTCTTAGCGAAGATTCGTCTGCTCCGGACTGCCGAGCTGATCGTAGGAATTGTTCAACTCTTGTTATTTTGATTGAGGGTTGACTCGCTTGAATACCTAGAGCTCGAAAATCAATCCCATCAAAAAAAACGTCTAAAATCTCGTCTGTCACGCCAACCTGACGGAATGAGTGCAGAATGCTTATGACGATACTTAGTTCTTCTGCGGTAACCTGAACAGCAAGAGCACTGAAATCTAGTGCCTTGCAGAAATCAATTAGCGCAGCCTTCTTTGCGCCCGATTGACGACCGAATCGAAGGAAGAGGTCTATAGTTGACATTCTGACCCTCGTCTGGCTTGCTTGAACACCTAGCGCCTTGAAATCGAGCAAGTCGAAAAAATCATTGAAGACTTCGTCTTGAATGCCAATCCGATTGAGTAGGCGCAATAAAATTACAACACTTTGGATTTTATCTGTGCTTGCTTGAGCGCCAAGAGCATGGAAATCAATTGCGTCACAGAAAGCTCTCGCATAAATAAGACTAAATTCAGATTTGCTTTTCAACGTCAAAATCAAAAGCCTATCAATAATATAAAGTGCAGGCCTGGTGTCGTGAATATATGCACCAAACTCCCTGAAATGTCGTAAGCCAAAGCGGCTTAAATCAGTTCTTCGCCAATCGCCCCCCGCAAGTCCCTTCATAAGATTGTCGAACTGGTGAGGTTGCTCTGTATTGACAATCATTTTAGGTTATCCGCAGAGACCATTGTGAAAACTCGAAACCTTTGTTAGTGTTTACTTTAGAGCGCCAGCAAAATTTGAAGTGTTTAAGGCGCGAAATGGTAGCCTCGATACCGCTTTGCGTTTATGGCCGCATAGTTTCCTCTATGCGTCTAACCTTCAGTCCTGGCGTTAGGGCGGCAAACATTGTTGCTGCAATCTTTGTCGCCCGTTCTTTCTGCATGAACTGAAGTTCGAGGGACCAAAACAAAAAAGCCCGTACAGCGATTGCTGCACGGGCTCTAGTTATTCAAAATCGTGACACTGCGACCGCTGTATCATAGACGAATCACCTATTGCAGGCACAAAGACAGCTTCATGCACTACTATCACCGGACAGTCGACCCGTGTTCATATGAACACTATATTCGCCTACTCAAGCCCCGAGGGTCGTCAACACAGTCCGTCTTGGAGATTCGTTTGATCTTTGATACAAAACGATCAGCAATTGTTGAGCTTGAGTGGGCTCAGATACCATAAGTGGATATGGAATCAGGTACCATAATAAAAAAAATATCAAAAAAATGCAACGTTTTTTTGTATCGAATCCAAAATTCGTACGATTTCGGGATTTTGCGGTCTGTCAATGTCAAAATTCATGCCAGTCATTCTAAGACGACTCAAAGCGATACGTCCAAAATCCAGGAAACTATTTCGGAAGCACGGCCATGACCTGTCGATCTCACGTCGTGTAATTACGATATGAGCTAATGAAATCGTATCCACAATCGATCCATCCGGCTCCTCTCAGAGTTTCACCCACCTGGCCTTGCCCAGATGAAGAAACACCCGATGACCGTGCAAGGAAAGCCATCTCATCGGCATATAATAATTGCCGCGAGGAGCCGGCTGGACTAGCGGCGATTTCCTTCTTTGGTCGCCAGCACATGCGTAAGCCCCAACGCGATAGCATCAAACGCATTCATCCAGTATTTTTCCTTCCACCGATACTTCTGATCAAGGAGTATCGACAATTCTGGATACCGTGTGATAAGAATCGTAGCTGTTTTTCGCTTGGTCGCTTTGCCATCACCACAAGCATATTTTCTAACGGTCTTCGGGGTGTAATGTTTAAGCGTGAGCTTTCTTTGCTTTGCTACTGAACAGATTGTATCCAGTACGCTATTGTAGAGATCGCTTGCGATCTGACTGAAATGACCATCTTCGTACACGATCACCTTGACATTGTATTCCACGATCAACCGGTTCAAAACATCTGAAACGGCCTGTTGAAGCGCACGCTTGGGACGATACGATTTGAGAGTTTTCACACCGTAATAGACAAGCTCGGTTCCATCGAGCACGGCAACACCGAGTTCGCGTGCCCCCGGGTCAATCGCCAAGACGCGGTTGTTGTTCCTGCGCATATTTTTTTATGAGGTAGACAAACAACGCTCCGCGTGACTTTTTGATTTTGCCTTCAGGAACCGCTGTTGTCTCACTTAAAGCTTGTTGAATAATCGACTTTGGATAAATATTACTGATCGTTTCAAAACGTGTTTTGTAGCCTGGCCCATGTAGAACATCCACGAGATAGCTAGCAATCTCAGCGGGATTGTCAGGCAGTGGGTGCTCTTTTTCATTGAGAGAGACAGAGCCTCGTTGCCCAGACCATGAAGGCCGCTTTGGCTGTTCTGCCGACGGTTTTGGTTCGAGCACCGAAGAGATATCCGTCCATTTTGCGACCTTGAAAAGCAACCCACCCCCCACCCTTTCCACAGTCACATAGTGCCATTTTCTCAAATGCCCGAGCCAGCTTCGCAATGTCTCTTCAGGAAGCCCCATATCCCGGGCAATATCAGGCAAACCAGCAATCAGTTTACCGGTCCTAAGATTCGAGAACGCGATTAAATAAAGGTAGAGCCAAACCGCATACCTGATGCGCTTGTAATGCTTGGCTTCCGGATCGGCGACCAACCCCTGAAACACAGGGCCGAAGGGAATTCGTTTATGTATTTTTATTGTCATATGCGATTAGAAGCTTGTCTTTCTTCAAAAAGCTTTTTGACCAAGAATGTGAAAAATGCTCCTGGACTCTTTTTGATACGATTACTGGGTGTATTGAGCACTTGTTGGTAGGCCTTCACTATGATCTCAACCGGGTACCGACTCAAGTAAGATGAATACAACCTCAAATTCTCTTCATCTCGGAATGACCGTGCGAGCGTGATTGCGGTTAGTTCAAACAGATGCGCTGGATCTCGACTTCCCTGTGAGTTTTGATTCCGAGTTTCTGAGGATTCGGTTGTTGCCTCCCGGTCACCATCCTGAAAGCAGGGGCGCGCCACGTTAACGTCTGTCCTGACGCAGTTGTTTTCCTCGACTACGCGATCTCTTGGATTGTTATTCCATTCGTGTTCGTCACGTCGATTCGTTTCGTTGACGTTCGCGTTTTTATTATCACGGTCGTTTAGAACGCTAACGTTTTCTTCGTGACACAGCCGACTAACTTTTTCGCTAACTTTTGCCAAAGCTTCATCCGGTTCTCGTGAAAGATCGACCTGGATGTTATGCAGAATTTTGAACTGACTGTCAAGGAAATGATTATCCGCATTCCTGAAAAAAATTAGCCCTCGAGAATTCAGTTTTATAACGTGCGGGAACAGCTCTTTGGTTGTCAAAAATGCTCTGTTTGATAATCGAAAAAGTGAGATCGAAAGTTCTCCTGAATCAGGGTCAGCAAGCCAAAAAATGGTAATAAATACTTTTAGTTCAACTGGCGTCAATTCGCGCCAGTGTGGAGCGAGAAGCTTTTGTAACACCTTGCCATCTTCCATAATGAATCATAAAAACCACGTATTGATAAACCGAACGTTTCTTTGCGTTTACCGTCCGCCTTCGTTCTCAATCAAGCGTGATTAGCGGTGAATAAGCGACCCTCCCCCTCTCGTCGTCAAATAAATCAAAGAAGAGGTCGTTCACCATGCGATTATACAGTGCAGAGAGTCTGAGGGCTTGGGTGAGATTCGGGAGCCGTTCACCTCGTTCCCAGCGAGAAACCTGGGATGGCGAGGACACGCCGACACGCCGTGCCACCTCCTGCTGCGTAATGCCAGCATGTTTCCGATATTTTCTCAATCTATTTTGAATGGGGTATGCCTGCGTCACACATCCCGTTCATAGAGATGATCCAGTATCCGGATAATGGACATTTGAATCATTTCTTTAGTTTGGTCATCGACGTTGACCTTACACGTCCATAGATTCAGAATACAAAACTGATCCAGGATACACAGTCGGGAGAAATTGCCAATGTGGAAAATAGGTGTGGAGAAGGCAATGCGGATTCGGTGCTTGTCGTTAGCTTGACGGGCCTTGATTTACAGAGTCCACTAGTCTTGGACAAAAAAAGCTTTGTATTTTATTTGCCTCCAAGAAACGGCGACTTGAACTTTTAACAATCTCGCGAAGCGTCACCGCGACTAATTGAACCGTCAAACGAAAGTGGCAAAAATCACGCTCGGGAACTGTTCGCAGATCAAGACCTCTCGTAAAAACGCGGGTCATATGCAGCATCAAACTGCTCTTCTGATAAGTTGGGGCAATCTTAAAACAAGGCACCTCGTGGGTATCTTAAAAATACGTAATCAATTGAGTGGACAGAGAAATGTGACAATGGTATCAAAGAAAAATCCTATTGCATCTTTTTTTCGCATTGCTATCTTATCGCTAGCGCACCTATGGTTGGGGCCTTTCTGTTACCCCCCAAACGGACAAGGTTCAATCCGGTCGCCGTAGGTGCCTTCTTGATTTCCCTGAGCTTGTGCATATATATCCTGAGGTCAATGCCAATGATCTCATCCTGGGTCAATTATAGTGATTGTTGACACACCATTCAATTGGTCAACAATAAGCGGCACTAACCTTGGGCAATGCTTGACAATCAAGAATATGGCACTACCAAGTGTTGTGTTGGCATAATTACCCCCCTTCCCCATCACCTCATTCCTTGCCAGACTAAATCTGATAATGATGAAATTACCTCCTGGAGCATTGACCTAACTCCATGTGATCTAGAAGCCCGAATTGAAAGCTCATTTACCGAAGACGTCGCGAAGACAGAAACGTGACCAGTTCTTTTGGTTGAACAAAAAATGGCTCGGGATCCAAACTTATCCACATTCTTCCCCTCTCAATCATTCCGAAATTTGGTATCCTCTAGTCCTCACATCATATTGCTTAACGTTGTATGGCCAAAAACGCACTTATTTATTGTCGCGTCTCAACCGAAGAACAAGCTCGCGAAGGGTTCTCTCTCGATGCACAGGAGAAATTCTGCCGAAATTTTGCCCTGCAGAATGACATTCGAATTATCGATGTATACCGGGAGGAAGGAAAAAGCGGAACAAAACTAGACAGACCTGCACTAACTGAACTCCTTGATCGGTGCCAACAGGATGATCGAGTAGACATTGTCTTAGTTCAAGAAACTGATCGACTCGCAAGAAATACCAAGGATCATCTAACTATAAAAGCACTCCTCAAAAAGGCCAACGTTACGCTCATCTCGGTGGCGCAACCAATGCTTGATGACAGTCCCGAAGGAAATATGATCGATACGATTCTCGCAAGTGTAAATCAGTTTCAGTCTGACATCAATGGCAGGAAAGTCAAAAAAGGTCTTCAGGAGAGACTTGATGAGGGATGGTGGCCGGGCTGGGCGCCATTGGGGTATGTAAATATTTCTATTGAAGGAAGCGAAAATGGAAAAAAATCCAAACGAATCGTCAAAGAAGATGTTGAACAGTGGCACATCCTTAGACACGGATTCAGACTGTATTTGACCGGCAACTATTCGGTCGATGAAATTGGAGATCTGCTGTACAAAAAGGGGCTCAGATCAAAATCGGGTAAGAAAGTATCCCACAATATACTGACTCATACCATCAAAAACCCCTTTTACGCGGGGATGATGCGCTATAATGGCAAAGAGAGGCTTGGCAAGCACAAGCCAATGATTACACCGGCAGAACATCGTCGGATCCTCTCAATCATGAGTAGCCACAATCTTCACGCCTGTCGCCGGCGGAGACATTCATTTATTCTTCGCGGATTTGTCTTTTGCAATATCTGTGGGCAGCGTTACACAGCCGAAACACACAAATTTAAGAATAAGCAGTACTACCATTGTGCTTCGATGAGAAAACACACCAACAAAGGACAAAACGTTGAGGTTGCCAAGCTCGAACAACTTGTTGAGGATTACTTCAAAAAAATTGAATTTAGCCAGGAATTCGTGACATCCGTGACCGCAAAGATCAAAGACCTGTACCAGCACCAAACAAATAGAATTGGAAATCAAAAACAAGCACTCTTCAATCAACGAACGGCGCTTGAGAAAAAACGGGACTTTGCCGAAACAAAGCTTCTAGATGGGGTACTCTCTGATGACGACTTCAGCCGCATTCGAGCGAAACTGACCGCCGAGCTTGGCCAAGTCCAAGAACAACTTGATGACCTGGAAGCACAGCGGGAATGCGATATGGAGGGTATCAAAGAAGTGTGTAAGCTAACACGCACAGTTTATACCGCATACCGAACTGCTTCTCCTGACCTCAAGCGGCAATATTTAGGGCTATTTTGGGAGAAATTTCTAGTTCAAGACAGACAGATTGTCGAAGCGATCCCGACTCGATGTGTTCGAGTTCTTTTAAAAAAACAAAAAGTTATAATAAGCGCTAACTGGCGGAGCAGTCGGTCACTTATTATAACTCTCGAAAACCTGCTTGCAGACTGGCAGTATTGGGCTAAGATCTCGGAAAAGCTGGACGCAATTAAAGCATACGAGAAAAGCATTAATTAATCAAGATTGGTTATAATAGTTATACTTGTTTCGTGTAGTTAGCGGGTTGATATAACTTGAAAGTTCCCAATAAAAAGCACCTCACAGCAATTGAGGTGGCTCACACCAAAACATAAAGCTACGTTGTCCGCTGCTTATTTCGCTTACGTACATGAGTACCTGTTCTCATTTGCTGCAGGCATTGTTCAAATAAGATTTCCGCTAGCCGATTTATTACCCTTTCTTCGCACGACGATGCGAGTGATTGAGCACAAATGTGCGAACCTGCATCATTAGAAGCATTTTCTGACTGGTGAGTAGGTCGAATATCCATGCTCGTAGCATAGACGCTGTCAGTAACACCGGTTAAGCAGGAAAAAGTTGTTAATATGGCATATTCTCCTCGCACCTACATCCAGATTATTCTACGGAGATATTGTTCTTGTGTATGTCTTCATACAATCTCTTTATGCCTTCCCAAGCGTCTGGATGACACCTCCGTATATGATCGTGCCTTTTGCAAAAACACGGCAAATGCCCCTTTGGTCGCTTACTGCTCTTCAAAATGTTCTTTACGCGTTCCCAATCAAACGTCATTGCACGAAGTCTCTTTAGTGTCATTGGTAGAAACTCTGCCGCCCCTGCCAAGAAGTACGACTCCAAGACACCCGCGGTATCGTGGGCATAGTCTCGCCAAGGCCACTCACTAAATTTGGCGTAATACTTTTGCCCGTACAGAAAAGGGATTACAAACTCTTCTAGATATTTCTTAAAATCAAACCCCTCTGTCAGAAAACGGGCTTCTTCGACAATACCGCAAACGCACGCCGATTTGGTTGCCGGATAAAAATGACGATCGGCGACGTGTAACAATGCGTCATCGTGGACATATAACCGAGGTAGCCTATCCGGTTCAGTGTTCTTTTCAATAGAAACCGTATAACTTCCAAACAAAACAATTCCAGAATGGACAGACGAATCATTCGGATCAATAAGAGTGAACTTGTTGCTCGCTTTATCGTACGCTCCAACAAATGGCAGTACTCCTTGTACCTGGGTTCCATCAGAGTTTGGAGTTAGTTGTGGATACGTTGCAATGAGCCATTCGACGTCATTTTTCGAAAGCATAGGGGCTATGCGGGGTGAATGAACGTGAAACAGTGCTTGAACCGATTGAGGAAGCAACGGAACCTGTAACTCCCTTACCGATTGAATCACTTGAAGGAAATTCGTCTCCGAAGGGCTTACGCCAGCGCTTAACTGCCTCAGCCGAATCCGTTGTTGAAACTGCCTCAGCCGCAATATCAGCATAAGCACCGATTGCCGTCTTCAGTTTGTTGAAACCCTGACGGTCATTCTTCCAATGGCGATCAAAATTTTCGCCGGGCATAGCGGGGTTTGGAATTGAAGGAACGTTATCGAACTGCGAAAAAAACTCATTCATGCGCGTAAGAATCGTGGATAGTGCCGTTGGTAAACTGGAGAAGTTATCGCCAGACCAGACTTGCATACCTGCGACAGTGGTGAGGATGATTGATTTCGTATCGAATTGTCCTTTGGAGTCTCGTAAGTACTTAATCAACCTAACGACGGGCACAAGACGACCATTGGCGGTAGCGTCCTGTTGTTCAAACCACTGGGCATACCCATCACCATCGGTCACCTCGAACTTGTCGGTTGTTTTATTGCAGATACAAAACTCACCCGAACGCTCCACTGCCGGGACAAGGTCAACATGAAAGTCGCCTTCGTAGTCAATGGTGACACAGCGAGTTTTGCCGTACGTGTCTGTCAGGTCTTTGTAACGACCCGAATTCCTAAACGCATCAGCAAGTCTTGTTATGTACTCAGCGGGACTCCAGTCTGGATTCTCGATTAACCGCACAAGCAAATCAACATCAAAAGTGCCATTAGCACCAATCGGTCTTATAATTGTCTTTTGTCGATATGATCCCTGCGGTATTGTGTCGATATACAATTTCTCAAAGTCATCTTGACCCTTGATGAAATTAGTGAGAACGGACTGAGCGTTCCTGATACGGTTGACACGGTCTTTATTCAAATTAACGACCTTGTCTAAAAAATCTTCGAATAGTGCTTGAATGTTCATAGCCTTACTTCTCGTTAGTTAATAAGTAATTGGGGACAAATGGTTCCACCTTTTCCGAAAAAAAATCACGGATATGTGAAAATTCGTAACGTGCATAGTTCTCACCTAAACCTTCCAAAGAAGGTATAGTTTCATAACTATCAAGCCGGTATTTGCGGGGGGACACTACAGGACTGATACGCTTGATTTGATCATGGCTAGTCAAGATGGTTGCGATTCCAAAAGAAGCCGAGTCTTGAGCGTGCATAAAGAGATCTATTGCTTTAAAACCCCAGTATGAGAGCCCCAGTGACGGACGAATGGTCCCACCAGTTCCAATGGGTTCATTTGTGCACCCAATGCTTAACACCCTAATGTCTGATGCAGGCCACTTCAGGACTCCAATCGCTTCAACTACCGCAAAACCGACGGGGTTATTTGCCCATATGCCGCCATCGACTAACGGCGAACCACTCGGCAAGAGATGCGCCGGGAAATAAGTTGGTGCGGCTGACGTGGAGATGGCAACGTCTACAACAGCACGCTTGTAGTCCGTCGAAAATCGTTCATGATGAGCAGTTTTGTGGATATAGACTTTCCCAGTATCGAGATCAAAGCTTGGAACGACTATTCTCGTTAGACTTTCACCCAATTTTCTGTCCCCGAATATCACCTTTAGTGCAGAATGAAGCGATCGGTGATCATACTTGGCGTAAAAGAGATTACGCAGTCGCTTAAACAATCTGTTACCGCCGAATATTGAAGGGCCGTATCGTTTGTAGAACTTGAGAATGTCTTTTGCAGAAAAGCCAAGACCTAATCCCAATGCAATAATTCCTCCGGTCGAAGTTCCAACGATCAGATCAAAATACTCGCTAAACCGGCCATCAATCTTATCTTCGATATAGCTCAAAAAAGAAGCAGGAAACACGCCCTTGATACCACCACCATCAATCGAAAGAATTTTCTTCATACGATGCTGAAAAATTGTAAAATTTCTTTACGCCAAAGGTTTCAAAGTAATCGTGCACTTAAAGGCCTGGGATTGCCGTAACTACAACACCTTGAATATGTAGATCATCAGTTACAACAATCGGTTTATGCATCTTACTGGTCGATCTCGGTTTCAGTAATACAATGCCCTTTTGCTGTCGAAACTCTTTGATGGTCGCCTCGCCGTCTACCAACGCCACTACATAATCACCGTTGCTGGCCGTTGGCTGTTGACGAACAAGCACCAAGTCACCGTCATTGATCCCCACGGCATTCATGGAGTCGCCACGCGCTTTCAGAATAAAATAGGAATGTGGCGGCCGTGCTAGTTTCTCCGATACTTGGATTTTCGCTTCGATATTCTCTTCTGCGAGTACAGGCGATCCGCAAGGCACAGTCCCTACTAACGGCACCTCCCTGGTGCGTTCCCCAACTCCGTTGAAGTCGAATTCCCTAATCATCTGCAACTTCTTGTCTTTCCGCCGCCGCAACAGCCTTTTTTTGATGAGGCTCTCGATAACCAATGCAGCTGAATTCGGAGAGTTGTATTCTAGCGCATCCATGAGCTCTCGCACCGATGGTGATCTGCCATCATGCACCAACGAATTCCGAATGTATCGGAAGGCTTGGAGTTGTTTTTCTGTTAGTTTTTCCATATCCGACCTCCTTGATTTTACCCTGTACTGTTAAATGTACAGCAGTGTATAGACAATGTCAAGCTTTTTCCTTAAACGTTGCGGCTCTCCTTAATTCCCCCCATCTGGAAGTCTTGCCGCGCTGCTGACATAAAGCTTTCTGAGACCCCATAATGTCTACCTCCGTCTACTGCGGATTGTGTAATAAAAAAAGCGCGTTGCAAGTCTCTGCAACGCGCGTTTGGTTTAATTCAAAGCCGTTTCGTGCCGTTTCTTTTTTTGAACGGCACGGTTTTTCTTGACCGTTACTTCACCAAGGTCATCTTCTTCGCTTCCGTAAACCCGCCAGCAATCAGTTGGTAGAAATATACACCCGAGGGAAGCTTTGTACCTTCTTCCGAGCGCATATCCCATACAACAGAGTGTCTGCCAGCTTTGACCTCCTGATCCACGAGCAGTTTCACCCGTTGACCTAAGAAATTAAAGATAGCAAGGGAGACATGGCTGTCTTCTGGCAAGTCATAGCGAAACGTGGTGGTAGGGTTGAACGGATTCGGGTAATTCTGATAAAGCTTAAATACTGCAGGGATCAGACCAAGAGAGTCATCTTGATATTCAGAGTTTCTCTTCCCCAGTCCATCCTGGTAGGCATCGCTTACTTCAGTGCTTGTTCTCGCAATGTTACTTACCCTCACTGCGGCAAGTGTTCCTCCTAAGCTCGAAGTCCCGGCATTCTCATCCTTGTAATAACCAAGGATCAGGGGCGTTGTTCCCGAGTTTGGTAATGCGCTTGGGACCGTTCCGGAGAAGGTAAGGCTTTGAAGCTCGCCATTCACATAGAGCTTCAGACGGTCGGAATTACCTGAGTTGTTACCATTAAAGGTAACTGCCAAGTAATACCAGGAATCCTGAGTCCGGGGTACGTTACCGGTATACCCATAACTTGATCCCACAAATACATAGAGCGGTGAATTACTTCCTTGCCATTCAAGTTGAACACAGTTACCGTTGTCTCTGCCCATGACCACGTTGTTGCCTGAGTTATTGAATGATACCCAAGCTTCAAAGCTGAATTGGGTGAGGCTATTGAGTTCTGAATCAAGATCAATAATGAGTCTTGACCAGTTACTCTTGGTGAACGAGTACGCACCATCTACTTCACCTTCAAGGCCGATACTTGACCCGACGCTTGTCTCAGTGAGCAGCGTGCTGTTTGCAACATTTGTCCGCTTGGCAGAAGAAGCAAGTGTTCCATCCATGTCCCAGAGACCCAAGGTGCTTCCATCCAGTGAGAATGGACCTGATCCTTCAGCCAAAATACTGAATGCTACGGGGATGTACATAACAGATCCATCACCAGTAACATTCAAGGTATCTTGGTAGATACCCGAATCAAGGCCAGTGGAATCAGCTGATACAACGACTAATTGATTGATGCCCTGTGTCGTGCTGGTCGATAGAGTGAGCCAGCTCGCTGACTTCGTAATAGCGGTAGCGCTAACAGAGGTGACATACACGGTATCCACTGCTGATTCAACAGTAAAGCTCAGGGAACTGGGCGTTACCGAGTAGTTAAACTCGGTTGACGTGCTTTCTGCAATCTCCGATTCTGATCTTACACAGTTACTCACTCTCACTGCAGCAATCTTGCCACCGAGACTAGAAGTTCCAACATTCTCATCCTTGAAATATCCGAGGATTAACGGAGCTGATCCAAGGTCAGGAAGACTGTTTGGAATCGAGCTTGAATATGTGAGATTTTCCTGTACGCCGTTAATATAGAGCTTGAGCTTGTTGGAATTGGTTGATCCATTGCCATCGAAGGTTACTGCTAGGTAATACCATACGTCCTGATCTCGTTGTATGTTCGTCGTAAACCCGCAGATACCGTTAATGCATACATACACCGGAGCGTTGCTACCCTGCCATTCCAATTGAAGCGAACCATCCGGAGGTCTACCCATGACCACATTGTTGCCTGAGTTGTTGAAACTAACCCAAGCCTCAAGCGAGAACTCGACGCGCCCGTTGAGTTCCAAGTCAAGATCTGTGATGAGTCGTGACCAGTTTGTTTTGGTGAATGAGTACGCGCCATCAACCATACTATTGAGACCAGTGGTTGATCCGATAAAACGTTCAATGAGAAAATTTCCGCTGACAGCATTGGTCCGCTTTGCATTTGAGGCAAGAGCACCGTCCATATTATAGATGCCAAGTAACGTGGCATCGGGTTCGGAAAGTCGCTCATAGGTTACGGGAACGGCTACCTGCATGCCATTATAGGCAATACGTACGGTGTCGGCACGGCTTCCTAGTGCTAGCGAGTCAAGATTCACGCTTACGGGGAAATAAATCTCCGCACCGGGCTCGAGTGTTATCGTTGGAGATTCAACCAAGAGATAACCGTTTGCCCAGACTGAACCGCCAACCGTCGCTGTCCCGATGCTTGATAAGAACAGTGAATCAGCCAAAACTCCGCTCGATGCTGATCCGAGATGTAGTGACCCTGGTGCTATGGTTAACGACGGCGTATCCGGAGACGGTGTAGCATCCAAGTCTACTACCACCACATCATCAATTGCAAGATTTTCTTCGTTAGCAAAAAATGATACATATCCTGCTGGTACTGATCCTAGGGTTGTGTCTTCCAGCGTTCCATAAAAAATCGTTCCGGTACCGCCAACATTGTAGAAATGCAACGTGTCGTTAACTACCGCGAAATGATACCTGCCCTGAACGAGCGATTTGTTGAATATCGTAGATCGGATACGCGTACCATTGACCATCTTGTCCAAAAATATCAGGTTGTACGATCTCCACGAAGACAGGCAATAGTAATTATTCTCATCAGAATATCGCAGATAGACCCGCGAGACACGGTTGCCGCTCGGTTGCGTGGGGCGCATGGTGAACTCAACCGAACAATTGTTGAGTGCACCGGCGAACGTAGCGGTCGCTACGCCGTTAGTGCTTCCACTGGATGACAGTATGATCTCGTGATCTATCAGCTCAACCGCATTACCTGCGGTAACGCTCCAGGTTGATCCGATAGACGAACGATTGAAACTATCGACCAATACTTTCGTTCCTGCCTCTACCCGTTTCTCATAATGCACGGCAACGGTTTCGTTTCCGCCATCAGAGGCGATCATGACCGAATCGACATAGCTTCCCGGATCAAGTGAATCGAAATCTATGCGTACGTCCAGACTTAGCGAATAGCCGATCTTCAGCATAAAGGAAGTTTGGTCTATCTCACCGTTTCCTGATGCGGCAACTGTTCCAGTTAACCGCTTTGTTCCGGTGTTGGTAAGGACAATAGTTCCATGCTGCAATCCGGCATACGCAGGACTCAGAAACAGGAACGACGCCACCTGCAGTTCAGGAGTTGGCGTTCCTGCTGTGTACGTCAAAACGCCGTGTATTTCTTTGTAATCCTCCGGTACGACCGCAAAAACCGTGTCCCAGCTTGCATATCCGTCTTTGGTAAATTGTACCTTAAGCGTATCTGCTGCAAACAGCAAATACTCGGGAAACGGGGTGTCTCCGTGATGCAGGGGGTTCGCCAGATTGTCGGTATCCCAGATTTCGAAATGCACCTGATACGGCTCTGCAGTAGGAAGATATGCGCCAATCGGCTGTCCGCTACTGAGTACAAGTATCTCGCTAACCGCGGTTGTCTGTTCATCGCTGATAGTGATGTTGTATTCGATCGGTTCATATCCGGTCTTTGCGATTCTAAGGGTATAGATCCCCGCAGCAAGCGCCGTTGCGGAAATATTCGTCAGCGATGTACTAGTCGGCCACCGGTTGCCGTTAAGCCTGACTTCAGCACCGTCCGGTACGGTGGTGACGGACAGGAAGCCGAAGCCACCAACTGCAACCTGAGCGTTTGTAATAACATCAGCCTGTGTTGGAACGGTGATCGTTTCAAGATGTCCTTCAAAGTGGACGGACACCGCATGGCTTCCGGCAGCGATCGTGAACAAAGAGGTCGGGGTAGTGGCGCCTGAATACGGCTCCTGCCCATTGACCAGGACTATACCGCCTGATGGATTGGAATCAACCCGCAAATTAGCAAGCCCTGGATTATAGAGCGTATAAATAGCGCCAGACCCGGTGTCTTCAGCGTAACCGAGCTGGAAATCCTGGCGGTTGCCGTTCTGTTCAGCAACTGGCGCGCCAAGAATACTAATCCAGTTATTATCCCGGTAATCGTTCCAGATGTTTCCCCGCAACAAATACGCCTTGTTCTCGCCGCCAATCGTGCTCTGGTTGGCCCGGCCAGTATTGTCAGGATCATACATGATAATACAGTCGCCATAAGCTCCGTTCTTGAAATTCTGTACCCAGTAGAAATCAGACTGGCCATTGGACCAGGTGAAGTTCCACTTATGCACTGCTGCGGGTGACGTGCCAAAAACTCCGGCATAAGGCCAGCCCAGATTGGCTGACTTACCGTTGAGCTTGAAGCACTCCGCAAATTGGTAGCTGACAACTGGCGACCAGGCAATAGTCGGACCTGAACCACCGGGTAGATTCTGCAGCAGCAATTGCGGATTAGTCGCGGCAAAACCACCGCTCGGATCAAAGGCGCCGGGCCCGAACCATTCGGGATAGGGAAAGGCTTCGGTAACACCGAATTCTCCGTTCCAGCGCAGATACCCGCCCTGGCAGTCTTGGATAGTATACCCACCAAACAAATATTCTTCATCTATGGGCGTAGCGAGGTAGGAATTAGGCCCGCCCAGGCCTGACCATTGAGTCCACATCTGGCCGAAGATATGCACTGCACTCCTTGCGCCTCTCATGGCATCATAGACTACATGACCATTAGAAAGGCCGTCAATGACTGCGGCATAATACACATTGGTGTAGTCGTTGCTGGTCCAGCTATCCCACCAACCATAGTTCTCTAGAGGAATAGAGCCAGTGGCGGTATAGGCTGCGTTAAAGAGGGAGGTGTTGGCGGAGGTGTAGGTCCGGTTTGTCGTCTCACTAGGAGACTGCTTTTGAACCGCTACTCCCACAGTTGGCATGTTTCTGATGTTTGAAACAGGAGCGGTATAATTTACTTCCTGATAACCAGAAGGCGTTGATTGTCCGTTTATAGTCCCGTCAACCTGTTCCTGCCAATGAATATGTGGACTCCAATTTGGGGTACCGCCGACCAAGCCGATTACTTCCCCTTGCTGCACATATTCACCTATCTTAACAAAAACCTGGCTCAAATGTGCGGCCTTACCGTATTTACCATCAACGAACTGGATTACCACGTAATTACCCCAGCCACTTGCATACGCTGTTCGTGTTATAAAACCAGCACGAGGAATAATATAGGGTTTCCCTAAATCGTCATCTTCGCTACCCCAATTAAAATCCCACGCAAACTTCATACTGTTCGTGGAGAGATGGGTTATGTTTGGGTCCTGGGCCGTATTTCCAGGATCGTCTGCGTTTCCCTGATTGCAACTCCACGTTTCGTTTGGCAGGAAGGGAAGCTTGTAATTTTGTGCTTCAACTCTTGATGTAAAACATAGAGACAAAAGCACGGCTAAACTACAGACTTGTACTTTCATGACATCTCCTCATAGGGTTTGTACAACTGTTTCAACAAATTCGGTGAATTATACGATTGTTAAAGAACTTTTTTGATCCTCCTTTATGTTTTTTTGTCATCTGTCAGCCACGAATTTAATCGAGCCGACAATTTTTTCGAAAGTATTTACCAGTCTAGTATCTTTCAGGCCTTGCGGAATGCGCAAAAGGGAATTATACACACTGGTTCCGTATTGTAGATAAAAATATTTAAATAATGTAGGCACTCCCTCCGTTGGTTCTCCTGTCTTTAATTCTACAACATCAAAATTTTTTCCTAAGATAACCGTTTTATATTTGGCTGTATTTGTCTCACCAAGTTTTTCTGAGTAACCTTTGCCGACAACGAATGCGTCCGTCTTTTCTTTTACGGTCGCGCTGTCATCAATATAAAGTTCGTAGATAACCTCATCAGTATCCTGAAAATCTATGGGAAACTTTCCGTTTGAAATACTTAAGATTGGGATATTTTCCTTATTATATTTGATACCATCGGTAACATCCAAATTAAAATCAGTTGGATACCTCACCTCAAACTCCCACTCCTCATTCCTATAAGTCAGCCAATCAGAAGTATCCACCTCCGAAGTAATAATCTCCGGCTCAATCTGAGATTGCGAATTATCCTCTGTTGTTTTCCAATCAGATGCGGTTGGTTGAGTATCGACAATATCTGCGTTTGCTCTAATATCAGGCTGATGGGATGAGCTTTTTTGATAATAGAGCAGGGTTCCAATTCCCGCCGAAATAACGGCGATGATGAGCAAAAACAAAATGACTTTGTGGGTGTGTGTCATACACGATTGATTAGTGTCGATTGCAAGTGCAACGTGGAACCTTTTCTGGCTGATAAAACGAAGGCCCCCTTCGACATATCGATAGGGTAACACCCTGAACTTGAGAATTCAAGGCTGGAGGCTGGGGAAAAAGACGCCTATTAACCTTAATTTGACAAAATTAGCCACTTTTGACAATACGGCGAAAAAGAGATACGCTTGATGCATATGAAACAACAGAACCGGGACAAACTGCTTACCATTGAAGAAGTCGCGGAGATTCTCCGCGTATCAACACGGTCGGTGAACCGCTACATTGAATCTCGCCGGCTTAAGGCATCGAAAATCGGCTGGTGGCGGATTAAGCAGTCTGATGTGGATAGGTTTTTGGAGGAGAACAGCAATATCAGGAAGAAACGAAGATAGAATATGCAAAAAGAAGCAAAAGCACGAATAAAAATTAACAATCTTCTCCAGAAAGCTGGGTGGAGATTTTTTGATGATGAAAACGGCAAGGCGAATATCGTATTGGAGCTGAATACGAAACTTTCGAAAAAGGCGGTTGACGGGTTGGGAAATGATTTCGAGAAGACAAAAGACGGCTTCATCGATTTCCTGCTCCTTGATGAAAAAGGTTTTCCATATGTAGTTCTTGAAGCAAAATCAGAAGACAGGGATCCTCTTGACGGCAAAGAGCAAGCCCGCAAGTATGCTCAATCACTCAATGTCCGTTTCGTCATTCTCTCAAACGGCAACCTTCATTATTTCTGGGACTTGGAACGCGGCAATCCATCCATCATCATACAGTTTCCGGCACCAGAATCGCTGCAACATTTTGAACAATTCAAACCCAACCCTAAGCGCATCGCCGATGAAAAAGTTGGTGAGGACTACATTGTCCTAACTCAAAAAATGGATTATGCCAGCGACCCGCGCTGGACAGATGAAACGCAACGCCAAAACCTGATCGACGCAGAGGCATTGAAATTTCTGCGGCCCTATCAGCTCAATGCCATACAAGCACTCCAAGAATCTGCCGCCAAAGGCGATGACCGCTACCTGTTTGAGATGGCGACCGGCACCGGAAAAACGCTCGTTTCGGCAGCTATCATCAAACTCTTTCTAAAAAGCGGCAATGCGAAACGCATTCTGTTTTTGGTTGACCGCCTGGAGCTTGAAAACCAGGCGCAAAAAAACTTCAAAAAGTGGCTCTCCAAAGATTACACATCGATTATTTACAAGGAAAACAGAGACGACTGGCGCAAAGCAGAGATTGTCGTTTCAACCGTTCAGAGTTTGGCGTTCAACAACAAATACCAAAAGTTATTCTCTCCAACTGATTTCGACCTGCTTATTTCAGACGAAGCGCACCGCTCTATCGGCGGTAACAGCCGCGCGGTCTTTGAATACTTTGTTGGCTACAAACTCGGATTAACCGCAACGCCAAAGAATTATCTCAAAGGCATTGACCAGGACAAACTCAATGCGCGAGATCCTCGCGCATGGGAACGCCGCCAACTTTTAGACACCTACAGGACTTTTGGTTGTGAAACTGGAGAGCCCACGTTCCGCTACTCCCTGCTTGATGGGGTGAAAGACGGATATTTAGTGAATCCTGTCGTCGCAGATGCCCGCACGGAAATTACCACCGAGCTACTTTCTGAGAAGGGATACGCGGTGATGGTCGAAGACGAGAATGGCAACGAAGAGGAACAGACTTTCTTTCAAAGGGATTTTGAACGCAAATTTTTCTCGGATAAAACCAATCAGATATTCTGCAAGACCTTCCTTGAACACGCACTCAAAGACCCGATCACGGGAGAGATTGGAAAAAGCATCCTATTCTGTGTGAGCCAGAAGCACGCATCGAAAATCGCTCTAACCCTCAATCAGTTTGCCGACCAACTCTATCCGGGCAAATACAATTCCGATTTCGCCATGCAAATTACCTCAAACATCACCGATGCCCAAGGTCACACCGTAGATTTTGCCAACAACACCCTCAACGGACATACAAAGTTCTTGGAGGGATACCGCTCCAGCAAAACCCGTGTATGCGTAACAGTGGGAATGATGACCACGGGCTACGACTGCGAAGACATACTCAACGTGGGCTTGATGCGTCCCATCTTCTCCCCCACTGACTTTATACAGATAAAAGGGCGCGGCACGCGAAAGTTTACTTTCGCTTATCAAGTGAAAGAGGATGGGGATGTCCAAGATGCAATGGTCCCGAAGGACAAATTCAAACTGTTCGATTTCTTTGCGAACTGCGAATACTTCGAAGAAAAGTATGACTACGATGAAGTGCTGAACCTACCGCCCGGTACTGGCACTGGAGGAGAGGGCGGCGAACCAGGTGTCAATATTGACGAGATCAGCATCACGCAACCCGACCCGCTTAAGACCTTCTCGGAAAAAACTGTCGGCGTCGAAGGGATGAAGATTGACCGAAAGCTCTTCGAGAAATTCGAGATGGTGGTCAAAGAGGATTCCTTCATCAAACAAAAGTACGAAGAGGGTGATCTGGATACAGTTGAGAGTTATGTGAAGGATGAAATTTTTGACAAGCCCGAAGATTATTTCAATCTCGATAAGCTACGCAAATCGGTAAAAGCTGACCGACGCATCAGCTTGCGCGAGTTTATTGAAAAGGTGTTCGGCGGTATCACCAACTTCAAATCAAAAGACGAATTGCTCGATGAAGAGTTTGAAAAGTATGTTGCCATCAACAAGCCCGATAGCCAGTTCGTCCTGCCTATCAAAAATTATCTCAAGGCATACATTACCGACAACGAAATTCGGGACATCATCGAGAAAGGCGAATACACGCGGCTTGCCACCAACCCCAAGCTCACCTTTGCGGATCTCCAGGAATTGAACGGTTGGATTGAGAAAGTGCCTGAGTACGTGAAGGATTATGTGTCCCTTAACGCCTATATGTAATTTATGTTGGACCAAGAAACTAAAAGGAAAATTGACTCAGCGCGTGACATATTGGTTGGAAAAGTCCCAGACCCGAAAGCCCAGGTGGAGCAAATCACCACGGCGCTTATCTATAAATTTATGGACGATATGGATAAGCAGGCCGGTTCGCTGCCAAAAGGCAAACCGCAGTTTTTTACCAACGGCTTTGAAAAGTATGCATGGAGCAAACTGTTGGACCCAAAACTTGGCGGACAGGAACGCTTAAATCTCTACGGCGAAGCAATTACGCGGATGTCCAAAAATCCGCACCTGCCACAGCTCTTCCGCGATGTTTTCAAAGACGCTTTCCTTCCATACCGCGACCCAGAAACACTCAACCTCTTTTTGAAGGACATAAACACCTTTGAATACGACCACAGCGAGAATCTGGGGGATGCTTTTGAGTATCTGCTTTCCGTGCTCGGCTCACAGGGCGAAGCGGGACAATTTCGCACGCCGCGCCATATCATTGATTTCATCGTTGAAGTTGTTGACCCGAAAAAAGACGAAACCATTCTTGACCCCGCTTGCGGCACAGCAGGATTTTTAATTTCCGCATACAAGCACATTTTGAAAGCAAACAAGAATAAACCCTTGACTCCAGACGAAAAGAAGCGTCTGATGGCAAACCTGGCGGGCTACGACATATCGCCAGATATGGTGAAGCTCTCCTTGGTGAATATGTATCTTCACGGCTTCCCAAGCCCAAGAATCCACGAATACGACACGCTATCAAGCGAAGAGAGATGGGATGAGCGTTTCGATGTAATGATGGCAAATCCGCCCTTTATGACACCAAAAGGCGGCACCCGTCCGCATAAACGATTTATGGTGCAAGCCAATCGCTCCGAAGTGCTTTTCGTAGATTACATCATGGAGCATCTCAACAACAAAGGACGCGCTGGAATCATCGTGCCTGAAGGAATCATTTTTCAATCAGCGAGAGCATACAAGCAGTTAAGAAAGTTACTTGTTGAAGACGGACTTTATGCCGTCGTCTCTCTACCAGGCGGTGTATTCAATCCTTACGCTGGCGTGAAGACGAGCATTCTCTTTTTTGACAACCAACTATCAAAACAAACAAAGGATATTCTTTTTATAAAAGTTCTTAACGATGGTTTTGACTTGGGCGCACAGCGCAGACCGATTGACCGCAATGATTTGCCACGCGCTGTTGAGGTTCTACGAGCGCAACAAGAGGCAATTAGAGCTGGCAAAAAGAATCGTCTGCTAAAAGAAGGAAGTTTATTTGGATGGGCGGTTTCAAAGGCTAAAATTGCAGAAGCAGATGACTATAATCTCTCTGGTGAACTTTATAGAACGCCAGCAAATCACGTTGTCTCAAGTTGGTTAACTGTTAGTCTTGGAGACTTAGAGCATCAAAGGCAAATACAGTTTCTACGTGGGCAAGGACTATCAAAGAGTGAATTAAGTGATACTGGACAATACAGGTGTATTCACTACGGTGAAATCTATACTTTATACGACCCGATAATCAGGCAAGTATTTAGCAAAACCGATAAGAAGGGCAATATTACCTCTTGTAACGGCGATGTTCTTGTACCAGCCACTACAACTGCCGATGCTATGGGGATAGCAGTTGCGAGGTCGCTAAATGAAGAAGGGGTTGTAATTGGGGGTGATATTAACATCATTCGCACAGGAAACAATACAGTACTGTCAGATTACTTAGCGTTACTGATTAGCAATCCTCCCTTGAAATTAGAACTCGCAAGATTTGCAAAAGGTGTGAACATTCTTCATCTGTCTAACAGTGATTTGAGAAAATTAAAGATTCCACTCCCGCCGCTTGAAGTTCAAAAAGAAATTGTTGACGAACTCGACGGTTATCAAAAAGTCATTGACGGCGCAAAGCAAATTATCGCGCATCATAAGCCATCTTTTAGAATCAATCCAAAATGGAAGACGGTGGAGCTTGGAAATGAAGAGCTTTTTAAAATCGAATCGGGTGGCACGCCTGGTTCGCAAAATCAAGAGTATTGGAATGGCGGTATTCGATGGGCAACATTGGTTGATTTACCAGCAGAGAACTTCATTACCGAGATTAACGAAACGGAGAGGAATATATCCGAAGCTGGATTAAAAAACTCATCTGCAAAACTCTTACCCGAAGATTCGATATTAGTTTCTTCACGTGCAACTATTGGACGGGTTGGAATCAATAAAGTCAAACTTGCTACCAACCAAGGATTCAAGAATGTAATCGTCAAAAAACGCGACGAGATTGACCCATATTATGTTGCTATTGTAATAACAACTCTTGTCCCAGAAATGGAGAGTATGGCTTCGGGAGGAACATTCAAGGAGATTTCAAAGAGTAACTTTGCAAAATTAAAGCTACCACTGCCGAGTACTGAAGAACAACATTCAATTGTTACGGATTTCAAGACGGAACAAAAACATATTGAATCAGCCAAGCGGATGATTGAGCTTTACGAGGAAAAAATAAAATCCAAAATCGCCGAAGTATGGGGTACGCAAAGTTCATGATGTTCTTGGATTGAAACAAAATAGATGCAGCAAAATTGATATTCGCGCGAGCAACTTCGTCCCCCATCCTCGTTCGTGCCCCCAAGACCTACAGCTCCCTTATCTCCACCAAGTGCCGTGCGGTTGCATATCTTTGTCGTGATGCACTCATAATTTTCCTTGCGACTCCTCGCGCCATACTGCGTGGTGGTAATCCTTTCGCATTAAACCCTTCTGATGTAACTCCATCAATCATCAGCCGTAGATACATATGGTACTTCGGTAGATTCAAAAAATCCTGTTTTTTGAATCTGGGAAAAAATTCCTCCTGTAAAACATCCGCATCCGGCGCTCCTAGTCTAAAGGTGATCAGTGTACCTGCGTTTCCAAATATTGCCTGCCGGATGCCTTCATCCAGTTGGCCTAGGTGTTGGCTTGCCAGAATCATATTCAGCCGGTATTTTCGCATCTCCGCAAGCATTGACGCGACACCTTCCGTAATAAAATTCTGGCACTCATCCACATACAGATAGAAATCTACTCTTTTTTCCGCATCAATATCAGCCCGGCTCAACGCCGCGAGCTGCAGTTTACTCAACAGCACCGACCCAAGCAACACTGAATTATCCTCGCCGATTTTTCCTTTTGAAAGATTTGCTATCAGTATCCTCCCCTTGTCGATCACTTCACGAAACGGAATCCTGTTCTTTCGCTGTCCTACCATATTTCGGATTAATGGATCAGCGAGAAACTGCCCCAGCTTATTAAGGATCGGCGCAACAACCTCGGTTCGCTGGCGTTTGTCAAAGCCTGCGAATTCCTTTTCCCAGAATGCTCGAAGGGTTTTGTCTTCGAGTTTCTTCGTAATCTGCACTCGAAAATCCGCGTCAGTCAGCATCTGGTGAACCGTATGCAGGTTTGAGCCAGGAAATTGCATGACGGTCAACAAGGTATTGCGAAGCACGTGTTCCTGACGCGGTGCCCAGTATTCAGCATAGAGTTTCTTGAATACGGAGATCACACCCGAAACAGCAAGCGGTTGGAGATCTTTTTCAATTCGATCCAATACGTTGAATGCAATGGGAAAATCAACATCTGCGGGACTAAAATAGATCGCATCGTTTATTCTACGGGAAGGCACTCGATCTAAGAGCCGTACAGCTAAATCTCCATGCGGATCGATGACGGCCACTCCGTGGCCCCCGTCAATATCTGAAACAATCATATTCTCCATCAGCGTTGTTTTGCCCATACCTGTTTTGCCCAGAATGAATATGTGGTACCGGCGATCAGTATGCTTGATGCCGAATCGTTGACGTTGATTGCGAAAGTTGGTTTCGGCAAAAATAGTGATGCCGCTTTGATTGAATGTTGTCATAAACCAATCGATGTTCTCTGAATACATTTTATCACTTGCCCCGACATTAATTTTCCAGATATTTGTCACGCAACGGCAAATCCTCCCTCCTTTCGACCCGCCTCACCTTCCACCTACACTTAACTCAGATGTGTTCTTTACCAAATAAACTGGAGGTGATGGCCATTGTACAGTCCCAAAATCTCTGAAGATCTGATTCCCATGCTGTACCAACTGGCAAAACTCGCCGGCAAACCCATGACCAGATTCGTGGATGATCTGTTGAGGCCGCAAGTCATGAGGAAACACGAACAACTCATTGAAAACACAGAAAGGAGTGACAGTGATGGAAGCAAAACAGAAGATCGAGATGATTCAGGTCAGGCAAGAAGAGGAAAACATGCAATCCGTCCGCAAAACAATGTCCAGGCAGGGAGCTGCGGAGTGGATCAATGAATCCGTATCCGATGGACTAATTGCCATTATGCATCTCAAAGGCTTGCCTGATGCGCGCATCTATCTCTACGTGCTCACCGGGAACGGGAAAAGCCTCATTGCTCTCAATGACGATCCCGCTCACGACGCTGGAGCCGCCATCCAATTGCTCGGGTTTTCCCTGGGTTTCGGACAGCAGGTTTCACCAAACAACAATGATTTACTGCACCAGAAACCGGAAGGCGCGAGCCGCGGCAATGGTTCAGACGGTGCGGCAACGTCCAACAACCACAAAGCCACCGGTGAAGTGATGACCGAAGCACAGCGCAGGTATCTCTTCCGCCTCCTGGCTGAAAAGAAGAATCTCAAAGGCAAGGCCGCGGAAAATTATCTGAAAGAGCGGTTCGAGGTTGGCTCGTTGCGAGACATCGAAAAATTTCACGCGAGCAAGTTGATTGAACGGCTCATCAGCGAATGAGGTGCGCCATGATTGACCATCTCAGTGCAAGTCAAATTCAGACATACATGGAATGCAGTCTGAAATACAAGTTCAACAAGATCGATCAACTGCCCAAACCGTTCAAGCCCGCGGGCTTGGCGCTGGGTTCATCGATTCATGCCGCTGTGGAATGGTTGCACCGGCGTTGGAAACAGGGCGATGAGGTTACACTGAAGTCTGTCTGGGATATTTTTGAAGCGGATTGGTATGCGCAAAGCTTGGACGAGATACGCTACAAAAATGGCGATACCTCGGAGGAGTCAGTGGAGCTGGGAAAGAGCCTTCTTAGTGTCTACTTCAACAACTCTCCGCACAACGGCATTCTCCACGCCGAGCTTCCGTTCGATGTGCCATTGGTTGACACTCAAACCAATGAGACGTTGGACGTTTCGTTGCAAGGCATGTTTGACAAGATCGAGAACGGTGACATCGTTGCGGATCTCAAAACGTGGAGCCGCACCCTGAGTCAGGATGATCTGGCAAGCAATATCCAGCTCACGGCGTATTCCTATGCCTACCGCATGTTGTTCAAAACAATTCCGACGCTACGATTCGATGTGCTGCTGAAAACCAGAATCCCACAATTCAAACAGTTCTTTTCACTCCGAACCGATGCCGATCATCAGAGCTTCTTTCTTCTCTGCAAGGAAGTTTACAACGGCATTCGCAAAGAGGTGTTCTTCCCCAATCCGAGCTGGAAATGCCGTGACTGCGAGTACCGGCAACACTGCTGGTTTTGGAGAGGGAAGGCATGAGCCAAACGACGCAAATCTATCAGCGGGCCGACGCGAAACGCGAAGGCCCGCGTTTTTAATCATAGGCTAGTGGAGTCTAAGATCCTCGGATATTTCATTAAGAACTCGATTGATCTTGGAAACCACCTCATCAGGAAGCCGTGACGCACCGCCAAGCTCAATCCTAAGATGGAACTTTAAATCCAACCCAACCGCTGCTTTTGTGATCTCAGCAATCTGATCAGCCAAATCTTGAATCTCATTCGGCCGCAAATCGGATTCAGCGATGAGTATTCCGGGTTTTGGAACATACTGCGGTGGTACATGACGTATTTCTTGTTCGCTGGGTAAACGTAACTTGACTGACTGCGCGCCGGTATATTCACACGGCCACGGACCTGAGTCCAGCGTGCGTTCTAATAACCGCGCCCGCAAGGCTCCATCTATCGCTTCGCGGATCGTCGCCCATGGCAGGGTCTTTCCAATCCTTTGAGAGAGCGTAACCGAAATTGCTAGAGCGTTTGTTGTTTCTTCGCTCCAGACTTCTTGCAGATTGGAGGGTAGAATATCCATCGCCGAAATAGGCTGAGGCGGTCCTTGCAACTGAGCCTCATCAGTCAGGATGCCGGCCGGTATCGTTTCACCCAGCACGCTGGCCGGACCGGAAGTCAACCACAGTACGCCATCTCGGACTGCGGCGTGAATGGCAGTTTCAACCACAGATCGTTCCGCTTTTGGAATTATGATCGATTCCTCATACCCTTCCTTTTTGATTTTGACGTTATGACCGCCGGAGAAATAATTGAACACATCTTTGACCAAAATCTCCGGACTTGACCAAAGACCCGGAAGCTTTTCGGAAGCAAGAAGCGTAGGAGAAATCTCGGTGATTGTTGCAGCTTCCGGAAGCACGACTTCAAGGCTCGGATCCTTGAGGTCGGCTTCTCCTGGCTCATTTCGCCAGAAAGTCCTTATGGAACGATCAGGACGCGTGGTACGAAGAACAAATTGTCCTTCTTTGCAACCGATGACAACGGTGTCAAGAATTGCCCGACGGTTCAACATCTTTGGAAGATGCGGAAATTGTGCAAAGGCACCGACAAGATCCTTCACGCGCCGCGAGGTCTCACCCTCTCGCCACAGGTTATACGGTCCCTCAGGCAAAAGAGCATCTGCACTAATGGCGGTCTCTTGAATGCGAGAGCGATGATCTTCCTTGATCAAGTTGAAAAGAGGCTTGTTCTCCACAGTGATCTTGAACGCCTGGATCTCATTCTTATCCGAGACTGTCACAACATTACAGTATGCCTGCTGAATGGCTTCTGGAATTCTTTTCCTTGCGCTCTCAATGTATGCCAATAACATCTCTTGGCGGATAGGGTCCACATCATGATCCTTGAGTTGCGACCGTACGTCTTCCCATCCCAGGTACTCGCGGAAACGATTCCGCGCCACCTCCAACCCATCTCGCGAAGGCACCGCCAGAACAACAGCATTGCGGAATACGCGCGGCCGGTCTGCGGTCGTGGTTTCATCAATAAATCGTTTGGCTTCTGCGCTCGGATTTCCTGAAGTTGAAACGGCCTTAGGTCCCAAAACCGCATAGTGAAACTCGCCGTCGTCCTCGATGTCTTTGGGTCGAATTGGAAGGTTGTGCACTTTGGCGCCAGCCGCAGAAGCCCCGGCTGTCAAGCTCTTGAGCCTGCCGATCTCGTCGAGCAGCTTCGTTTCCACAAGATCAGAAGATACTCGCTCACAGGCATCATGATGCATTTGACGTAGGTTTGGCTTTGATCCCAAACGCCACGACTTGGGAAGTTGTTTATTGCCGTCAGCCCCAATCTCAACGTCACTGATGGCACCCTCATCCAGGAACCACGAGGTTTCGGTCCAGCGATGTAGAGCTTTCTCCAATTCGATCCAATCGGGTCGAGTTGTACCGAGCAAAAGCAAAAGATCCCTTGTCAGCGCCTTGTGCGTTTTGGGTTGGGAATGCAGAAAAGTGGCGAACACCGCTTGTTCAAGCTCGCGAAATTTCATGCCAGCCGTCTCGGATTGGATGTCGCGAGCTTTCGCCAACTCGCCTTCAAGAATCCCAGTCCACTCCTGCTTTTTGCCTTCGTACTCCTCGGTTGCAGCGACGGTTGTCAGTTCGCGAGTCGCCTCGGAGATAGATGCCTTTCCTGGAGCGCCCAAGAAAACGTTCACTGCAACCAATGGGCACTGATCCCACTGTTCAGCATCGCGTAACGCCAGAGCAAAGGTTCGTAGAATGCCGCGCGTGCGCTGGAAGCCCTCGAGATTTGTCCATTTTGAGTAAAACACGTCGGTCAGATCAGGATGAAATGGATAGCTCTTGAGGAACCGCTCCTCTGCAGCCTTGCGATCTTTGCGAGTTTGGTCGTCGAGATGAGTGATGCCCTCAAGGGCCGCAACCACATGCGGACGAAACGCCTCACGATCCCGAATGGAATCTGGCGTGAAAAAGCGCCGGCGTAAAACTTCTGCAACGTCGTCCTTCACAACGGGTTGCACACCTTCTTCGCGCTCGCGCCGGAAGATGGCATAAAGCTCATGGGTGATTTCTTTGCCCAGCGTATCACTCTTGCTTGGATCTGTAGCGAGAAGCGAGGCAACGATGGCACACCGGTCAACTTTGGTCGCAGCTTGCGTCAGGTATTGAAAGAAGTTGACGAGTCTTGCCCGCCAAGTCGAATCAAACCCGATCATTTCGCGAGCATACATTAGAACTTCGTCAATCAAGATCAACGTGGAAAGGTCTTGTTTTCCTGGCCATGCCAGCAGTTCGACGAGCAGATTTTCCGCTGGGGCACTTTCGCGTTCGGCATCATGCCCCTCCGCGTGCAGGAGCTTCAATCCATCAGAACCGGCAATCTGAAACGCCAACACACTCCAGGGATTCTTGAGCCATCGCGTTTTGCCATCAGGCGCGCGGACTTCCATCCCCTTCTCCACGTCGAGTTTGTCAAAAGGCAAGACTGCTACCCGTGTTTTCGGAGGCGTCATGCCGATGTGTTGGGTGAATTCATGCACAGCCGGCAGGTCTGGAAGTTTGTCAGGAGCGTTCACCAGATGAAACAGGGTGATCAAGCTATGGGTCTTACCGCCGCCGTAGGTGAGCTCGAGTTGGCGGACAGCCTTCTCGTTCTTGGCAGCGAGTCGAGCTATGACATCTTTTACCAGCTCACGCAAATTAAAAGTTGGATACGTGAGTGCAAAAAATTCTTTGGAATCCTTATAGACCGGACGCGCCTTGCCCATGACGACATCATAAAGATCAGCGGCAAAGACGGCTAAGGACAGTTCACCAGATTTCAGGTCGTCACGAATCTGAACGACCTTGTGCCACGGTTTCCATGCGAGTTTGCTCATTGCTAGTTCCTAAAGTTGAGGGTCCTGTTCAAGTGTTGATTCGGATAACAAAGTGGCCTGAGCTCTTTCGAACTTCGCGCCCCGCGCTGCCACATGGTTGCTGATGCTTTCAAATAACGAGCGTTCTTCACCTCCGGCGGAAGATAGCTCGATCAAAGCTTGCAACAATTGATGAAAAAGCGCATTGCGCCGCAGACCTCTGTCGTCAAGATATTCGTCCACTTTTACGACGTCGCCAGCTTTCCACAGGTGCATTATTCGGTGCGCCTGATCAATGAGTGGCGCCGGGTGATTATCAGCATCGTACCCCATGCTTTTGCGTTTGCGCTGATGCCAGGGCCGCAACTTCACTTTACTGCCCGTGCCTTCTTCCAACTCGGCCTCGCTGTCTTCCACTTCGGTTTCATCTTTATTTTCTTCGGGTTCGGGTTGGCCGCCCGTGCGGATGAGAACCTCATATTGATCAGCCAACGCGCGGTCCGAGAGGCCGCATGAAATCGCGTATAAAATGCAAGCACCAATTGGTGCGTCATCCATCCCGAAATCGTGACGATGAAGCAAGTAATAGGTTGTCACATCATCTAAACCGCTCACAGTTGTGCCTTCACCATTGTGCGTCAGTACACGACCCACGACAAAATCAACCACAATACGGCGGACAGCGCGAAGAAACTCGGAAACTTCCATCACCTTGCCTGGCTCGTTGGCTTTTTTCACAACCGGGTGTTTACTGTACGATTCGAGCGCCGGCCCGGTCGCAGCCCATACAAAGTCTGGTCCGCGAATGCCAGCATCCCAGTATTCGCGCAAACGCGAATGAATGTTTTGGCGCATTTCGTTGAGCACGCGGTTGTCCCAGCCGGGGCGGGCAGTCTCCGGACGTTTTTTGCAAACGAGCCAGACGGAAGAAGAGAGTGCGGCGGATGACATCGCCCGCATGCGGGTTCCCATTTCAGTCTGAATCGGCCAACTCCCGTCTACGACAAATCCAGCACGAATGATGGCTGAGACCAGCGTTTCCCACGCATCGGGCTTTTTATGGGCAAAGACAATGACCAAGTGTCCATCTGCGGTTAGCGACTGACAGCATGCCTGAAATACACGTGCCATTCCGTCTTCATAAATAGCCTTGGACTTTTGCTCATCGCCGCCATGTCGGCTAGCATCATCGATAAGCTCGCCATCGTTTTGAGTATGATCCCATTTAGGTGAAAGCGAAGCCGCAAAAGCCGCGTCGAAATTTGGCGATAGACCATTCAGAGTTCGCCGTAACCAAATGTAAAAAAAATCCATCAAGTCCGAATAGGGGATGGCATCATAGTAGGGCGGATCAGTGACTATAGCATCGTATAACAAACCTCCAATCCCTATTGCGGACTTATTTTTCACTACCGGTGACTGACTTTCTTTGGATGCGACTAAGCCTTGTTCGATATATCTGGCGATCCATTCCAACTGAGCATTATAAGCTCCTCCAACTTGATTACTTACGGCCAACTCGACAAAATCCCAAGTGATTGGCAACGCAAAACGAGCATAAGTGTGTCCAATTTTTTCGCCAGAGTTATGCCAAGTACAGACCATTGAGTTATAATCAGCAATCTTATCCAAAGTTAAGCCTAGGTAAGCACTAATGGCTTCGATCCATTCCAGCGGATAATTCTCCACCTGCATGACTTCGTGGACTAAGCGAGTATATCTGATGAAAGTTCCGAGAGCTAAAAGTTGACGGGAAGTGAAAAGCTTGTGCCACTTATCAAATCCGTATAGTGGCACACGAAAACCAAGTGCTTCCTTACTGGGTAGCGACTCATTTGGTAATCCAAATGGAATATCGGTAAAAATATCTTCCATTCTTTCGGCTTCAGCAGCTATACGGATTTCCTCTTCAGTGGGTAGTCGATACTCTTTGCCATCTTTACTTTCCACCACAACGGCAGTCATTATTGAGCTCAAGCGTCCAGCTTGCCCCTCCAATCTGATGTCCTCCATTGTCATGCTTGGAGTATTACAGCTAGGGCATGTCGCACCGGAACGAGACATGGTGCCTGCGCCAATCCGCTTGTCGTGCTCGCGTCGTTGCGCTGCGTTACCACCGACGTGAGGCACATCTGTCTGGATACCGAATATCACACTGGTCTTGTCGGCATTCGGTTCCATCATGAGAATGACCCGTTTGTTTTCCTTTTTGCACAGCCAGCGGGTCTTAAGAAGCGGAATGATGGCGCGGCAATTCTTGCACTTCACGGTTCTCGCCCACAAATAGGCCACTGTTTGCTTGCCATCGATGCTTGGATAGAACCGCTCAAGATCAGCCTTAGCTTTTTGTAGTACCCACCAACCCCAGGCGCGTACATGCCAGGCAAGATTCACATCCGGCGGTGGGAAGAGACCCAATTGCACGGCCTGCAAATTGCGCTCGAGCTGCTTTCGTGTCAGCTTGCCGGTGGTTTTAAAGTACCCCTCCATAAATTCGGGCGACTCCAACGCGAACTTGGGCAATGGGCGAAACTGCCCGGCGAGCTTCTGCGGATATTCTAATGTGCACTTCAGGATGAACCACGCCACTGGGTTGATATCAATCGCCGTCACTTCACAACCCAAACGCATGGCCTCCAACGGAATCGCACCACCGCCAGCAAAGGGATCGAGCACTTTAGGAGGACACCCGCCGTAAGCTTTACGAATCTCCTGCCGGAACCATTCGAGGTCAGGATTGGATTCCCGGCCCCAGTGTAGGATGCCGCCAACGGTCTCTTCGCGAACGACTTCGACAATCTTTCCGCGGATCTTTTTCCTTTCAACCTTTTGGACAACCGTGCCGCCAATTTTCTCGATCAGGCGCCTGCGCTCTTCAGACGTGCCTGGATCAGGGAGAAGCGTCGCAATGAGTGCCGCGCGACACGCCGCCAATGGCCGTCGCGCCGGCCAGATGTGCAACGTCGAGATGTGACCGTGACGGACGTTCTTCTCGTGGACGGAGTCCAGTGAGGTCTGCTTGAGGGGAAAGGCGACTTCGATGAGGCGAGGACGGTCGTTCATTTTTCGTTCCAATGATTATTCTGCGACGAAGCATATTCAGTTAACTGAAACATCCAACATATCAAGCATATCTAATTGCACCATTGTCTCCAACAGCCATGACTTGGGTAGGATCATGACACGCCAGTCATCCTTGTTGGCCTTTTTGTAGTCGAGCACTTCGCGCCAAGCGCTAGGAGAGATATGATCCGTTGTTGTCATGATCAAGGCACGGCCCGTACCAGCATGAAGACGAGTCAGATGTCCATTCACCTCGCGCACATCATCGACACTGATTTGCGTGGTATTGTAGAATTTGGCATCCGCCGTGTTGACCTGAAGCATTTGTTGCATCACTTCGTAGCGATTGATGGCTATCCAATCGGGTTCTCCTTTGCCGCCCATCCGCACCGGCCAAGTGCCGAACAGGGTGCCGTTGAGTGAGCGAAGAAAAAGCAAATATTGGTTGACCTTGGCATCGTTGTGCCGAAGATATTCGAAAAGTAATGGCATGAACCATTGCTCAAAGGCCTCCCATGATTTGCCTGGCTTGGGACCGCCATGCGCGTTTTCAAACTTGGCGACCGCCTGGGTGAGTTTCGTTTCCACTTCCAGAAGAGTCGATCTCTCCGGCAACCGATACGAGGCGGCTTGTAGTTTCTCGGCCAACCAGGAAAGGTTTTTTTCATGCGCCAGAATGTCCCAAAGGCGGACGATGCGCAGCTTCTCCACAATCGTCGCGTCAAAACTTTGTTTGGAAGCTTGCACATAAAGGTGGGGGTCAGCAAAAGTTAAATGAACAAAGCAATCCGGGACACAATTATGGTCATTCGTACCCACAATTATAACTGGGAATGTATTGCCGTTAGAGGTAACGGAGAGAGTTCCCCAACGACCAGAGTGTAATTCCACTTTTTCGATATGTCCTGCCTCTTCCAGCTTCTTGAATACTTTTTGGAGATATTGTCGAATGTCGCGCAAGTTTAAAGAGATGCGGACTTCCGTGAAACGGCGCTTGCGGGCAGCATCTTCAATAACCCGATGACATCGGGGGCATTCATAAAGATTTTGACCATCTCGTAGCTCAATACATCCGTCACAGGAAGGCGTCACTTTTTCGAAATCGGGATCATCGCGCCAATCGCATCTGATAAAAATAAGCTCTTGTGTGTCCACTATGTGCTTTTTTTTGAGCGTTTCCACGGTGCGCCGGACATTGGGATCTTCAAAATTGAGCCTGATCCCTTCGTGCAGAATTTGCTCAAAGTGATACGCTTTAATTGTCGGGGATGGCGTGCCAGTCGCTATCGGTGTGACGAGCATCTCCCTCTGTTTCTCCATGTAAATCTCAAACTGCCGCTTCAGCTCCGGAGAAACCCCGCCTTTGGAAGAGTATTGCACGCGATAACCATTTTCGGTGCGAGTAAAATAAAGATCAAAAATATGCGGTTCCAGTTTCAAATCGGGCTGGGGACGAAAGGCCACGCCGAGGTATTGAAAAAGGTTCGGATCTTCCAAGAAATTGAGGTTTTTTCCCTCTTTAAGAAACTTTAAAGGAATCGAGAGGCCGCCTGCCGTTTCTTTCAAGCATCTCAGGATGACCGAAGGATTCCCATTGACCATCGGCGCTTGAGACAAGTATAATTCACGGAGGTAAAGTTGAGGATCGCTCCCAAGCAGGAGACATTCCAATAAATCGCCAACTTTTTCCTCTTCGGTCTCGTGCGAAAGCACTTCATATTCGCAAAGCACACCGGACAGCTTAGTCATTATGGCTTCGGCAATGAACACGCCAATGGGCCTTTTATTTTCTCTGCCTTGCGAATGCTCATCCAGCGACCTGCCACTGTCCCTAAACTTTAGGACAATCAACTCGGCTTCCTTTGGGAAAACGTAGCGTTCTACTTCAGGCACGATCATGTCACGAAGTGCTCGCCAAATAAAAACTACCGTTTCTTGATTTTGATTATAAACTCCAGCACATCTGATAGGTCGGGATTTAGTGCCGAAATCGGGCAGAACTTCCTGATTGATCCATGCTTCGTGCAAGGAAAAATCCACTGCCCGTCCAGGACCGTTCAGCAAGTAACGTCCAAAGTTTTTTCTGACCGCCTGGTCGAACAAAATTAGAAAACGCAGGTTTTTCGGTTGTTGGAAAAACACTAACAACGCGTAAGCGAAACGCCGAGAGCTTGGTTCTACGTTATTCTGTAGCAGCACACATACCGACGGAACCAACAGACCCAGGCTAATGCTTTCCACCGCTTTCGCGTGCTTGTTGTAAATAAATTCTACAAGACACAGAACGATCTGTATTATTTGTGAGGTTGTCTGAGTTGCGAAATGTCTGGCCAAAGCTTCCCGCTCTTGCCCAGTTTCCACACTCACATTGAACCATAAGGCAAGTGCTTTAAGTGTTGGGGAATCTAATCTGCCGAGCCGTTCCTGCAACCAAATCTTTTGATGTTGATTCTCGCGTATCCCAGCGAGATTGACACCGTGCTGGACCCAGTAGGTCTCATCGGCAATCTTGATGTCAGCCGGATTGGGTAAGTGCGAGACAAAGGCTTCTGTGAAAGACTGAGTTATCATTGTCAACTACTTCTGTATAAGATCAATGCTACCGAAAAACCTCGTCCAAGCGCCAGACAAGTCGAAGCGCGTCGGGCCATCCAGTTTCAGCGAAAATATCCAAGAGATTTAACAGGTCCTGCAAAGAATCGCCGTCCCGTACCTCAGCGCGATAATCAGCAAGAATGGCTTCGACTAACTTCACGACATCTTTGATGGCAAGTGAGTCAAGATTGTATCCAAAACGTCTGCTTGATTGAGCTACGTTCGTGGCCATGTGCAAAACGCCCTTGGGATCGTACTTGAGCACACCATTAAGCAACTCCATGAAGTGGTGAGCAGTACGGGCAAACATAAATCCATTTTCCTCATCGAGCGCAACTTCCAAGATTTGTACAAGCAATGGCTTGATTTTGAAATAAAAAGTTCTTCGCTGCTCATCTGTAGCAGGAATCCGGCCTCTTCGACCATCATCTTTCCGAAAATCAGCGGAAAAATAGAGATGCAAGACAATCTTATCAATAATACCGTAAACGTCTCGAAGTTTAGATTGTGCCTTTTCATCCCACTGGTTTTGAGAGACAATTCGTAACTCCCGCACGCCTTTCGCTGAAGCATTAATTGCTTTTGCCAACCAACCGATAGCCCGCTCAGCGATTGAAGGACTGCCCAGGTGAGAATCAAATTGCTGAGGTGTGAGATAATGCAGTACATCAAATGTGGCGCGCTCAAGGGTTTTGGCGTAGTGAATTGGTTCTTCCAGAAAGGTTTCGGTAACTGTGAATGCCCAATCGTTCTCACGTGCAAGAATCAGCCACACTATAAGAGATACGAGACCATGAACGAAGTCATAATCTTCATCCGGCGTCAAGGCATTTTTTACCAGCTTTTTGAGTACTTCTACTGTTCTTTGTTCATCACATTCCACCACATGATTGAACGTATTGCAGAGACCGAGATGAACTACCCTATTGCCCTCATTCTCCGCAATTTCGTTGGCCAAACGCCAAAAGAATTCCGTGGCTGAGATTGAAAAACGCCAGAGTTCCATAGCTGCCAAAAAGCGAACAGAGGGAACCTTGTCATGAACAAGCATTTCGATAGCTTCCAAAATCTCAGTATCCGGGTTGCGCGCAGCGAGCCACGGCAGACCTTGTGCAGCTTCGTTTCGCGGCGCAGGAGACCAGCCTGGCGAATTGTAATTACCATCATATATTGGATCGGGCTCGGGCAAATTGTGCTCCGCGCAGAGTAATAGGATCTCGCGACAAAACTGGAACGCATCGCTATTGGGATCTGTTGTACCTCGACTCATAGTTGCTGTGCACGAAGCGAGTTTAGTCCATGCTTTGTTGATCACGGGCGCATCTGCACCTGTATCTTGGTCTAACGCCGCGTAGGTTTGTTTGGCTACTGGTAATATCATTTCGATTGTATTTGTAGAAGGCTTTTGGTTCCGCCATTCAGATGTGAAGTTATCCAATGGTATAAAGAACTTCTGTAGCGCCTTGTTTTCCGAAAGCGAAAGATCTGCACCTTGCTCCTTGAGCCATTCATCTTCATTGTATGGAGATATTGAACTCTCAAACTCCACTAAAGGCTCATTAGGTACTTCTTGCATGGCTTTACGGAGAACTCTGGCTGCGTCGGTCTTGAGAAGTTCGGCCGGTATTCTTGCCAAAAGCCGGTCTCTTCGATGCTCAAGATACTCACGGCGCTTGAGGTCTGCTTCATTGTTAGGAATAGATAAGATTGTTTCCTCAATCTTTCGGAGCTGATCATCCGTGAATTCCAACGCCGCGACTTCCAGAAATGAACCCAGTTCATGTAAAGCCTCCGATCCCATCATGATTGGCCTGGCAATACAAAGCTCGAAAAGGCGAGACGCAAAGACTTTCGGAGCTTCTGTAGCAGCTCGCAAGAGTCTCCTCCAAAAAAAGGCCATCCATGCGTAGTCTCGAAATACATCAAGTAGAGAGTCAAGCAAGGAATGCGAGTCAGGTGATGAAGCCAATTTTGTTATGAATTTGAAGAGTTCGTCCGCCATCTGAATTGTCTGATCGGGGAACTTGCTTTGGTCCCAAATGTAGCTAGCATCAGGAACATAGTATGAGTTTTTTCCTCGAAAGCTAAACTCTTCGGGAAGATCCTCGATTTTTGTCCCTTCTCTCAGAAACCCCACTATGTGTTGACCAACAATGAATTGGTTCAGACACATAATTGCAGCTTGAGAGGCAATCAATGGAGCAGTTAGTAGGAACTTTGGAAAGTGCAAGACGAGTTGGTAATGGCACATCTCAAAATCTTGACGACGAGTGCTCGACATGGGTAGGACAAAGCTACCCATGTGAGTCTTGTCCTCGCTTGTCTCTTCGTGGCCAAACACTGCAAGATATACTAACGCCGCAAATCCGGGATCGAATGGCCAAATCTTATCTAAATCATCTGTTAGGTGATATAAGAACTGAATTGGAAAGTTTTCTTCCTTTGTTAGTTCAAGAACTTTGCCCAAAAGTTGCTGTGATGCTCTCGGGTCCGTAATATAGGTTTTTGCTACCACTGGGACAACCCAGTTTGCACCAAGATTATCTACGGAAATATTTTTGTTTTGCTGTCTTTGTTTCCAAATCCATTCGAGAAGTTGACGACTAATACGACCACACGTCTTAAAAACTATGCTATCATGCTTCATCTCCGTTCTTTCCAGAATATTTGAAGTGACGACAGCCAAGTCCGAAGCGAAGTCTTGGTGGATATGATCAGCCACTTTATCAAGAAACTGAACCCAAAGCTCATCACGCTCGATTCGAAGTGCACGCAAAGCCTGTAAGATACGCACGGTAGCCTGAAACGAAACAGGCTCCTTTTGCTGTAGTGAATCAAAGAGATGGTTAAGCTGCTCGATTTTTCTCGCTTCATTTACAATCACACTCGGAGGCAAAAGCCGCGCGAACAATCTCAAATGCAGATTTGTGTCTGGTAGGATATGCCAAAAGACTTTCCAAAACAGATCAGGTTCACTATGCCACAGACGAGTGAAATAGTAGCTTAGACTGGGACGGAGGAATAAAGGTCGTGAAGGGTCCTTAGCGACAAAATCAACGAGTTTTTCAGGTTCATCCTCGATTAGTAAAACACTGACCGTATAATCAAACAGAATATTATGAGAGAAAGCAACGCGCTGAGCTGTAGTTGAAGTGTTAACTAAGATTTCTGAGCTTTGAAGAGAATCCCAAGCATTGTTTCCACCAACGATATAAATCTCATCCGTGCGTACAGATAATGAACGTTGCTCAACCATTGTACGCGCTGCTCTTGTAAGCAATACTCGTCTGTCTTCGCCAAGATGTCCATCAGTTACGCGCTGCTTCCAAAACAGTCCCAGCAATTGAATTTCAGAACTGACTGAACTTAATTCAGGAATGACAGGATCACGAGATAAGATTTTTTCGAGTAACCACAAATTAAACGGAGTTTTCAAAAGCTCTTTAAAATCCGTAGACCCTCTCTCATAAATTGCGAGTAGATGAGGTATAGTCGCTGCAGTCGCTCGCACCTCAATTTCAGTGAGTTTTGGGATGGCAAAGTGTCGACAGTGAATACCTTTAATCTGAAACTCTCTTGGTGGTATACGTCCATCGACAGTGGGAAAGAGATCCAGTAAATCCTCTGACTTTTTTGCATCATAGGTGCGAACGCTAACTATCACGTTCCATTTTCCGTTCAGTCGATTGATTACTCGGCTGATTAAGTTCAAGAAAAACTTCTGAGCGGTCTCCGAACGAGCAGCATCAAACGCATCAACCACCAATATCCCGACAGTGTTATCAGCAGTGACTTTTTGACTTGCTAAATAGTCGACAAAATCACCTTTAATTCCAAGCTCTCCTTTGAGAGCGGATTCAGTCTCGATGGCTAATTTGTCAATAGGTAGATAAAGGCATTGGACGTTCTGAACGATAAGATTGGAGCTAAAACCCTTCAAAACGAACGTCTTGCCAACACCGGGTGGGCCTATTACAACTCCATTTCCTTTAAATGCAAAGGAGGAAAATGCTTCCATTAAAGCATCGCGTCGAATCTGAAATTTTGTTTTCACCTCTACTAAATCAAGCATCTTTCTTGTTAAATCATTAACGCCGAGATTTACCTGTTTCGCCTGTTCTATCAGATCCAGGATTAGTCTCTTTACCTCATTCTCAAAATATTCAAGGTTTTCTAAGATTTTTGAGCCATCTAAAATCTCCTCGTGAATTATTTTTCCAGAACGTCCCTGTGAAATGACAACTTTCGAAAACTCTCTTTGATATTTTTCGACTACTCCAGGACTTCCAACCACGAGTTTAACAGCAGCATCTGACTGCTGGAGCATGTTAATGTCACTCAAAAAATGAGTTTTTGAATCTGTCCAGATAATTTCAATGTATATGCTGATCCCTTCAGCCGTTACACAAAAGATATCTAATTCATGGCCGGAGGATGGGTATTCCTCAATGCTGGCCCCTACCCACCTTTTAAGGCCATCGCGAAACAGCGCTTTCAACTCTCTGTGTTGATTAGTTTCAGAATAAGACATGGTTTAATACCAAACGGTTTGTTCGAAATTTTAACAAAGGATTGAAATGATAATCATAATGAGTTTACCAAATCAAAAACCAATCTTTCAAGGCCACTGTGATCGCAACCCTCTTTTGAATTCTTAAACTTTGGCGCGTGATAAAATACCGGAAGTACCCCTTTTCTTCTCAGAAAGAATGATGTTCTTTCTTTATCCTCTTCTGATGAGTAAGGCATTATTGCATAGTGCACAGGTTCCGAATCCAGCTCAAAATCTTTCTGCACAATTTCCAACATTCTCATGAAAAATTCATCATTCATACTAAACCCGACAAAGACAAGAGAGTAAATTGAAAGTAATGCCCAGATGACTTTCCGATGAATGGTATCCAATATTCGACCTGAAGACTCGCTCATTTCGTTTGTTCCCAGTTCACCATATGCACGCAAATAATCTTTACGAGTAAGAATTATCCCTTCAGGATTACGATACCAACCATGAAGATGTAAAATCCGATAATAGCCAGTGCTTGGTGAAAGCGATCGTAAAAAATCGAAAACTCTGTAAGGCTTGGGCTCGCACAAATCTATTGAGTCACACCGAAAGTATCCGTCCTTGCTAAAAGCATCACCAATCGCGGTCTCCAGAACTATGTCATAATTAGTAGTGACGATACCGCTGAAGTTCAATTTCACGAGTGCACAGTGAAAAGGGGTGTGATTGTTTTTATTGCTTTGAGGCTGAAATCTTCGCTCAAGAAATTTGTAATATTCTTTGATGCGTCCTTCATTATCAAGTTGATCCTTGATTAGATCAGCGTAGGCTGGCGGGTCAATTCCTCTTGGTCTTCTCGGCGAAGGCCCAAGTTGACTCATTTCAGCAAGAAGCTCATTCCAAAGAGGATAGCCAACAAAACTACTGGGGCCGGTACCAACCATCAAGATGGCTCGCTTCTCTCTCAAAAAACCAATAAGTCGTTGCTTCGCCTCCTCGTTCTGAATTTTCATAGCATAGTCCAATTCGATGTAAAGATTTCAAAAACGCTGCAAGCCTTCACCGTAGATCTCCGGCTCCGCCGCGTCGAGGATGTCGCGATCACTGACAACGACTCCTCCCTTGGCTCGGACAATCAATTTCCTAAACGGATCCTCCACCCGCAACAACCGCGGATGCGGACTGGCACAATCGTAAACCACATATAGCCAGTACCGATCACGGAGATTGCACGCTATGGCCCACTCATTTTCAGTAAGCTCCACTTCACCCATTCCAGCGCGGCCTTTCACCTCGATGGCCCGCTCTTCGTTCGCTGGCTTTTGTGAAAGCAAATCAAAGCCAGGGTACTCTCTCAGACCCGCTGCCAATGCAAGAGACGGAGTGGAAACATCCTTAACTTTTGCACCCCTCGCCTCCTCATACGCACAGGCAACCTGGACAGCAATTGCCTCAACTTCACTATCGTGCCGTTTCCTTTCTTCTGGGTTGTTTGAGGGAACGACCAAAGCATGAGCAAGGAAAATGACTTTGTCAGGAGAAAGCAACTCAGGTTCGCGACGAAGCAGTGCAATCGCTTCTTCTTTTTTTGCAATAAGTGAGCGTTGGCGTTCCTTTATCTTAGCCAAATCGCCCTTTGCTTTCGAGTTACCTTCGCGCGCCTTTTCTGCCAACCTCACCCGGGCAGCGGCTAACTCAGCATCTTGGTAATCGTAGCCAGCTGCGAGGAATTCTGTGCGAGTAGAAAGTGTTTTCAGCAAGGCTTGTCGCCGCTCCTCCACCATGTGCCGAGCTATCCTTTCCGTGGCATAGGCTTTGGCCACTTCGCGTGATTTTATAGCAGTTACACTGAAGCGTCCTGTCCAAACTGGAAAGCCATGGCCGCCCTTCAGAAGCAGTAGATGCTCAACAGGACACTCCACAATCTGGCCAGATTCCTCATTCTTCAGACCAACAAGTCGATACTCAATGATTTCATCGTTGGTGAGAGAGCTAAAGTTTGGATCGGCTTTTCGCGAGATGGCAATCAACGCAAAGTGGAACATGTAAGGTTGCTGTGCATAAGGATCAATGAAAATGCCTCCTCTTTGTGCATCACTGGCGAAGTGTGAGCACACATAAGCACGGAAACGGTCAAAAAACGGTTCCCCAGGATGAAGGAAGATCGCTTCTGCCGGATCCTTTGGCTTATAGACGGTTAAACGATTTCGCTTTTCAATTGGATAGGTTTCCAAAACGGGCCACATTGGATCCAGAGCATAAGATTTGAGCGGCCTTAATGAGAATATTCCCTCCAATTCACCCTCGATGGCGATGTCTACGAGAGGCGCGGCCTTTTCAATGAAACGACGGACATAACCCGGCAACAGCCGGCGAAGCTCGTCGCGTTCAAGTTGGGTTTTCTGGTCGGCAAGTTTCGACTTGACATCTCCACCATCACCGAATAAACGTCGCTCTCGCTCGGCAAGCGCCTCCACTTGTTCCTTAGTGAGTTTCCCTTCAATCCTTTGACAAACCTGCTCGGCCCCCTCTTCCGTTGCCGATTGGATCATGTATTCTTTAAGTGAAACACCTTCAAAGAGCCGGCCAACAACGTCAAAGACTTTGTCAGAGCGGAGTTCTTTACGAATTCGTTCGAGCTTTTCGAGCAACGTCTTGAGTACACGGCCCTCTCTTGTCTTGCCCGAAATCAGATTGACGATGATTACCGGATCATGCTGCTGCCCATAGCGGTGGATACGCCCCATTCGTTGTTCAAGACGTGCAGGATTCCACGGAATGTCATAATTGATCATTAACCAGCAGAATTGCAGATTGATACCCTCTCCGGCTGCATCGGTTGCCACCATAAAACGGGCACCACCTTCCGAATGAGTTCGCTTGAAAAACTCGACTTGCTCGTCGCGTTCACTGAGCCCGGTCGCTGGATCGGGGCGAGTGCCCATGCCACCATGAATCTTCGCGACCTGGCCCGTAAAGCCAAGCCCTTCAAGACGCCGAATCAGAAAGTTGAGAGTATCCCGATGCTCAGTGAAGATCAAAATTTTCTCATGCTTGAAGCGAGCATCGTCAATCACCTCGCGGAGCTTTTCGAACTTGGAATCATCAGCGTTGGCGACGTCGCGCGCCAAGTCTCGCAATGCCGTGACCTGATTTCGTTCGGCCTGGAGCTCAGCGAGCGAAACGGCAACCACGCCACCCAAAGTCATTTCTTCCACTAGCTCGTTCTGCTCGTAGCCATCTTCACGGCTTTCTTCGTCGCCGGTCATTTCGTCCAGAACATCGCGAATGTCGTCCATTTCGCGTTGTAATGTCGCTAACTCCTCAGGCCCGATCCTGCCGGACTGAATATCGTCGATCAAGCCATCGAGTTTGGCGATCCGCCGTTCGAAAGAACATATCAGAGCGTGCGTCGAGCTGGCCAAGCGCCGTTGAAAGACGCTCATTGCCATCCGCGCAGCAGAACGATTCAAAATGCGTGCGCGGTTATAGAAGGTTTGAATGTAATCTGTGGTCAGATCATATAGCCTTTGTTCGCTTATTTCTCCTTGCGAGAGATCGTAACTCAACGTATCCGAAATGCGTGTTGGGTAAATACGTGTGCCGTCGAAACGGATCATCTCTTCCTTTGTCCGGCGAAGGAAGTGGCGCCGCCTGGCATCAGCCGGATAGGCATTGAAGGCGTCAATGGTGGACAGTACCTCGGGCTCTACTAAACGCCACAAACAAAAGTAAGGAAAATCCTTGCCCATATGAGGCGTGGCTGTCAGCAATAGAAGATGGTGACAACTCCAGGTCAAATTCCAACGCCGATCGCTAATGGCAGCACCAGAAAGTGCCTCAGCGAGACGATAGCGATCAGTCCTGCGGATGGTGAAGTCGGGTTGGCGATCTGCTGACAGCTTGTGCGCTTCGTCGAAGATGACGAGGTCGTAAGGTTGGACGGAAGGCTCCTGTAAGCGAGAAAAAGCACGCTCTCCACTCAATGTGTCAACACTGATGATGACCAAATCACTTTCGTGGTCAATAAATGGATTTTCGAATCGCATTTCTGCACCGGATAGAACGCGGAAAGGCAGATCAAAAAGGGTACGCATTTCGCGTTCCCAGTTGCTGACCAGTCCAGCAGGAGGAGCGATGAGCACTCTGCGGATCAGCCGGCGGGAAAGCATCTCCCGAACATAAAGACCAGCCATAATTGTCTTGCCGGCTCCGGCATCGTCGGCCAACAAGAAACGAAGACGAGTTTGGTTCAGCATGTGCTCGTAAACAGCAATCCGTTGATGAGGGAGCGGATCAATCAGAGAGATTTCAGTAGCAAATGATGGGTTAAAGAGATGCCCATAAGCGAGGCGTTCGCCTTCAACGACTATTCGAACAATCTCAGGATTGCCGGAAAAGTCAATGACATGGGAGCTTTCGTTTTCAAGCGTATTATTCGGCTTGGGTTCATGCACCACCTGTGGACCAGCATAGCCTCTTTCAAAGGCATTCATGCCGTCTCTTTCGACCCGTACAATTTTCTGCCAAGCCAAAACCGATGGTCTCGCTTGCCCATTCTCCCATCGATTCACCGAAGCGAAAGAAACCCCGAGAAGCTCGGCGAGTCGGGTTTGGGTGAGATCAAATTTTACACGAAGCTTCCTGATGCGGTCAGGGAAGTCGGAAGGTAGTTTCTGTTTCAAAGATAGTTCTCTGCATTTTCAATGATGCTATATCTAATGTTGTTTTTTGCAGGCGCAATAAGATATGACATCACTTGATCAAAATCAAGTAGTATCGCAAGTGCTATAACGAAAACCGTAACAGCGGAATGACAAGTTCGTTTTGTTTATCAGGTTTGTAAAAGAAAACGATTGAAAGTGAGTGTCTGGACTAACAAGTTGACGGACCCTATCACAAAAATTTCCTTGGAGTTCTTAGGGAAAAATAGAATTGCGATGGTTAAGCGCGCAAATAAAAAAGGTGCGCAACGTCACAATAGTGATCGTAACCAGTTCGCGCACCCTTTAGGTGGAACCTAGAGTTTTCGGCAGCTCGCATGGATCGTTTGCCAAAAGAACTGGCCCTGATTCTTCCAGCTTTTTCTTAAAGTTGATAGAACATCTTTTTGTTGATCTGGTGTGAGTTGCAGTACACACAGTGAATCCACTGTGGGTGTTGACAACTCCTTTCCTGAGAGGATCAGCGACTCCACTCTGGTTTCTTTTGTGTCAGCACCAGCTTCTGGCCTTTGCCAAGACCCAGCCCGATCCCAAATTGTCGAAAGTGCGCCTCACACATATAGCACCAGGGACCAAAAAACGTCTTGCCATCATAGACTGCGGGCATAGAACTGTCTTTGCAAAATTCGCAGTTCGGCAGTTTCTGAACCGCCACCTGTGTGTGCGACTTGGGCTTGGTTTCAGGGGGTTGCAAGATATCCGAGAACTTTTTCGGTGTCCACAACGTATCGCAAATCACGTGGATTCCATGAGGGCCAGGATCACGTAATTCCGCAAAACTAATATATCCCCATTCCGCCATCTGCGGATCACCCAGGTTGGCGAAGCCATAGAACAGATCATCGCCATCGTATTCGGCGATGTACCAATGAAAGCTATAATTCAAAAGGACGAATCGGTGTCGACCTTCTGTACGCGGTAACGACCGGAAAGCATCCTCCAAAGACATATCCTTTCCTGGGATGAAAAAGTACAAGAAGATAATTTTGTCATCGAAGGGAATATTCTCGGTGCCGTACAACGGAGGAATTTTTGCGAGTCGATCCGAGGTTGGTTCATTCCACATGATCATACCCTCCTGACTTCTCTGATTCTCGACTTACTTTTGCCAATCCAATCGAACTTGAGTTCCCATGGAATGGTATGATTTACTAAGCCGAATGCAATTTCTTTGGATTCGATATCTGCGATCTTAGAAACCGGTGCAGAGTTCTTTATTCCAATTCTTAAAGAACAATTGGTAACGCTTTATAGAATTGTCGTTGAAATAAAGAGGCCGGTAAAGGAGGGTAAATCTGGCGAGATGGGAAAATCACCCAGCGGTTGAGTGGCTTCAGCGTAAACAGCAGATTGTGCAGGGAGTATTCTAAAAATGCCGCACCACCAAGAAAAAAGGGGCACAGCACTAAGCCATGACCCTTTTCCACTGTAGCAAAATTGCAGCAAACTGATCGAGAAATTATGGAATTATTGTGAAATAATGGAAAACCTCGACCGTTTGTAACAGCCCTTACTGAATGGTATTCTTCACGGATTTTCAAGCACTTAGAATCTGCGGAAAGCGATCTATAGCCTCGATGCGGAATCGCAAGAGCCGGTTTAGGAAACCTCTGCTCTATCCATTACTGAGCTATAGGGGCGGCATTCTGCAAAAGCAACGGCAAATTTAGCAACTTTCCCTTGCGGATGCAAGGCATTTTCCCGCGATGTGGCAGCTGGGCGCAGAACCACGCTACTCCGAGGCCACATGTATCAAAGAGTGTACGGCATACTTTTCGAGCTTACGCCGGCCGTTGAGAAAATCGTTCAACCAATTGCGCCGAGGCAGCGGCCGTACCGCCTGTGGCGAGCAAATCATCTATGACGACGACCTTCTCCCCTTTGTTGATTGCATCGACATGCATTTCAAGCGCATCCGTGCCGTATTCAAGCTGGTATTCCGCACGAATGGTTTGCGCCGGCAGTTTTTTGGGTTTGCGCGCCGGCACAAAGCCGGCGTTGAGATGAAGCGCCAGCGGCGCGCCAAAGATAAACCCGCGCGCTTCGATGCCCACAACCTTTTGAACG
>QEVD01000175.1 GCA_003576975.1 Candidatus Zhuqueibacterota bacterium
GTGCGTTCCCTCGCAGCAAGCCGTTTAAAATCGTCGGCGGCTTCCGGCGCAAAAACGATATTGTGCCTCATTCTGGCCAGATTATAGCTATTTTTTTTGTAAGCAACAACGCCTAATTTCGCCGCGCCGCATCCATCCGCCGCGCGAATTCTTTGCCGTCGACGAAACCGATCACGCGCAAATCGTCGATTTCCTTGCCCGCAGCATCGAGAAAGACGATGGTCGGCAGGCCTTTGATCGCGTACTGCTCCCGAATTGCCTGCACTTCCGGCGAGGCGTATTTCGTCAAATCGCCGCGCAGGAAAACGAAGCCCTCGGCGCGCGCACGCACCTCGGCGTGCGGAAATGTGAAGCGCTCGAGTTCTTTACAGGCGAGACACCAATCCGCGGTGAAATCGATGATCACCGGCTTGGCCTCCTGTTGCGCTTGCGCGAGCGCGGCGTCATTCAAAGCCAGCCAGGTTCCAGCATGCGCTTCCTGCTCAGGCCAGGCAAGCCACAACGCAATACCTGCAAAAATCGCAGCGGCGGCGCGTTTGAGCCAGGGAAAAATTTTCGAACTGAATTTAGTCGACTCGATCAAACCGACATACAATCCTCCCAAAAGCAAAATTGTGGGCAACAAATATTTTGCAAGCCAATTCGGCAAAATCGGAGCGACAAAATATGCCGCCATCGCCAGCAAAATGACGCCGAATATTTTTTTGATCCAAACCATCCACATGCCTGAACGCGGCAGATTTTGCAGCAACCCGGAAAACGTGCCGAGCAGCAAAAACGGCGCGCCCAAGCCGAGCGCCAATACGAAAAACATCCAGAAACCGAGCACAGGATTGGCGGTAGCTCCGATATATGTCAGTAGACCCAGCACGAACGGCCCGATGCACGGCGCTGCGACAAAACCGACAGTCAGTCCCATAAAAAATGCGCCAAAGAGACCCGGCTTTGAACCGCCGGCGATTTGCATGAGCGCGGAAGGCACTTTGAATTCATATAATCCGAACATTGAAAGCGCGAGCGCGATCATCACCAAAGCAATAAAAATGAGCACCGGCGGACTTTGCAAGGCCGCGCCGAACAAGGAGCCACTTAAAGCTGCCAACACACCCAACACGGAATACGTCACCGCCATGCCGAGAATGTAAAGCGACGCGAGGCCAAACACTTTTGCCGGGCGCCCGCCGGTTTGCCCGCCAAAATAACTCACCGTGATCGGAATCAACGGATAAACGCACGGCGTCAAATTGAGCGCAAGCCCGCCGAGAAAAATAAACAGCAATGAAACGCCCAAGCCGTGCCGCTCGACCAATGCGCTGATTTCATTGGCGCTTCCTTCCGGCTCTTGTGCTGAAATTGTCAAGGCACTGCCGAAATCAATTTGCGCAAAAATTTCATCGTTGATGAGATTCGCCGGTTGATCGAGTCCCACCAGCGGAAGCGTTGCGCTAAATGCTTTCTCCTCCGGCTGCAAACAGGAAAAATCATTGCAGGCTTGATAAATCAACTTTCCGGCAAGCCTTAATTCCTCGCCTTCGAATTTTTCCAAAATTTTGAGTTGAACGCCGATAATCACGTCGTGTTCGTAAACCGACATCGGCGTTTCGGAAAACGAAAAGCTGCGCGACAAACCGGGCGGGTAGACAATCTTTTCGATCTCAATGCCGGAGACTTCTTCAAATTTAACTTCGGTGGGAATCAAAAACTCTTCATTTGGCTGATGCGAGTTCACATGCCAGCCCTCACTGATTTTACCGATGAGGGCCGCGCGCAGCGTGCTGCCCTTGTAGGCTTGATCAAACGAGAAGATCACCTCGGTCTGCAGGATTTCTTCCGGAGGGGAAAACCCGAGAAAAATTTTTTCTTGAGCTTGAGCCGGTAGGCAAATCGTCAAGTGAAACAACAGTCCCAATACCAAAAAAACAGGAAGGCGGGGGATTACAAAATGGATTCTCGCGATACTCCTTCCACCGCTTCTGCCATGCCGCAGGAGTCTTCGTAAAATTTGCGCCGGGCGCCGGCGATAAAAAAAACTTACCCAACGGATGAAAGCTGCCAACGGATAAAACTTACTATGAATCCGTTGGCTGCCTTTACCCGTTGGGAATATTTCGTTTTTTTGAAAGTTCATTTTGAAGATAATGGTTGCGTTGTTTTAGGCCTAATTTGATAAAATTTCACAAATCCGATTGATCGACCCAGCGCAGCAGGCGCCATTTGCCGTCGCGCGGGTTGCGGTGAAACGTGAAGATCGCGAAGCCCGAAACGCTGAAGCTGAAATCCGAGCTGGCGAGATCCAGGCGAAAACTGCGCGCCTGCGTCTCATCTTCGCCTTCGGTGATGGTGTAAATGGTGTTCAGCCATTCGAGATTGATGACATCGAACGAACGCAACAATCGCCCGGTGGTTTTTAAATCCGTTTCCCGCGTCCAGGAGATGAACAGGCCGGACGGGCCTTGTTCGGGATCGAAATATTGAAACACGAATGCGCTGTCCAAAACATTCGAATACAGCAACGAATCTTTGAAGGTGTAGGCATAGCGAAAATTCGTCAATACTTCATCGGGAGTGCGCTGTTCGGTGATCAGCTCGCTGGTCAAGCTGCCGTCGTCGAGCTTGGGCGCGAAGGGGTTGACGCAACTGAGATGAAAAAAAACTATTGCAATCAGAATAAACGGCATTGAAATCCCGGCGCCCAGCAAGGGCTTGGAACCGGCTCTTCCAAAGACGCCCATTTTCGAAGAAAACGCCTTCGCGATCATACTTATGCAGTCGCAAGTTGTTCTAAAAAATCGGGCAACCAACTTACTGCTTGAAACAAATAGTATCACAAAAATTATTCCGTCAACGAAATTTCTTGCGTCAATGCTTTTTGGCTTTTTCTCGCCGCGATGCGCCGCGTAAACGCCTCTTGCAGCCGGCGCGTGATCGGCCCGGGCTTACCATCCGCAACCACAACATTATCTAGCCGAACGATTGGCACAACCTCGCCCGTGGTGCGCGAGAGGAAAAGCTCGCTGGCCTGTGGCAGCCGCGCGGCAACCGGCGGCGCTTCTTCCACCGGAATGCGCAATTCCCGGCAAAGCTCGAGCACGACTTTGCGCGTGATGCCGGGTAATATTTTAGGCGAACACGGATGCGTGATAACCTTGCCGTCGAACACTGCGAAAAAATTGCTGTGACTCGCTTCGGTGGCAACGCCTTCGTGGATGAAAATCGCTTCATCCGCACCCTGTTCATGCGCTTTCTGACTTGCTAAGACATTCGGCAAAAGATTGATCGTCTTGAGATCGCAACGATGCCAGCGAATATCGGGCATCGTTATTGCAGACACACCCTTTTCGGTCAACTCATGAGCCGGGACGAATTTGTTGGCGGCAATGTAAACCGTCGGCGGCGTGCCCGGCGGCGGAAAGAAATGCTTGCGGGGAATCGCCGCGCCGCGTGTGATTTGAAAATAAATCAGCGCCTCGCCGTTTAAAAGATTATTTTCCGCCAGCAGCCGCCGTGCGATGTTTTCCAACCCGGCGAAATCATCAAACGGCAATTGCAGCGTCGCAAGTCCATGCTGCAAGCGGCGCAAATGCGCCTCGGTCTCGAAAAAATAACTGTGATAGCTGCGAATAACTTCATAGATGCCATCGCCGAACAAAAAGCCGCGCTCGTAAACGGAAACCGTGGCTTGTTCGTGAGAGATAAACGTGCCCTTAAGGTAAACTAGCATGGCGCTACGGCTCCCAGCCTCGTGCAAAAATACTTGGACACTTCGCTTTCAAGCGGAAAAATCTTAGATAAGTTTGTGTTGAATGTCAAGGCAATTCTGGTTTATTGCGACGTGCTTGAGCTAGTCACGGCTAAACCGGCATATTCGTCACAATGGCCGCCAACCGTCCCAAATTTTTCATGCTAAAAATTGCTTAAACAAAAAGGGCGTCCCGAGAGACGCCCTTTGATTTTTGCTGTTCACGAAACAAGTCTGAGTCGTTTCAATTCTTGCGCAAGCGACCGCCCGTGTCGTTCAGGGCGGCAAGCTTTTCTGCCTGCGGGAACAGGCGCAGCACCTCCGCGAATTGCGGGTCGTCATGCACTTCGATTTGTGCGGCGCGCTCGCGATCCCACAAATGCAAAGCAACTTCTTTCTTGAGCAAAAGCTTGATCAAGTTTTGATCCGCGTTCCAACTTGCCAGATCGAATTTGATATTCTTCGCTTCCAGCAAACGGCGAAAGTCGGCCATCATGCGTTCGTTCGGCGCCCAGGTTTCTTTGAACGCTTCGAAATTATTTGCAAGCTGGCGGTTCTTCGAGGCAAAGTCGCCGGCATATTCGAGAAAAACATTTTTCACAATCAAATCCACCGTGAAATGCGTGGGCAAGAGCCATTTGATTTGCACGTCGGGGGTAATGCCGCCGCCGCCAAAGACTTTGCGTCCTGAGCTGGTTTGATAGACCGGCCGATTTTTTAAAGAATCCGCATTGGTGTTGGGGTCGACGTCGTCATAAGCGGCTTCCACATATTCGCCGAAATGGCCGTTTTCATAAGGCCGCTGAATCAACCGGCCGCTGGGCGTATAATATTTTGCCGTGGTCACGCGAATCGCTGAGCCGTCCTTCAAGCCGATTTGCGTTTGCACGAGGCCTTTGCCAAAACTGGTCTCGCCGACGATCAACGCGCGATCCCAATCTTGCATGGCGCCCGCCACAATCTCTGAAGCGCTGGCCGAGCCATGATCGATCAAGATAATTGTCGGGAACGGTTTATGATGATCGTCATCTGTCGCCAAATAATCATCATCGGCTTGTGGAATGCGGCCACGAGTATAGACGATTTTGCGGCCGCGCTCGATAAATTTGTCGGCGACTTCCACGGCTTGATCGAGATAGCCGCCGGCATTGCTGCGCAAATCGAGAATGAGCTGCTTCAAGCCCTGCGCTTCCAATTTCAGCAGGGCGTTTTCCAATTCTTCTGCCGTGGTTTTTGAGAAGCGCTTCATGCCGATATAGCCGATTTGATCGTCGATCATAAAAACCGGCTCGACGCTGTAAATCGAAATCTTGTCGCGCGTGATGGTCACGTCGAAAGTCGATTCGAAGCCGGGCCGTTGAATTGTGATTTTGACTTGTGAGCCGCGCGGGCCGCGCAATTGCTTGATGATTTCATCCTGATTGAGATTATAAGAGGACTTGCCGTCGATCTGCACAATTTGATCGCCGGCGCGCAAACCGAGGCGTTCCGAGGGCGAGCCGCCAATGGGCGCAATGACGGTCGGCCATTTTTTGATGATGAGAAATTCGATGCCGATGCCGAAAAAATGGCCTTCGAATTTTTCCGTCACATCTTCGAGTTGATCTTTTGGAATGAAAACCGAATGCGGATCAAGCGTTTCCAGCATGCCGGAGATGGCGCCGTCAACCAGGGCCGGCGTTTTCACCTCTTCGACGTAATACTTGCTGACCGCGTTGAGCGCTTCGCTGAAACGCATCATCTCTTGATAGATGTTGTTGCGCTCGGGCCGTTCCCACGGCAGGAAGCTCGTCGGCTCGTACAACGCCAAAGTCGAAACCGTGACCACCGCGAACGTTGCCATCCAGACTTTGTGATTTCCAAAAGACTTCATTCGGCACCTCAATGTGTGGCATGGGTGAAACGCTGACAAATCAAAAAATCGGTACGTTGAAAAGGTGAGAAGCCGTATCGCGCCTCGAGACGAACACCTGCCCTGCTTTTCTATTTATAGCGACGATGCGCCGTCTCGCAGACCGATAACGAAAATGAAAGTGCATAATAAGACGCTCACTCCCCCAAAAAGGTTTCGCCTGATTACAGTTTTACTAAAATGGAAAAGCGGTGGGTTGCGCCCAATTCATTGGAAAAAGGCAAGTAGCCATAATCCAGTGTGTAGCGTCCGCGGTTTGCGCCAAATCCCGCCGTCAATCCGCGATTTTCACGGCCAAGCTGATAACCGGCGCGACCGGCCACGCCGTTAACCAGCCAATACTCCAATCCAACGCTGGTTGCGTTGCCGCCTTCGAACAAAAGCATGTTCTCCAGCGCCAGGGCTGCGCGCGGCGCGCCGTGAGCTGAAGTTAATTGATACACTCCGCCAATACGCGCCAAAGCCGGCAGCGTAATACTCTCATTCACGAGTTTGCCCATCGTTCCCACGTTTTGCACGCTTGCAGCCAGGCGCAAAGGCGCAGCGGGAGTTTGCCAATTTGCCCCAACATCAAACGCAAAGCCGTTGGCCGAGGTCAAATAAATTTTCTCGTAGAGATATTTGAGGCTTACACCCCATGACAAATTTGCGCCTCGTTTGCGGCCATAGGACAACGACAATGCGAGATCGCGCCCATCAAAGCTGCCGATTGGTTCAGCAGTCGGCGTTTCACGCAATTCGATATTGGGAATCGCCTGTGAGGTGAGGCCAAGCCCCAACACGCCGCCAAAGCCGGGAAAACTCACGGCAAAAAAGTCGTGATTGATGCTTTCGAGCCATTCCAAATGCGTGAACGCCAGTTGTGTGCCCGAGGCGTTTGCCAAACCAGCCGGATTCCAATAAATCGCGGTGGGATCGTTGGCCAAGGCAACGTATGCTTCACCTAGCGCTGCCGCACGACCGCCCACGCCAATTTTCAAAAATGCCAGCCCGGACTTACCGGCGTCTTGCGAGAATGCAAGCAACGGCAGACACATAAGGCCCGCGACAACACAACATTTTAGTTTCAACATATAAACTCTTTTCATGCGTTTAACACTTCAATGAATCGATTGCTTCTGCGGATTCAAGCTTGACCCTCACGTTAAAATTTTGATGGCGGTCAATCCAACACCATCACCTTGCCCCAATGCACGCCCTCCCCCGCCAGATCAATGCGATAGAAATAAACGCCGTTGTGTACGACGTCGCCGCGGGTATTTTTGCCATCCCAAATTTCAAAATAATTGCCGGCGCTGTTGCGCGGCTTGCTGGAAACAACCTCGGCCACCAATTCCATGGCGAAATCAAAGACTTTGATTGTAACTGTCCCCGGCGCGGTAAGGTTGTATTGGAAACGAACGTGGCCATCACCGCGCAATTGGTTGTGCCGCGAGGGTGAGAACGGATTGGGATAGGCATACGTTCGCGGTTCGCCGTTCTCTCCGGCAGCTACGGAGCCGCGCTGAAGCGTCCACGTGGCGCCATTGTTTGCTGTGACTGCCAGGCCGTCCGGCCCGCCGACGAACAATTGATTGCCCAACACGCCCGCGCAATAATATTCTTCACTCAGATACGGCTGTTTTTCGTTTTCATCGACAATCGTTGGAAACTTGGCCCAGGTGTGGCCGAAATCATCGGAACGATAAAGTCCTTGATCGGTGACGGCATAGGCGCTCGCGCCCTCAAAGGCAAAGTTGTGTGCAAATTCATTTTCCAGAGTCACGCGCCAGGTAAACCCGGCGTCTTCACTGATGGAGACTGCGCGGGTTTCCTCGGGATCTTCGGCATTTACCGTCGCGGCCCAAATATATTCACGATTGTTCCATTTTTGCTGACCCAGCGCAACCACAAAATTTCCGGAAATGGGTTGCGTTTGATTTTGATGGGAAAAATTTGTCCAGGTCAAGCCACCGTCGAGCGAGCGATTGATACCGCCAGCCGTGCCGACATACAAAACGTCCTCGGCATTGATGACTGAAAATGCGCGATGATTCAAGTTAGTTGCCACATCCAGAAAAAACGAATCCGGCGGCACGGATTGCCAGGTTTTGCCGCGATCATTGGATTTGGATACGCTGCCGCCAAAGCTCGTGATCCAAACGCCGGTGGGATGCAAGGCGATGTCATATGTGACATTTTGCATAACAGTGTTGAAGGGCGCCGGTTGCGGCACATAGGTCCAGGTGGCGCCGCGATCGGTCGAATAGCTCAGCCCGCCGCCGGCCGGCAGCAAACCTTCGGGCACCAGCGAATCAATTGCGGTTGCGACCCAAATAATGCTGTCTGAAACGGCCAGAGCAGAAACGCCGCCGCGTGGCAAACCCTCGCGATTGGTGTAGGTGACCCATGAATTGCCGCCGTCATTCGAACGCGACAAGCCGCGGCCGGCGCCCAGCCAGATTTCGCCATTGTGAATGATGATGTCGCTCACGGAATTTGAGCGCAGCCCCGGCAAAGGCGCAGCAGCGAGCTTTTGCTCGGAACCAAACTTCCAGCCCATGTTGGCCGGGGTTTGTGCCGGCGCGAGAGCGGCAAAACCGAACATCAGAATCAGAAACATGCGTTGCATATGATTATCTCATTGATTGAGCAGCGAGATTCTTCGTCTCAAAAAAATTTATTCCAATAAGACTAAAGGATTCTTTCACGGTGTCACATTGATAATGTGTGTTACCACAGTGCTCAACGCGCCGTTCTTATCTTGCGCTTGAAAGTCAAAGCGATACGTGCCGGTTTGATTTTGCGAGGTGATTTGAATGCGCAGCGAATAACGTTTGTCGTTCGCACGCAAATCGCCTTCCAGGCCGTCGTCGCGCATGGCGAACGGGTTGCCGCTCGCCGGTGTGCCATCCGGCCGAAACGAGTTGAAAAAAACGCGCGCAACAGCATCGGCGCAAGCCGAGTCAGGATCAGTCGCGCTGATTGCCAGCAAATAGATGTTCGGCGTGGCGCTGCGGCTAATAGTCGTGGGCGCGGATAAGTCGAATACCACCGGCGCCCGGTTGTTCTGGCAGGCGATTAAATCGGTTTTGACGGTGCGCACGATCGCAGGGCCGACACCGCCGGCGCGATCGACGGCACGCAAAATCATGGTCAACAGGCTGCGGGTGTTTTTAAATGGCGAGGGTTCGAAGCGCAAACCGAAAACACCGTCTTGCGCGGCGCCATCGCCGCTTTGGCCGTCATCGCGCAGGGTTTGAATTAATGAGGGCGTGGGTGAAGCGGCTGAATAAATTTCCAGACGAACAAAATCAAGCGAGGCAATGCCGTCCGCATCATCGACCGTCGCGAGAAATTGCGCCGTGTAATTCGAATCGGACCAAATCACCTCGGGCACGGTCAACGCCGTGATCACCGGCAAAGCATTTTCATTGCCGGGTAAGATGGTGAGGGTATCCAACCGCGCCGGGCTGACATTGTCATCACGATCAGCGGCAATCGTTTCGAAAACAAGCTGTCCGGTTTGATTTTTGGTCACGGTCGAGTCCAGGGGATAAAAAAACTGGCCATCTTTTGAAAGAATGTCGCCGTTCAGGCCGTCATCACTCATGGCAAGAGTCGCGAGCGTCGCGTTGTTACGGCGCACGGTAAGCGTAACGCCCGTCACATTCTCCACGCCTTGCGGATCCTCGACACGGACATGAATGCCGAGGGGATTGCGCGGAAATTGATACGCAACCTCCGGAAGTTGCACCGCGATTATCCGGGGCGACGGATCAAACGTTGGCTGCGAGGGATTGTCCTGGCAGGCAATAAAACCCAAAAGCAGCAGGCTTACGCTCAAAAGATAAGTTTTCACAATTCGAGTTCCCTGTATGCAAGCGATTGCTTCGAAATAAACGAGAGACACAGCTTCTAAAACACGAACGCCCAACCGAACACATGATCGCTATCGAGATCATCAGAATGCATCGAAAAAGCGTAATGCAACTCTGATTTTTTACCAAGCAGGCCAAAGCGATAACCTGCGCCAAAAGCGGGCTGGCCGTTGTTCAATCCGGCGCGCACGTTGCCAAATTCCTGCACGCGTGCAACCGCGCCCACATGCAACGTCGCATCGCGGAATTGGCGTTTTTCAACATCCGCCGCGACTGTGAGCCACGGCGTGAAACGCGACACGGCAATGCCGGCGCGCATACCGCGCGGAAATGGTCACCGCCGCTCCGAGTTGAATCCCGGAAACCGGCTGCAGCAGCGCGCCCAAATCGAAACCAAAAGAAGATGCCGAAATCGCGCCGCCATCATTTTTTACACCGGGAAGACGATTAAAAACCACGCGGCTGGTCAAACCGATGCCGACTTTGGGATGCGGCTGCAGCGCGAACGACAAGCTGAAAGCATTTTCAGAATTCGACAAAGGCTCGAGCTTTTCGCCGTCAAAGTCACGCGCATCGATATTGCCGACGCCGGCGTGAATCCAGGCCAGGCTGATGCCGCCGTTCATGGCTTGTCCGCCCTTCGCATCCGTTTCCGGGCGAATCGGCACACCCAGGCTCAGAAAGGCGAACGTGCGGTCAAGCGTCATGGCGCGATACGATGCTGTGAACTCGCGGTGCTGAAACCACGCCACGCTCGCCGGATTGTAGTAGGCGGATTCGTTGCCTTCAACCACCGCGACATAAGCGCGCCCCATGGCTTCCGAGCGCGCGGCAATGCCGGTGCGCAGAAACGCGCCGCTGTAGCCGCCTTGACCAAAAGTGATCAGCGGAACGAACGCAACGCCGATCATAAACAATGACACCATTCGTTTGTTCATAATTGTCTCATACAGATGATACGATAAGGCTGGATAATTGCGCACGCAGCGCGGGTAATGAACAGCACGTTGCCGCAGCGTTGCAGAGTGATGCATTTGAAAGGACTAAGGCCGGTTGGAGGATAACCATGACCGCAACATTCCCAGAACGGTTTCTCATGACATGCCGGCGCGCCACGTTTTGCCTGGTGAACTTGCTTGACAGCCGGCTTCAAATCCGTAACAAACTCTCGCGGTCTGGCTCCTGAGTAGGGTGGGCTTAATTATGATTTTGGACGAAGAAGCTTTTTGGCAAACGATTTGATCGTATTACTCTTCAACATCCAGATCTGTCATGGTAGAATAACGGCTTTCGGGTTTGGGCTTAGCGGGCAGCGGTTGCAACGCCGGGCCTTCCAAATGACTGATGAGAGCCGGCAAGCGCCGCCGCAATTCCGCGAAATCAGCGACGATCGCGTCAGCGTGGCGCAGGTAATGGGGCGCAAGCGTCGTGGTCATCGCAATGACGCTCATGCCGGCAGACCTGGCGGCGCTGATACCCAGCGGGGCATTTTCAATGACCAAACATTCGCTCGGCGCAACGTTCAATTTCTGCGCGGCGCGAATAAACGGCTCGGGATCGGGCTTGCCATTATCGACATCATCGGCGCCGACGATGCAATCAAAATAGCCCAACACCTCCGGGCCGAGAACCGCGTCGATTTGCGCGCGCAACGAGCCGGTAACTATGCCTATGCGATAACGATTTTGCTGGAGATATTCCAACACCTCAACAACGCCTTCATTCAGGGCAGCGTTGTTGTTGGCGAGATAAGCTTCGCCCTTCTCTTCCGCGATTTGCTGCACGAATTCCGAAGAGGCCGCTTTGCGATGGCGATGAAACAACTCAGCCGCTACTTCCATGGTGGTCGCCCCTTCCTTCAAATAAATCTCCATCGGCTCGATTTCAACGCCATGCCGCGCCATAACCTGTTGCCAGGCTTCCACATGATAAGGCATGCTGTTTACCAGCACGCCATCGTGATCGAATAAAACGGCGTGAATCAAGGCATCTCCTTCCTGTTGTTGGAAACGTAACCACGCCTCTTGTCGTTTTTCTGCGACAGTTCATTGATCGGGCATGAATGAGGTGATCGCACAACAGTACAAACTGTCGAGAAGTGGGCTGTCGCCTTATTCTACGTCAACCACTCAGATACGTTCCTGCGGAAAATAGAAAATTTATAGTAAAAGTCAATTCAGAATTCGCGTCGATTCAAATTGCAGCTTCGATCATTCCGCAGGCGTGGCCGCGATGGTTACGCAAAACCTCCTGCCGAAAATGCGACAGCCGGTTAAGCTCGTCATCCGTAAGAACCTGCAACTTTTCCAGCAGCGCCACCACAATCGCCGCAAGCGCGCGGCTGTTGCCATCGGCAATCTTTATCGCAATGCCGAGCGGCTGCGGCGCGTTGATCGCCAGGCATTCGATGCCCTCCGCGCCGGTTTTTGCCAGCACTTTGCCGCGCGTGGCGCGCATCAAGATCGTATCAAAACAGCCTTCACCGGCGATCATATCAGGATTTTTCACAAAGGTCATGAAGATGCGCTGCGAAATTTCATCAGGCGCGGCGACCAGGCCGGCGTACATATGCGCCATGCTGATTATCGGTAGGGCAAAGTTCGGCGCGCTGCAACCATCGACGCCGAGAGGCACAGCATCTTCCATCAAACCGGCGCAACGCGCAACCGTGCGCCAGAGGCGTTGCTGGTAAGGATGACTGAACTCTAAATAATTGTCGAACGACAATCCGCGATTGATGCAGGCCGCAATCATGCCGGCGTGCTTGCCCGAACAATTGTTATGCAAAACCGTCGGTTTGCGCCCGGAGGCGGCAAGCTGTTCCGCCACTACGGTTCCGAGCGGCGTATGCACGCCGCATTGCAAATCTGCCGGCTCGCGTCCGATTTTTTTCAAAATGTTCGCCACCGCTCGCATATGCTTCTCTTCCCCGCTGTGGCTCGACATGACGACCGCCATTTCCGCCTCGCTTAGATCAAAAATTTCCGGCACAGAATCTTCATAAAGCGGAATCGCCTGAAATGGCTTGGCAGCCGAGCGAATGTAGGTGATGAACTGGGCATCGCCATACGATAAGACGAGATTGCTGTCTCCGTCAACGACGGCGATGTGGCCATAATGCTGGCTCTCGATAAGGTTTCCACGTGTAATGTTTGCAAGCAGGGCAGCGGACATAGAGTCTGGGCCGGATCACTTTAACGTTTGGTTCTTTGACGTACTCAATGATTATTAGACTGCGCACAACCTCACTCAACAATCTTGACTCTCGCTTCAGCGCTATTCCCCTGATACTCAGGATAATACATCAAACTCGCGAGCGCGGGCATCACGTGATACTCTCCGGGAATTTGCGCGCGATAAAGATATGTGAACTCATGTACGCCGGCAGACAATTGTGTGGCGAAAAAGACGACTTTCTCGTCACGGATTTCTTTGTTGGCATACGTGCGCTGATAGCGATAATCCGAGCGTCTATTATAAACATTTTCACCCTGAATTGCGTAGCCGGATTCATCTTTAATTACTTCGACGCCGGCCGGCAACGGATCTTCCAGCATGAAATATTCAAAATCCGTAGTTGTCGTAACAATGAGTTTCACCAACACTTCCTCGCCGGATTGTAAGCTGCCGGTGAAGGCATGCTTAACGTATTGCAACCCGCTGCCTCCTGCTATGCGGCTAAGCTTGTAATAATCGCGCTTAACACCAAACCCCGTGGAACTGGCGCGTAAATTTTCACCGGAATTGTAATATGTCAAGCGAAACGTGCTGTAGAACTTGCCCTCGCCGTCCTTTGCAATACGAATGTGATTTTGTCCCGGATTCAAACTGCTGCCATTGAGCCGCACAGCATATTCCTGCGCCAGGGCATCGGCTTTCGTCATTTGCTTGTCGAGCACGGGTTTGTCATTGAGGTAGATTTTAACATTGTAATCCGGTTCGAGTTCTTTACTTTTTTCGAGATAATCGACCAATGTGAAAATGATCATGGCGGTATCTTTCGTCGAACGCCAGGCACTGCCGCGTTTTTGCGTGAGCAGGAATCGAATACCCTCGTTAATGCGCGGGCTGCCGGACTTCACTTGCACCAGTGATTTCACCGCAAAGGCCGTGGTTTCAACATGGTCATCCTGCCAATTGTAATGCCACGTTTTACCACCCCACGAGCACAAGGTTCCGGCGGCGATGCAGTTGTTTTCAAGCTGCGTCGCCAATGTATTGGCAATTTCCGCCTTGTTCTGGCTATGCGACACCAGCGCAAGCAGCGCGCGAGTGTAATCATTGATTTTTGCTTTCTGCAATTCGGCGAAGCGAGCGTCAAATTTATAATCAACCTGCACCCCGGCTTTAATCGCTGTTTGCAGCGCATATAGCATGTAGGCTTGCGTCGTGGCATCAATTAACTCATAACCGCCGCCGTCACCGCGGCTGCCCAGCCCGGCGATTTCTTTCTCCACCAACCTTGCCCGTTCGAGTTGGCGGCTGAGCGCATTGGCGCCGCGCTGCAAGCGTTCACTATCAATTTGGTGGCCTGCTTGTTTCGTTAGCGACAAACCATACACAACATAGGCCGTCATATACGGATGTGTGTCATCATCTTTCCACCAACCCCAACCGCCGTCGCTGTGTTGATAGCCATAAAGCGCCTTGAGACCCTTGTCCATCATCTTGGGCAGTTCGTTCATCAACTCCATTTTGAGGTTGAGGTTTAACTTCTTCGCGGTGTATGCCACAATTGCAGTCGGTAAAAACCGGCTCATGGTTTGTTCGACGCAACCGTAAGGGTAACCCGCGAGATCTTCGAGGGCGGACAACATCGAAGCAGCCAACGAGGGCGAAACGGAAACATACAATTCTGCCGTCGCCGGGTTTGCGTTGGCCGGCAATGTGAGGGTATGATCGCGCACGGCGCTTTGTTCCTCAATGTCAACCACCAATGCTTCCGAAGTTTTCAGGCCATGCGGCAGAATTGGAATTGGCAATTGCATTGCATCTGAGACTTCATTGGTCAAGGCCTTTGCCGTCAACGTGGCCGTTCCGATTTTGTCCGTGCGCACGATCCAATCCACGCGCTTCTCGCCGTTTTCCGGCACATGGATCAGCTTCTCTTCTGCCGGCGTAATGCTCACCCCTTCGCCCTGCAAGCTTACCTTTGCTTGCTTTGCCTGATCGAGATAGTTATGAACGATGGTTGAGATCGTCGCCTCATCCCCGGCCGTGAAAAAGCGCGGTGTTTCCATGCGCACGATCAAATCCATGCGCACGAGATTTTTGAAAATTTTCTCGCCCACTTCGGTGTTTGCCGAAATTGCCCGCACGGTTGTGCGCCAGGTGGTGAGATTGTCCGGAAATTTTACTTTGAGCTTTGCAATGCCATTGCTGTTCGTGCGCACCTGGGCCTGCCAAAACATGGTATCGCGAAAATCCTTGCGCACCCGCGCTTCTTTGAACTTGTCGGCTTTCACATCGGCAAAGCCGCTGCGCGAGAACCCCTCGGCTTTGCGCGCCGCCATTGCGCTGCCCAAGCCGCGCGCATACCCATAAAATCTGAAATAAACCGAAGAATGCGTGGCCACGCGATTGTAGCGTTTGCTGTAAAACACCCGCTTGATCTCGCGCGTCATATCCGGCGCCAGCGCATAAATGCTTTCATCCACCATGCCGACCGAAAGTTCGGCGGACACCCCCTCGCCCTCCTTGTTTGTGACTTTGATGGTTAGCTCGCCCTCCTCTTGCGGCCGGAAAATATCTTCATTGAGATTGATATCGATGCTGAGAAATTTATCTTCGGGAATGACGATGACATTCTTGCTCTCATTATAAAACTCTTCGTTTGCCAGCAACGTCACTCCAACACTGAAATTGGGCTGATGGTTTTCGTCGATCTCAAAATCGATCACTTGCGACGTGCCTTCAATATGCACAATCTTATGCTCGAGGATCGTTGAGGCCTCGGCCGTGACCAGCGCCCAGACATTCTTCACCGGCGAGATTACCAGCACATGCGCGGTTTCACCGGCGCGGTAATTGGGCTTGTCCGGAATGATTTCGATACCCTTTGCGGCATAGCTGGAATAACCGCCACGCTCACTCACCCAGCAGTATTCTTTTGTTGAAATTTTATTGCCGCGACTGTCAACCGCATTGGCGGTGATGTAATAATAGCCGCCCTTGCTGGTCTTGAATTTAAAGAACGCCTCTCCCTGCGCATTCGTCGTCACCTCTTGCGTCGCGGCTTTACCCATTTGTCGCCAGCCCTCGCCCGCAAACCAATTCTGCTCAAACGCTTCCATTTTCACGCTGGCAGAAACTGGGTTATTTTTGAAATCCATGGTCTTGATTGTAACCGTCACGTCCTCGCCGGGCGCATAAACATATTTATCGGTATAGGTTGAAATCATGAACAAGCCGCGCGTGACTACGACTTGTTTCGAGCCGATGATTTGCCGGCGGCTGGCATCCACCACACGCGCTTCGATGCGGTAATAAAAATCTTGTTCCGCCGGCGGCGCTTGATAAGTCAGCGTGAATTCCCCGTTTTCATCAAGATACCCGGACTCGCTTTGCAACAGCTCGGCGCGATAACTGTAGCCTCCACCATAATCTTCATCTTCATAATACCAGGCGTATTCCGTGCCATACCACCACGGCCGCCAGAATCGCCCACGGAAGATGTAATAATCGACTTGGGCATTTGCCACCGGGCTGCCAAAATAGTAATCCGCTTTGATCTTCGCGGTAATCAAATCGCCATTGGCATAATGATCTTTATCGCATGTCACTTCGACTTTGTACTCCGGCTTTTTGTATTCTTCAACTTTAAATGAGGCATAATGCGTGATGCCACCCGGAATCGTGGTCGTAAGCTGATAACTTCCCAGCGGCGGTTCCTCTGCCAACTCTTCAGCGTTTGGCGGTAGATCTCATTCCCGCGCGCATCCGTAACTTTGATTTCGACGTCGCTATTGCCGTAAATTTGATACCCTGCTTCCGTCAATCGGCGCACGATACTCTTGAAATAAACCATCTGGCCGGGACGATAAATCGGACGATCGGTGTAAGCATGTACGACATATTGCCGTTCTTCACCGGCATAATAATAGTAAGGGTCAGACAGAACAAAATCATTGCCTTTCTGGCCGAGAATAAGGCTTGATGACCCATACTCTTCCTCAATCTCGCTAGGGTTCACGGGCTTTTTTTCGAAGTATGCCAGGCCGTTTTTGTCTGTAATGACAACCGCTTGCTCTTTGCGTTGTTGAATAAGGCGCAGAGTCACCCCGGCCACCGGCTCACCCGTCATTTTATTGCAGACAAAAATCAGTTCGCTTCGCGCGAACGCCGAGCTTTTGGTGATCATGCCCAGCGGCGAGATGACTACAGCCGTATGCGCCATCAACTTGTCGTTGAATGCTTCGATGAGATACGCGCCGGTTTCGTG
>QEVD01000176.1 GCA_003576975.1 Candidatus Zhuqueibacterota bacterium
CGGGCAGGGGCGAACGCGCGAAATTGTTTCTCCCATCACCTCCGCATTAAGTTTTTTTATTTCATCCGTGATCATTTTCTGAGGCATTCATTTTATCGGATTCATCACGGCGCAAGTCGCGACCAAAAGGAATTTAAGTCTGTTCAGGAGTTTCATATGAAAATCAAAATAGGTGTTTTGCTATCTGCCACGCTGCTGGTGCTGTTGGCCGTGGCAAATAATTTCAGCGCCGAGGAAAAGCGTTTGATCTTGGCGCCCGGCGCCAAGCTGCACTTGCCGGCCATCACCACGCCCACAGACAGCTTCGAAGTTCGCTTCACGCTGGAGTTGCCGGATTCGCTCCGGTTGCAGCGCTATCAATGCCGCATCCTCGCCGGCAGCGGCTATGTGCTGCGCACGCTGCCGGCTTATTCCTGGGCGTTGCGCGACTCTGCCGTGATCGTCCTGTCAACTCTCGATTTGACCTTGCTTGCACTGGCCGATTCCTCCGGGTCGTTTCAAATGCGTTTTGATTTTGCCAATCTCGATCAGCCTGAACGCAATCGCGGCGCTGCCTGGTTGATGATCGGCGCGCCTGATCTGCCGTTGGCAAACCCCGTTACTGCTGCCGCGGATTCGTCAGCGATCACCTCCGCAATTGATTCCAGCGCTGCTGCAATTGATGCAGCTCGGGCAGAAGATCCTGCGGAAGCGCAGGGCAAAATTTTATTGTGGGTAATGATCGCCGTGATCGTGCTCGGCGTGCTGTTGCTGGCTGTGCTCAGCGTCATGAGCGGCGCCAAATCCCGCGATTTTGCCAGCCAGTCGCAGCTTACCTCGCGACCGGAGTCTGAAACAAAGACGGGCCGTGAGCAAGGCCGTACCGCAAGCTTTGTGACAACCACTTCTTCACGTGCGCCGAAAGTCTCCGAGAGGGAGAACGGGGGAAGACATGCGACGGCAAGCGCTGGAGACGACGCTGCTACGCTTCCCATCGCGGCGAATCGTTTGGCATTTCTTTATAAAGAAGCGCAACCCGAGGCCGGCGGCGATGGCCAGGAGGCCTCCGGCATGGATGCCATGGTTACGAAGCTGCGGGAAATGACCGCGGCAACGCAACAAGCGCTGGCGGCGCAGCATGAAATGTTGGAACGTCTCGCGCAAAACGTAAAACCGGAAAACGGCAATACGCGCCTGCACCACAGCGTCTCAGAAAAAACTGGCGAAACGCATGGCGCTGCGGGCGGTGAAATCCCCTGGAGCATGACCGCTTCTACACGGCGCTGGGATTTGGCGACTGAAACGAAAACCAGCGATGCCAGCCTCGAGGAAATCGTCGAAGCCATCGACGGTGTGGTCGCTGCAAGCGCAACCAAGCCATTGCTCGCGCCCCCCAGTGTCACAGCAGTCAAAATCGATGCACTGCGCCGCCTGGCAGAACGGTTGCAAAAAATCACCGCCGCGTGCCAGGAAGCCGGTGCGCCAACGGAGGCCGCCGCCGCGGAAAATCTGCGCCGCAAGGCCGCTGAACTTGCACTCAATTACGAAGCGTGGGTCAGCAGCCATGCGCTCAAGCTGTCGCTTCATCTTCCTCATCCCGGCAAAGACAGCCGCGAAACCCGCAAAGAAATACTCGATTCATTGTTGGACGGACTTTACGAAACGCGCAAGATTGCGGTGCAAGGCCCGATTTATTTCGACCGGTGCATGACGCAGCTCATGAACGAAGATGTTCCCAGGCTGCGCACGCAAACCGAAGCGCTCGAGAACGCAACCATCAAAAATTTGTGGGAAGAGATTTGAGCGGCGCGCAGTGATCCACCGGCGCGGAAGCGCAACGGGTGATCGCTGACAGCCCAACATCAAAACAAAAATGCGCAAAGGTTGAGCCGAGGCGCATCATATCAATAAAACGAAAAATCCACCCGCACGCGAAAGGCCTCCGGTCCCGGAGTTCAAATGCGGGTGGATTTTATTTTTTATGACAGCGTTGCATCCATCAACGGCGAAGCTGCCGGGGATAGCATTGGGCCACGATCAACCGCCGTCAACTTCACGAACTCAGCCTGGTGATTCTCAAAAACTTCATTGAGTTGATCGTTGAGTCCGGTGCCGTAAACGTGGTACAAGCCGAAATCAAGAGGCCGGCGGCGTCGAGAAAAGACTCGGCTAAATCTTCCAATCCGTGATCATAGTCGCCGCGATTTGGCGATTCGCTTCTCAAAGTTCGAATAAAATTCTGAAGGGTTTTTGCCCACAAAATTGAAATTTCTCAAAAAGGCCTTTTTGCTTTTGTGGGCAGAGTCTCAAGCTGTCGAGTATCTGCGATTTTCAGTTTGTCTGAAAATCGGTGGCGGGATTGCGCAATAAAAATCTTAATGCTCCATCTTGCCGGCCACGATCGTCACATCGTCGCTGAACATTTGCTTGCCGATAAACGTTTGCAACGCCGTGCGCAATTCCCGGATGGCAATTTGCGGCGAGGCCGCATGATGCCGGGAGGCAATCTCCGCCAATCGCTGATCGCCAAACTCCTCATGCGCGGCGTTCATGGCTTCGGTGACGCCGTCGGTATAAAGCATAAAGACGTCGCCGGGCGTGAGGGTGACGGTGGCCGCATGATAATCGAAACTCTCCGCCAGGCCGATGGCCGCGCCGGTCGGTTGCAGCCAATGCCGGTCATCACGATTGTTCCCGCGCAGCAGCAGCGGCGGGTTGTGTCCGGCATTGCAATATTCCAGCGCGCGCGAGGCCGGCTCGAAACGTCCGAGAAAAATGGTAATGAATTTGATAAGATGCACGTTGTGGCAGAAGAGCCCGTTCAAGCGCTGCAATACCGCAGCCGGACAGGTGTTCTCCGGCACGAGAATGCGCAACGACGCTTGCAAGCTTGCCATGAGCATGCTCGCGGGTAGGCCTTTGCCCATCACGTCTGCTATCGCAAGGCCCAAAGCGCCGTCGCGGAACCGGAAGAAATCAAAATAATCTCCGCCCACAATATCCGCGGGTTGAATGAAGGCGGCAAGCTGCAAACCCGGAATCTGCGGCAGTTCTTGCGGCAGCAATGCTTTGTGTACTTTGTGCGCCAACTCCAATTCAGCTTCGAGCCGGCGCATATCCTCGACGGAATAATGCGAGAGACAGACATTGGCGGTAAAATCCATTTCCAGGCGGTCCGGCTCGATGTAATCATGGCAAATTTTGCAGATTCCCAGCGTTTTATCTTCGGCCTTTGCCAGGGCGGTGTCAAGAATCTGCAAATGCGCTTGCACGGCAGTTTCTTCTGCCGGGCCGAGGTGAATTTGTTTTTTGGAATTCGGTGTGTACTGCAGCCAATCGAGCAAATTTTGGCGCTGGCGGAGCAGATTTTCATGAATGCGTTGGAAGATTCTTGCGTCCATAGGGCTTTGAGAATTGCGATGAATTCATTCCGGCTGCCAGGACACGAAGTCATGAAGAAACTCCAGTTGCGCGAATGCTTGTGTTATTACTTTCGACAAGCTAGCCGTCATCGTGCTGGAAGGAAGCTTAGAGCCTTCGTGTTCTGGCGGCAATGGGGTTTCTTTAACAAGAAGCGGCGGAGAATCATACGCAAACGCGCTGCCAGAGTTACGCTCACGCCGCCGTCTCTCCCCCTGCCTGCACCCAACTGCGGTAACCCTGCGCGAGGTGAACGACGCGATGGCCGTGCCGCGCCAGTATGGCTGCTGCGGGCCGTGAACGCGCTGCGGTTTGGCAATGCACCAAAATCGTTTTTTGTTTGGGAAGCTCGGTAAGATGGTCGAATATGCGCGTGTGCGCGACATTCAGCGCATTGGGCAAATGTCCCAATTCATATTCAAATGCCGCGCGAACGTCGAGCACGAATAAATCCTGATTTTGTAAACGGCGCTGCAATTCCGGCGCATCGATCTCTTCCAGCGTCGTAAGTGCGCCGCCCTTGGCCTGATAATCCGCCAGCGTGGTGGGCGTGGCATAACCGGCCACATTATCCAACCCGATGCGAATCAGCATGGTGACGGCTTCCGTGAGGCGTGCGCTGTCGATGATGAGATAAATCGGGCTGTCCGGCAAAATGTAGGAACCGGTGATGGTCGGAAAGGCGTTGTTGAACGGCGCATGCAGCGCGCCCTTGAGATGGCCTTTGACAAACGCAGACCACGGCCGTGTATCGACGATCGTGGCCTCTTGACCGTTGAGTTTGCCCAGGCCGGCGGCATCGAGCATTTGCGGCGCGGGAAATTTTCCCAACAGCGCCGGGCCCAGCTTGTTGTCGCGTTTCATGCGGCTGAAATAAAATGGCGGCTCGCTTTGGCCGTCAAGAATGGCTTCGACAAAACGCGCCTCCTCGGTGGCATAAGCCAGCGAGGCATTGAAGCGTTTTTCATAACCCACCGTGGATTGCGGCACCGCGCCCAGCGCTTTGCCGCACGCCGAACCCGCGCCATGCCCCGGCCACAGTTGCAGATAGTCCGGCAGCTTTTTGAATTCTTGCAAGGAATGAAACAGCGTACGCGCTGATTTTTCTTTCATACCTACCTGGCCGGCGGCAGTTTCCAGCAAATCCGGGCGGCCCACATCGCCGACAAAAACGAAATCACCGGTGGCAATGCCCATCGGCTCGGTGGCGCCGCCGCCAAGATCCGTCACCATGAAACTCATGTGCTCCGGCGTGTGGCCGGGCGTATGCAGCGCTTGAATTTGAATATTGCCGACTTTGAAGATGCTGCCATGCTTGAGCAACTCATGAGGGTAGCTGCCGCCGCCGGATTTTTGATGCAACCATTGATATTTCCAATCGGCGTCGCCTTCGTCGGAAAGATAGAGTTTCGCGCCGGTAGCCTCGGCCAGTTCGCGGCAGCCCGAAAGAAAGTCTGCGTGAATATGCGTTTCGGTGATGGCCGCAAGGCGCATGCCCTCCTGCGCCGCGGCCTTGATATAGCGCTCGACGTCGCGCTCCGGATCGATTATCAAAGCTTCGCCCGTGCGCTGGCAGCCAATTAGGTAAGATGCCTGCGCGAGTTTGTCGTCATAAAGCATGCGAAAAAGCATGAAGCCATCTCCCAGGATGAAATGATTTTCAACAAATGATTTGTCACGAACAAAAGATTTTTGTATCGACTGAAACCTGAGGTGTCGCGGCGCTCCAGAATGCCATTCTGCTGCAATTGGCAAAGTTGCCGCAACGGAACAGCAGCCAATTTTGAGCACCATTATTTGAAGCACGGCTTCTTGAAGTCATGGCGGGAAGATACAAAGCAGCAAAACAATGAGCAATATCGCATTCAAAAAGTTTTGAGGTAGGAATAGAAAATTTCTTTCTGCGATGATTTCCGGCCTGCTCGCGCCTTCCAATGATTCATGCCTTGGGGACTCTGCCCATCTTTCGAAAAAATGATTCCGCTACCGTCAAGGTAGGCAAAACTGTCATTTTGTTTGTCAACCGGTGCGGCTTAACGCAGCAGCAAAAGCTTGCGGCTGAGTTCTCGAAAATTCACGCGCAGTTTGTAGAAATAAACGCCGCTGGGAACCTCGCGCCCGGCATGGTCGCGGCCCTCCCAAGCCACTTCATAAAATCCCGCCGGTTTCTGCGCGTCTTCGAGCACAGCCACTTCACGTCCGGAAAGATCATAGATCGCTACTTTTACCGGCGCCTCGTACGGAATGCTGTAAGCAATGCGCGTCCCGGCATTGAAGGGATTGGGATAGTTGGGCGAAAGCATGTAGTATTGCGGCCTTTCGTCGTGAGTTTGCTCGACTTCGGTCGGGGGAAATTTGTACGGTGCGGGATAGCACGAACGCAGGTTGGTGGTAATGAACTTCACAACCTTGATGCTGGACAAACGATCGCTTCCCATGCCGGCGATCACGGCGACCACGGCCTCTTGGGTGTCTCCGGGTGCCAGCGTAAATGGTCCGGTATTCATCACAGCTCGACGATCTCCGGATCGATAAGAATAATTCATGCCTAGTCCGTCTATGTGGCCGCTTCGTCTGATGGGATCACCGGAGAAGGGAAACGGCCCAGGCGTCATGCCCGGTGGAAATACAAAATAGTGATCCTGCGGACCTGGCAGGGGAACAAAACCACGTAACACTCTGTGCCAGATCAGTGCACCGTTTTCATAATTGCTATTCACCGGCTCGCCATAAGGATCACCTGGGCCCCAGGGCACGAAACTTGTCATGGGCAGATTTTTCCATCCGGTTACTTTTTTCATCTCGAAGTACGCTGTTGCGCCGTCTGCAGGGACACGCGCGCCCTGCAAGTAACAGTATCCAACTGCAGGTGTGGCCAAGCCCGCCTGATGAAACTTACTGTCGTCTCCCTCACCGTTATAGAAATATCCCAGGCTCAGCAGTGTATCACAACCTGTCAGATCATCACCGGCATTCCCGAGATCGCCATCTGCCCATTGAGATAAATACATTTGATCGAACCAGACTGCGCCTTTTTCACCTGACTCGTTGATCGCCACGCCGCCCTTGTTGATCAGGCGCAAACGGCGATAATAGTAGCTGCCCCAATCTGCCTGGGTTTTGTGTGCCCAAAGTGTGATCTGCGCTTCCAAGCCCAACGGCTCTGAGGCGCCAAATCGCGAGGCCGTGGCGCGGTCCAAATCATTGCACACCGTCCAAATCACCTGATCTGCCGGTTGATCAAATTCGGGATTTGAGATTCCCGGCTCGTCGTATCCGCCTGCGATCAAATCATCGGCGGTAAACATTGCGGAGAATGCCGGTGGTGGCTCATAGGAACCGTTGCGGTTGCGATCGATATAAGGCGCGCCAAAAGCCACCGGCCATTCCTGCCAGTCGCGCGCATATTGCTCGCGCACGGCCTGCCTTTGTTCCAAGGTGACTTCATCAATCGCAATCTCATTCACCTCGGCGGCGTCGCGCCGCAATTCCTCTTCACTCATGGTGAAATAGTCTCGCCGGATGCGATAAATGCGCGATTCCGGCGCCAGGGGATCTGCGGCGATGGCCTCCTTGCCAAACCCGATGATGCGTCCGGGCAGCAATCCGGTGCCATAAGTTGCTCCACCAGCGCGCACAATCTGTCCGAATGGAGTAGGGATCGTGTGACTGGAATCGACATAAGCCTTGCCGCCCCAGATGAAGCCATCCTGGTAAACCACGTTTTCTTTTCCGCGCGGGAAGTAGCCGCCATTATAGCCTTTGGGTGAATGGTTGGAATAGCCGTCGTTGCGCAGCCAGGCGGTGACATTGTTGATGTTGAGCAGGGCATAACGCGGCTCACCGGTTGCCGCATTGCGCGCCGGCGGTTTCGCATGCCTGGTTTTCTCCGGCGATTGTCCGGACGCGGCTGCCGCCAGCACCAACGCGACGGCAGAGAATGCCGAGATTGAAGTTCCGAGTTTCATGGCAGTCTCCAATTTTCGAATATCACCGCAACAGCAAAAGCTTGCTGCTGAGTTCCATCTTGGCCGTTTGCAACTTGTAAAGGTAAATTCCGCTCGCAGCTTCCCTTCGCGTGAAGTCACGGCCATCCCACCTCACGCTGTAAGAACCTGCCGGTTTTACCGTTTCTTCCAGCACCGCCACTTCACGTCCGGAAAGATCATAGATCGCTACTTTTACCGGCGCCTCGTGAGGAATGCTGTAGGCAATGCGCGTCCCGGCATTGAAGGGATTGGGATAATTGGGCGCCAAATAGAATGCTTCCGGCGGCGCGGTCAAAGCCAATGGCCACGTTTCGACAGAAGTGGCATGATCGAATTTGTAGACTCTTCCCGGCGTACCACCGACAGCCCAGCCCAATTTTTCATTTATCATGAACAAGGATTCAATGCCTGAAAAAGTTGCAGGTTGAAGGGTTTGTGTTTGCCAATTGTTGCCGCTGTCTTGTGTGCGAAGAATGAAAGGCGGCCCGAGCACGGCTCCGGCAATCCAGCCTGTTTGTGAATCCATAAAAGAGACTTCGCGCAAGCTGCATCCCGCTTGTACTGTCGCATCCCATTTGTTGCCGCCATCAACTGTTCTGGCAATCAGCATGTTGCCCGCAAGGCCTCCCACAATCCAGCCACTGTCAGGCGTCGTGAAGACAATATCGCGTGTGGGCAAAAGAAAGGGGCGCGGACGAAGTGAATCCTGCAGCGCCCAGGTTGCTCCGCCATCATCGGTGTGGTACACAAAGGCGTCATAAGAGAGCGCCCAGCCGCGCGCCGTATCCACAAATGTGATTGCAATAAGCTCATATTTGATCTCTGAAAATCGCGTAGCGATCGTTTGCCACGTTTTGCCGCGGTTTACTGTTTTCAGAATGCCGGAGGAAAAATCCTGATTCGACGCCACCGCATAGCCGGTGCTGTCATTTACAAAAGCAAAATCCGAGTAACGGAAATAGCTGTTGTCTGCCGTTTGCCAGGAAATACCGCCGTCAATCGTGCGGCGCAGCCAGCGTGGAGACGGTTGTGATAACGGTCCAGAGCTCGAATAGAATGCCACATCCTCATTCAATGCAAACAGTGCATCGCCATAACCGCCGGTGGAGTCTTGCATCGTCCAGGAGATGCCGCCATCCGTGGTTTTGTAAACACCGCTTGCGCCCAACACCCAGCCGACGTGACTGTTGACAAAACGTACCTTGTACAAATTCTCCGTGGAGGGAAACGTTTGTTGCATCCATTGGGCGTAAAGCGACCCGGTCAGACTCAACATCGCCGCAGCGTTGATGAATGTCTTGCTGAACGCCGTTTTCATGGTTCGTATCTCCTCAAGGTGAAATCAAATCTCATGTGGCTTGCCGCGCGGCTCATTTTGCAAAATGCAGCGCCAACCACAACCGAAAACTCCCCTGCATTTCACCGCTCAGTTGTTCTTCGTGCGTGTGTAAAACAGCGGCCTCAAAAGTATGGGGCTTGTCACTTCCGGCCATCAACCAGCTCAAACCGAACGCGAGTTGCGCGCGGCTGCCTGATTCTCTTGTCTCACTGAAATAAGCCCGCGCCAACTCTTCGGCTGAATCGTTGGGCCGGACTTCGATATCGCCCAAATCCCACGCGCGCACGGGATAGCCGGAGGCGCGGGAGTAATGCCATTTGAGCTGCACACGCGACGAAACATAGCGCGTGAAGGCAAGACTGAGGATGCGCTCGCGATTGAAGTACGGCTGAAACGAAGTGCCGCCCGCGCTCACATAGCGCGCATGACTGTGGGTATAACTCAACCAGCCTTGCGAAAGGCCGCGCACTTTGCCCAGCCAGAATTCCATGCCGCTGCTGTGGCCGTGCGCCAGCGGTATCTGCCAAATATGATAATTGATGCGGCCCAGATAAAATTGCCCAGCAAAATCATATTGCTTTTTGAAGCCTGCCACAGCGAGCGCCCAATCGGCCTGTGGGCGATACGAAATCTCGCCGCGCCAGTGGCCTGCGCGCGAGGGTGAACGTGCCTCTGCGCGCACGACATACTCACCGGCGCCCGGGCTGTCACCAGACTTGGCCTCGCTGGCAAAGCTGCGATCGGTGAATTGATGATAGTCTCCAGCCGCCAGTGTCAGTTGCACAGCGGGTGCCGGCGTCAGGGTAAATTGCACACGCGGCTCAACCCACACGCGGCCGTCCGGAAAAATCGTGGGAACTCGCGCGCCCACTTCCATGCTCCAAAAAGGTTGCAGCAGGCAAACGCTAAAATAAGGCGACAACAAATTGACCTTTTGGCGGGCGAGCAGAAGATTTCTTGCGTTGGTGTAAGGAAAGGTGTCTTTAATATACTTGAACTCTCCGAGACTGTCGAGCGCGGTCAGGCGATTTTCGCCGATCAACCGCGCGGCATGTGCGCCGGCATGAAGCGCAGATGCGCTGGTGATCTGATGAGTCACATCCAACTTGAAGCC
>QEVD01000177.1 GCA_003576975.1 Candidatus Zhuqueibacterota bacterium
ACAGTCCGAAGCAGACCATCAAAACCGCCCTTCGCACTTGCTTCATACTGCTACCTCCAAAAAATGAAGTTAAAGGATAAAAGTGGGTTGGTGAACTCTAATAGAATCTCTCGACATTTCGGTTTTTGTCGAAATGTGTTTGCGGATTCTTCGTGAAAGACATTCTAAAGTACATTAGGCCGTAAGCCGCTCAAAGTTAGACTAAAATTCTATAAGTGTTTCGCCCACTGAAATGAAATCCCACCGAAAAGGCCTTTTTCTTTCTGCAGCAGTTCTACTTTTGTGGGCAAAATTTTCAATACTGCTCGAAGAGCTTCGATTCTCAACTTGTCCGAAAATCTGTGTCGTTCCTCTGAAGTGACGCTGTTGCGTTAAAAGCAAAAAATTTTCCCAGCGGATGGAAACAAGTCAACCGATAAAAAATCATCCGCTGGGTTGTTTCTTTCCGCTGGCGATTTCCTTTGTGTTGCGGTTTATCGTTGGATACTTGCAAAAATCATAACAACAAGACACCGTGCACTGTTATCATGAAACATTCATCCCTCTTTGTCCTGTCATCCTGTAAGGGACTCGTGAAGTTCCGGGTACAATGCCCGAGTCCTTCACAAGATTCGCTGAATGACTTTTTGATAGAGAACGCCTATAAAGCAAAGCAAGCACGTTCATGATTCCGCTGCCTTAATACCGCAGCGCAATGCCGAATTGATGAATGCCCTGCAAATGGCGCTGCTCCGCATAGGCATAATCAAATTGAAAATGCAGGGAACTGGTGCGATGTTGCGGCGCTGCTCCGCATAGGCATAATCAAATTGAAAATGCAGGGAACTGGTGCGATGTTGCACGCCAAAACCAACGGTGTACGAATTCTCGTTATTGCTCAAAAAGAGGTTGCGATAGCCGCCGCGCACGAAGAAACGTTCGTTGAATCCGGCGTATTCCGCGCCGGCATTCACACTCTCCGCGGCGTCATTCGGGTGCAAGCCATCCACCGCAAGCGTTACCCGATTGTTTGCGTTTTTGATCAAATCATGCGCCAGCCCGATGCGCAGGCTAAGCGGCAAATCGAAGCGATCCGTCGACAAAAGCGCATTCACGCTTTCATTGTTGCCGCCGATGGAAGGATCGATATCCTTTTGCACCAGCAAATCATCTCCGCGGATTTGCATCTTCTGGCCGAAATTCGAGATGCTGACGCCCAGGCGAATGTTGCGAAACGGCGTGGTAAATACCGTTCCCACATCCACCGCGATTCCGGAGGCCTTGGAATTGGCGATGCGCTCGGAAACATATTTTGCCGTGCCGCCAATCGCAAACTTTTCCGTCAACTGGCGGCCGTAGCTCAAGCCTACGGCATAACTGCCGACATCGAAGGTCGAGCCTGCCTGGCCTTCCGGATCATCGACCGTCGTGACCAACATTTCCGAAGTATTCAGCGTCGTGACGCTCAAACCGATGGTGCCGAAACCCTCCCAGGGAAAAACCGCGCTGAGGTAATCCACCCCGAGATCGGCAAAATATTCTGAGTGCATGAGAAACAGCTCGTTCTTTTCGAGCAGACCCAGCACGCCCGGGTTCCAATAATTTGCAGAGGCGTCATTGGCGACCGCCACGAAAGCGCCGCCCATGGCCGTTGCGCGCGGCCCGATGGGAATGCCCAGAAATTTGGCGGATGTGGTGCCGGATTTTGTGAGATCTTCTTGCGCAGCCGCGGGATCAAGCCCGGCATTGACCAGCAACGTCGCCCATACGAGCATCATGAGCAAACTTTTTTTCATATTTATGCTCCAAGATTAAAAGTTCGAAGTAGCATTCGCCTTCTCACTTAGGGTTCTACTAAAAACAACTTGCCTTACAAACGTAGCCCCTGCCCCTGGTGGGCGGCTGGTGAAACACTGAAATTTCGCGTTCCATCAATGCCCCACAAGGGGGCACGGCTACGACGAACTCGGAAAGTGATTTCTGGACACTCACTTGATCACCGCAAATTTTCCGATATATTCGCCGACATTGGGCGCGCTGACGTGAAAGACATAAAGGCCGTACGAAATCGAAAGATTGTCGCGGCTCAACATGTCCCACACGGCGGTGCCATCGCCTGCCGGCGCATTGTGCTCAATGGTATCCACCAGCTCGCCGGCAACGTTGAAAATGCGAATAGTACATGTTTGCGGCAGATGGTTGAAGTGCAGTCCCCGCGGCCCGCGGCCGGTGGTGTACGGATTCAGCGGTTCCCACGAAGCCGCAGCAACATAGGGATTGGGCACAACTCGAATACGACTCAAAGCATTTTTGGCGGAGTCCGAGTCGACTTTCTCGCCCTCAATCGTGAATTCATAAACATCGCTGCTCAAGAACGGCTTGGAAGTGGCGAGGAAAAGCGTGTCGCCGGCTTGCGGATTGCGCCGCGCGGCATTAAACGTCGTCGCGAAGCTGGCAAACCAGGTGACGGCGCGCTGGCCGCGCACATTTTCAATAAAGAAGATGCGGTCGATCTGGTTCTGCGTGCGCGAGAGCAGCGCCGATTCCGGCGTCGTTCCGGTGCGATCCGAATCCAAAAATGCGAATTCGATATCTTGATTCAGCGTGACGTTGCGGACTCTGAAATTTACCGGGATTTCGGTAAAGGACAAGCCGCCGAAGCTGATGACAGACGAACGCCCGGAGGCCGGCGCGCCCACAATGATTTCATAATCATTCGCAATCTTCACGCCTTTGTTGAAACCCACGGTGGGAATGCGAAAATCCGGCGCATGAATCTCGTTGCCGTTGGGCCGCCAAAAGCTGTTGGTTAAATCAGCCTGCACTTGCGGCTCATTGGCGAAGGTCAGATAAAACCCGTCATACACCAATTGATCGCTCTTCAAATCGCCGCGCGAAACCAGCACAACTTCCGGTGAGGACAGCCGGGTAAGCGAGAAGTTTTTCGTTTTAAGCGTATCTTCGCGGCCCGGGGTAACGATCGTCGTATCTTCAAATGTGATGCGATAGCGCTGGCCGTGCAACAATGCCGTGCGATCAAACAGATTCACATCAATCACGCTGGAAGATGCGCCCGTCACATGCTCAATCGTGCGCGCCGGTTTGATGTAACCTGCGGAAGGCGCATTGGGCGTGACAATAGCAACATTGCGGCCGTAAATAAACTCGCCGGGGTTGGCAAAATCCCGCTGAATCGACACCGGACTTTCACCCGGCGGAATGCCTTTGGTCGGCTCGTTGCGGTCGACCAAACCATAATCATAGGCAGTAATGGCATAAAAATAGCGCTGGCCGTTTATGACGTTCTCATCGACCCAGTGATGCACGATGCCGGTGTTGCGGCCCAGGTCGAATTTCACGCCGTTGAGATCGACGGGATGATAGCCTTCGTATTGATCCACCAGATCGAACTGCACGATAGGTTTGCGCAGCGTAATATTGCCGGCGCCGTCCGTGATCACAGAAACGTCTTTGAACGAGGCGTCGGTGGCGCGATAAATGCGATAGCCTTCAAAATCATTGCCGTTCTCGCCCAGGCGCGCCAGAAAGCGGTCAAACGAACGCTCGGCGGCGTCATCCCAATAGAGATGAACCCTGCCGTCCTGCGCAATCGCCTTGAGCGTGGGCTGCAAGGGTGTCAACGCAAATTGATAGTCGGTGTCATACGTGGTTTGCGCCGCCGCGCGATTCAACAGCGCGTCCGTCGTGTCCTGGCCCATGCACACCGCCATGGAAATGCGTTCGGTGATGCCCGCCGGGATGGGGAACAAACCAGCGCCGACGAACAAATTATAGTCGCCCGTAATACCGCCGATATTGCCGATGCCCGGCACCAAAAACCGGTTGAAAAATGTTGCATCGTTGGCCAGGCTGGCGTTGAGATCGCCCGAGCCGCCATATTGAATATTGGTAAAACCGATTTGATCGGACTCTGAGATGTCTGTTTTGTCAATGTTCGGCTCACCCGGCAAATTGGTGCCGGCGCCCGAGGTGGGCTTGCCGTCGCCTTCACCAAAATCGCCGGTTCCAGCGAGGCCATCGCGGCCGACATCATCCGTGGCGATATTCCAATCGCCATCATTGTCAATACCGTCTTCGCGCGATTCATCGATCATTTCGTCGATGCCTTCGTCGATCAAACCGTTGCCGTCGTTGTCAATGCCGTCGGCATAGGCGCGATTCAAATCCTCCTGGCCTTCATCGCGCAAGCCATTGCCGTTGTCATCGCGGCCATTGCCGGGGATTTCGCCGGCGAGCATGGCAGCCGTAACCACCGGGCTGCCGGCCTCGAACCATTGCCAGGGTTAAAAATCGGCGAGGTGCGGAAAATGTGAATTTCGCTTTCATCGATCAGGCCATTGCCGTTGTCATCCTGCAGATTGTCTGCCCGCTCGCCGGTAATAATTTCCAGCGTGATGATCGGACTATTTGCTTCGCCGTCCAAATCATTGTCAATGCCGTCGCTGTCATTACCCGGCGTTTCAAGGAACGAGGTTGCCACCACGCCCACGGGATCGCTGCCAAAAAACTGGTCGCCGATGCCGTCAGCATCGGTTGACCACGCGACATCCGTGGCCAGGGAGAAATAGGCAATATCATCGCCGCCATCGCCGCCCACCAAATCCGCGAGCAAGATGTTCACGCCGAAGCGCGGGAGCAGCTTGGAACCGTCATTCTTCAAATAATGAAGAATAAAGACGACATCTTGCACTAAAACCTGGCTCCATTGCAACACGCGCGTTTCCATCACAATGCCGAGGCCGCGCCGAGTGAGGTCGGTTTCATCCGGGGAATAATCCCATTTATCAAAATTGTCGTCGCCGGTTTTGAAGACGAATTCCTGATCTGCGGTTTTAACCGAGAGATCGGGCGGCACTTTGCCGAACAACCCATTCCAACTTCCCGGCCAGCCGGGATCGATGGCGTCTTCTTGCTTATCCGGCCAAAACGCGGGCCAGGAATTTCTGTCGAGCAAATTTGCCACCGCTGAGCTGGCGCCGGCTCCGGTGTTGATATAACCCGTGATGGGCTGCAATTCCCAGCTTGAGCCGTTGTTGCGGTCGGGTTTGCCGAGTGCGGCGGTTGCAATGCGCCGCGTGACGCCGGCATTGTCAACGATTTCGGCGCCATACATCGGCGAGGTCAATGCCATGTAATACTTGCGGGTGTTGGCCGGCCATTCGTAGGGGATTTCATCCGGCACGCCCGCGGAACGGCCAGTGATGCCATAGTTGAAAATCGTGGTGCCAACCAAATTGGCGTTGGTGTAAGTCTTCCGGCGCTCATTAAAGTTGCTGCGCTCCTTCGAAGGAACATACTGCGCCGGGGCCAACGCCGGCAACGCGAGCAGCAGAATGAGCAGGATTCTCGAAAATTTCATGAAGAAGCTCCCTCGTTATTGCGATTTTTGAATGGCAGATGATGATTCGGCAGAATCATTGTCTGCTCTACTTTCTCATCCGGTGAAATCAGAAGCTCAGGCGCAAGCCCAACTGCACTTCACGCGGTTCGCTGAAGCGATCCGGCTGGCGCAGGAATTCTTCCGCGGTGTTGTTGCGAATCGTCGCCGAACGCGCTTCGGAAAACGTGGTGGAGTTGGTGGCGCGGCCGGTATCGCCGTAAACATTGATCTCGTTGCGCCGGTCGAACAAATTATAAACATTGCCGAGCAGCGCGACTTCCCAGCCCGCGAGACGCATTGACTTGGACAACCGCAAATCGAACACCATAAAATAAGGCGCATTGCGGCTGTTGCGCGCAAAGTTCAGATTCGTGCTCGTGCCGGTGCGCGCGGCGCGCTGAACTGAAGGCGTGTACGGTTGGCCGGAATGATAGCGGCCCAGCAGACTCGCTGCCCAGCCACTATGCTGAAAGGTCACGGTGCCGTTCACATTATGGCGCTGATCCCATTCCAACGGCACGATGAATTGCGTCGGCTCGGAATTGCCCTGGCGCCGGCCAAATTCTTCGCCGGGATCGGAATTGCTGCCCTCGGCGACCTGGAAGGTATAATCAATGGAATAGGTCAGCATGCGCGAACGGAATTGCTGCAATGTAAACGTCACACCGCGCACGTTGGCATAATCAAGATTGCGATAAATGAAGTAGGTTCGGCTGGCGTTGACCTGGCCGCCTTCGCCCACGGTTTCAATCGGCGGGCTGGTGCCGACCCAGTTACGCACGTCGCGATAAAAAGCCGTGATGTCAATGCCGATGGTCTCGCCCAGTTGCTGCTTCAAACCGAGCTCATACATCACGGTCTTTTGCGGCTCCAAATCCGCATTGCCGTAAATGCCGTAATTGCCGCCGCCCACCGGCACTTTGAATCCGGGATTTTGATAGAGCAGCTCGAACGACGGAATCTGCAAGAAATGGCCGTACGAGAAGTGAATCGCGCCTTTGTCGGTGATGGGATAAGCGATGCCGAAGCGCGGGCTGACTTGATACTTCGCCGAGGGCTTCTTGTACCATTGCGACAGCCGCTGCTCCAACGACAAGACTTGATAGGCGTCGTTTTGCGGCTCATAAACATTGGGATCGCTGGGATCGACCAGCACCAGGCCTTTGGAATCGAAATAATCAAAACGCAAACCGGCGTTGATCACCACACTTTCAAACTCGATTTTATCCTGCGCGTACGCCGAAAACTCCACGGGCTTGAACCGGTAGCGATTGTGATTCGGGCTGGAGAGCGGCGGAATCGAGGGCACGAACGGCTCGATTTCCACGCCATCCGGGCCAAGCGCCGGTTGAATGTTGATATTCTCTTCGAAGAGCTTGTGGCGTTTCACTTCGAAACCGAGCTTAAGCTGGTGAACCAAGTCGATTTGATTGGTGTAATCAAACTTGGCCACTTGCGAGGTGGTGGCACGCTCAAAAAAGCCGCTCTCCGTGCCAAGTGTGGCGAGATCATATCCGGAATCGACGCGCAGCGAGGTATCAGGATCGACCAGACGCGGATCGAGCGGATCTTCGAACAGGTAATTTTTGAACTCTTTGTAGAATTGCGACAGGTTTAACGTATAAAACGCGCGGCTGCCAAGGGTATGCGTCCACTGCAAATTGGCATTGTAGCCTCTGTCATAATTTGTGCGCCGCGCATCGGGAATCCAACGATAAAAACCGTTATAATTCGCGCTGTTGTCATCATTGCCCAGCAAACCCAGCTTCACATTGATGGCATTGGCGAGTTTGTACGAGAGTTTAAACTGCGCCGAGCGCTGCTCGCGGGTATTCATTGGCACGATTTCGCCGGCAATCGCATCTTTGCCGCTGGGCCCGCCGAACACGCCCAGCGTGTCGCCGGTGAGATAGTTGAACATGCGCCGGCCGTTGAGCCAGCCGTCGCTGTTGAAGTAACGGCCGGTCGCGAAAAAGGTCAATCGCTTGCCAAGCAGCGGCACCGGACCGCTCAAGCTCGCCTGCACGTTGTTGGTGGCAAGCGGATCCACATCGTCGATGCCGAGGTACAAATCCTTGTCCGAACTGATATAGTCGCCGCCATACAAATTCACGCTGCCGTGATATTCCTGGCTGCCGTCTTTGGTGACGAGATTGATGACGCCGGACATGACGTTGCCGAACTCCGCGTTGAACGTGCCGCTGATCACTTGCAGCTCTTGCACGGATTCATTCTCAACGCGCACCGAAGAGCCGCCGTTGTACACGTCGGTTACGGACACGCCGTCAACATAGTAAGCCACTTCGCTGGCGCGGCCGCCGCGAATGTGAATGTCGCCGCCGCGGCCCACGGTCACACCCGCCTGCAAACTCAACACTTCATTGATTTCCTGCACCGGCAAGGCGCGAATCTGATCGGAGGCAATATTCGCTTGCGACGAAGTAATCGATTTGTTGATGATTTCGCGCTCTGCTACCACCACGACTTCATCAGTTTCCAGCGTGGCCTCTTCCAAGGGGAAATTGATCGTGGTTGTGACATCGATTGAAACCACCACGTCGCGCAGCGAGATCGAGCGATACCCGATGAACGAGGCTTGCACCACATAGCGTCCTGGCGGGATGTTGATGATGACAAAGTTGCCGTCAATGTCTGTCGCAGCGCCCAGCGCGCGATCGAGCGGTACTTCGTTCCCGTCTTTGATTTGAGATTTGATCACCACGGCGCAGCTGGGCAGGCCCTCGCCGGTGGCCTTGTCCGTCACCTTGCCGGCAATTTTGCCGGTGGTGCCGGCCAGCAACATCTGGCTCAAGGCCAAAAGCAGCGCCAACACAAGATGAAAACACTTTGACGAAAGTTTCATCGTCCCTCCTTGGGGATTGTGAAAGCGGTCACAAAATTTAAAATTTCAAGTTGAAGTCACAAGCAGTTAGAGTTCTTGTTACTTTGTCAGATTATCTAATCAAAGTCATCTTGGCAATTTGCTGTTCTCCGCCAGAAATGATTTGAGTAATATAAACCCCGCTGGCGGCGTCGTGCCCGGCTTCATCTTTGCCATCCCAGATAACATGATGAATACCGGCAGGAAGAGGCTCATCAAGCAAAGCCCGAAGTTCCCGCCCGTGAATATCATAAATTCCGAGCTTGAGAGGAACACGAGAGCGATGAAGCTGAAAAGAAATCTTGGCCTGGGCATTGAATGGGTTGGGGTAGCTCGCACGTAAAGTGAAATCCGGCTGGTTTGGTTTAAAGGTCGGGATATCATCCACAGAAGTAACGGCAACGGCATTCCAGCTTTTGGCACTATCTGATGTATAGGCCAAATTCTTTGAGCCAATATAACGCCCTGTGACACGAGCTCCCCATCCGAAATGACGATTGATAAAATACATCATTTCTGCTCTCTCCCCTGAAACCAGTTGCCAATTTCTGCCTCCGTCAGTGCTTGAAAAAGTGCCAGCTTCACTGGAAATATAGCCCACAAGTGAATCTGGGAAAAAAATATCCAGGAATTGTCCGGATGCCAGTGGTTCTGAATGATAGCGCCAATTTTTTCCTCCATCAACGGTTCGCCAAATGCCGCCACTGGCGCGCATGATCCAGCCGCGTAGAGAATCTGTGAAAAAAACTTTTTGACCGCCGAGCATTGTTGAATCAGCTTTCCAATTTTTCCCTCCGTCGGTCGTGTGAAGCAAAGGTAAACCGACAACTCCCGAACCGAAGCCGTCGGCCCAGCCATTCAAGGAGTCTAAGAAGCAAATCGACAAAACAAATCCGTTCCTGAGCGCCGGTTCGCCCTTAAGCCATGTCACTCCTCCATCCGTTGTATACCAAATTCCGGTGGATTGGCCGCCCGCCCAGCCATGCTTTTCATCCAGAAATTCGATGGTATAAAAATCACCGCTATTCTCCACATGTTGTTCTTGCCAAAACCTACCTCCGTCATTTGTGCGCAATATTATTCCTTTGCCCGCTTGAAAAGAGCCCGCGACCCATCCTTGATTTTCATTGATGAAATCCACGGCGCGTAAATAGACATCGTTTCTCCCAATATTAAAAATCGCCCAGCTCTTTCCTCCATCACCAGTGTGAATAACCGTGCCTTCGTTACCGACAAACCATCCATGCAAACTGTCAGCAAAGTCAACGCCGTTTAGAAATGGAATATCTAGGGCCTTTGCAGAAATAGATTGTGCGCCCGAAGCGATTCCACCGTTATTTCCTTGTGGATAATAAAAGTTTTCTTGTGCGAAAATCATGTTACAACTAAGGTAGATATTAAAAACTACAGCGGCAAGCAAGGGAGACTGAGTGTACCGATTCATAATTATCCTCCTGCTCTACTTGTTGTTGTTCTTGATGTACATGTTCTTTCCCCTGTCCGTGAGAAATCACCTAATCAACAGGATTTTGTTCATTACAACAGTAGTGGCTAACTGCACACGGACACAATAAGCACCGCTGGCAACAGGCCTGCTATTGGAATCTTGTCGTCAAAGATTCTCACATCGACTAAACCAAAATCCATAATTTGATACTCGATGCGAGTTGATCCGTTGAAGGGATTGGGATAACTGCCCACACGAATAATCGCCACTGGCGTTTCCTTGTCGTGCGACAACCTAACAAGAGTTGAAAAATCATGCCATAAAACATGCAAACCCGCATCAGCGTATGCGAGATAAATCCATTTCTGATCAGCATAAACATCGGAGGCCAGGTAGTTGCCAAAGATGTAGCCGCCCAACTTCGGTAATGACTCCATGCGGGAGAGATCAAAAATCTCGATGCCCGTTTCTCCATTCGTCAAAAAAAGCTTCTCGCTCGTCACGAAAGCGTTTTTCTTCAAATAACATCCAACATTGCGATCTGCTCTCTCAAATGGCTCTTCCGGTTTTGTTACATCGAAGAGATGAAGATTGCACCAGGAAATGATACAGAGCCCGGAACCGGCAGCATGAACTTGAGAGTAGCTGTTTACCACATCATTAAGTTCCGTGATGGAAATTTTACTCGGTGAACTGGGAATAGAAACTTCAAATACTTCGATCCTCGGGTTATTTTGCAAAAGCGCAAAAAGATAATTTTGATAAATTTCAATGTCTACGATCCCACGTGCAAGAGTCGACGCAAGCCCTGCCGGGCGAACAGGATCAGAAAGATCAAAAACGTGTATTTCATCCGTGGTTGTGACATAAGCATTACCGTTATGAATTTCAATATGTCGGGCACCAGGCATGTTAAGTTGTCCCACCGTCTGCGGCACCTCCGGAAAAGAGATATCCCAGATTTGTACATTCTCCAGCGTCAGGACATAAGCAAAATGCTGCCAGAAAGCGATTGCAACAGGTTCGATAGGTAGATGTGCAACCGTGTTCATTTGAACAGGATCTGCGATGCTCATGATGCGTAACACAGCTGGTCGGCCAAATCGGCCCTCAACAAGGTATACATGATTGCCGTAAGCCCAAATTCTTGAGATCGCACCGCTGTGCGACAACCCTCCGATGATCTTGGAAGCGCTAACTGGACTGATGTCGACAATTTGCAGTCCTTGATAATCTGCTGCGGCATAGGTAATGCCGTTGAGCACCTGCACGCGCCAGCAGGCCGCTTCCGAAAAATACTTTTTGAGAATTTGTGGGTTCGCGGGATTGGAGATATCCAACGCCAAAATACCAAATCGAGAAGCGAGGTGTAGAACATCTCCTTCTTTTTTGAGATCTCTGGCCTCATCAGGAAAAGTTGATAACAATCGTGGCGGTGTTTCATCGGCAAGATCAATGATCTGCAATCCATTTGTTGTGCCGAGATACGCTAGCTTGGAATCCGTTTCAACACTGAGTACTCCGACTTCAGGATCATAGAAACCGACTGGTTGAGGCCTGGCTTTGTCCGCGATATTTACAATCCAAAAACCCTGGCCGTTGCTGTCACCCACGCCCGTAAAGCCAACGTAAGCGAGCTCGCCGAGCACGCGAACATCCACAGCGTTGTCCGCATGCACCCCATCTAACACCGAATTGCGATCAAAAACACCGACTTCCATTGGAACACTTTTGTCTGCACTATCAATGATACGCAAACCGAGAGCGCCACTGCACAAATATGCATAATTGTCCTTCACAACAACCCGTGACCCGTCAATTTCGAGAACGCCTCTCTCCTGGGGGTGATATGGGTCTGTGAGGTCAAAAATGTGAAACTTCGATGCAGCAAGATAAGCATAACTATTCGCAACAAAAATATCATTAATCCTGTCGCCAATTTCGGTTGCGGCGACTTGAATCGGTTGTTCTGGGTTCTGGATGTCGATGACAACAAAGGTTCCGCCTGCTGCCAAATAAGCAAACCTTCCTTCGACAGCTACGGCCTTTGCCGGGCCCAACAAGGCGTGGTTAGCCAATACCACATTTTCTGGCGACTGCATTGCTAGTATCGCGGTATCGCCCATCAACATCTGTACAAAAATCAATGTCGTTAGCAATAATGTCTTCATAAAACTCAACTCGGACAAGCCGCACCAAAAATTTTATCACTAGGGTACAAAGACACTAGGTTTTCTTAGCGTCTTCGTATCTTGGTGGTCAGAAAAATCTTTGCTTTCAAAACGGCGAGGCAATCCGCTGATAAACCTTCCGTTTTATGTCGATGCTCATCGCCTCCCGCAACCTCGCCAACTGCGCCTGCAACGCGCGCTGGCGGTAAAGCGGCAACAGCAGCGCGCGGATTTCCGGCACAGCTTCTTCAAACGTCTTTTGGCGTTGCGGCTTCACCTCCACCACTTGCACGAGTGTAAAATACTCGCCGTCCTGCAATGGCCCGGCAATTTCACCGGGCTTGAGCTTGAAAATATCTTCGGCGAAGTTACCCAAATCACCTTTGGTAACGAAACCGGCGTCACCGCCGCGTTCCGCCGTCCACTTGCGCAAACTATGCTGTTTTGCCAATGCGGCAATATCGCCGCCGGCTTTTACTTCTCTCAAAATTTGCTCGCATTGTTCCCGCGAGGCAACGGTGATTTCCCGCGCATGCACTTGTGCCGGATGCGTGAATTGCTGCGGTTGCGCTTCGTAAGCTTGCCGCAGCGAATCCAGTGGCACGGTTACGGTATCCGTCAACAGGCTCACCATTTTTTTCATCAAAAATTCGTCTTCCCGCTCGCGCGTGAGATGTTTGACTTTCTCATCTTTCTCCGCGCCGGCGGCACGCGCGCGCTGCAAATACTCGTCACGCAAAATCAAGCCGGAGACAAAATTTTTTAACTCTTCCCGGCTTTGAATGCGCTGGCGCTGGCGTTCGGAAGTCCATTGCGCGCGTTCTTGAAATTCTGCGAAAGTGAACGGCTTGCCTTTGATGGTTGCCACTTCGGTTTCCGGCGCAATCACCGGCAACGCGGCGCCTCCCTCTTGCTCGTCCATTTTGCCGTTGGTTTCCACGCCGCGATATTGCCACATCTGTGCGATCGTATCTTCATTAAAACGAATGTCGAGTTGGACCAGCGTTTCCTGATCGAGTTCCTGAATCGCGGCGGCGCGCTTGCGATGCGTGACGATCCAGTTGAGTTTCTTGCGCATCTTGGCGTATTCCGTTTCCGTCAACAGCGGCGCGGGTTTGCGATCCTCGAGCTTGATGATGCTGTAACCGAATTTCGTGCGTACCGGCGCGGAGATTTCTCCGACACTGAGTTTCTGCGCAGTGGCCGCAAACGTCGGATCCATATCCTCCCACTTGAAATAGCCGAGATAGCCGCCGCTGTCCGCCAAGCGCTGATCTTTAAAAACCTGGGGCGCCAATGCCTCGAAGGTTGCGCCGGCCTGCAATTGTTCATAAAGCGCATCAGCCTGTTCGCGCGAGGGCGCGAAGAGATGCCGTGCCGCTGCGCTTTCGTTCATCAGGGCAAATGCTGCCTGCAAATCCTGTTCAGTAACCACGGTGCGGGCATCCGCCATTTGATCGCGATAAACTTCCAGCACCGCATCTGTGTGCGACGATTGCGCGTAATGTTTGAAATCTTCATGCTCGCGCAAACCACGCCGGTCGGCTTCATGCAGCAAGACTTGTTCGTCGATCAATGTCTGCAACAAAGCTTCGCGTGTGGTCGCATTGTCAACCGGCGTGAGCATCAAAAATTTGCGCAGGCGATGCTCGTAGGCCTTTTGCGAAATGCTGCGCTCGCCGACTTGCGCGAGCGTGGGGTTGATTTCCTTTTCCTTCCCGCAAGCCGCAAACAAGAACAAACCCACAAGAGAATAAATGCAAATAATGATGCTTTTGTAAATCCGTGAATTCATGCTTTGCTAACGGGTTAAAACTCCATAAAGAATCGCTGTAAAACTGCATGCGCGCCAGAATCAAAATTTTCGAACACAGATCAAAGCGGATTCACACTGATTTTATCTGTGTAGATCTGTTGAATCTGTGTCCAACCTGGATGCCTCAAAATCAAAAATCAACCCTTCAACTGCTGCTTCAACTGCTCGATCTTCGCATTCCCCGGCGACAATTTCTCCAATTGCGCAATGACGGCGCGGGCATTCTCGGTTTGGCCGAGCATCATGTACGCGCCGGCGAGATTGTAGAGCGTCTGCCCGTCGTTGGGCGCGAGCTGCAAGGCTTTTTGCAGATAAGGCACGCCCTTGTCCGGCTGCTGTCGACTGACAAGAATCGCACCCACGACTTTACAGGCGTCGGCGGAAGGCTCCAGCGCAATCGACTTGAGCAAACGATCCAGGGCGCGATCGAAATCCTGCACATGCGCATAAAGCAAGCCCGCGCGAATGTAGGGCGAGGAATTGTGCGGCGTTTGCAGAATCAACGCTTCATACTCTTTAATGGCAAGCTCGTACTGTCCGGTCTTCTCGAAATCTTCTGCCAGCAGCACATGAACTTTTTCCCAACTCTCTTCGCGCTGCCACATCGCATAAGCCAGCTTTTGCAAATAACTTTTGGGCTGATAGCGGAACGGTATGCTGCGCTCTTTGGGTGTGAACGGCCAGTTGTTCATCAACACTTCCAGGCGAATGGCCGCCACTTCCTCGTCCAGCGCCGTGACGCCGCGTTCCTGCCAATAAACCGAATCCGGCCGGCTGCGGCGGGCATCCCAAATGGTTTCGATCATGCCGTGTGCATGCATGGCCTCGCACAACTCGCGGCCCATGATGAAATAGCCCTCGAGAGTGGGATGCACATGTTCGAGCATGAGATTCTTGCCGATCAAACCCTGCGGCGAAGCTTGCGCGAACGCCTGTTGCATGTCCACCAGCACCGCGCCGGTTGCCTGCGCCACTTCTTGAATTGCGGCATTGAAATCCGCGCTGGCGCGAAAACGCAGGCCGTCAAGATCGCGAGCTTTGGCGTAAGCGCTGCGCGCCTCCTCAAAGCGCCCCAACGCTTCAAGCCCTCTGCCCTTGAGAAAATGCAGCGCTGCCGGCGTGGCATCAATTTGTTCCAGGGAATCATATAATGCAAGCGCTTCCGTCATGTTGCCCTCGGACGCGAGTTTTTGGCCGCGTTGCAGCGTGCGCTCGAAAGCCGGGCGATCGGTAGCCGGATCATACATCGTTTCAAAAGGCGCCAAATCACGCTCGTTGCTGACGAGATTAGCAAGCAGAACGTCAACGCCCTTCGCTTTGCCGGCATTGATGATCTCCATCAAATTCGCTTTGAAAAAAGCGCGCGCACGATTGTACTTTTCACCGCCGTATTCGATCTGTTCATCGCCCACCATCTGCTCCATCAGCGTCGTGTGCGCTTTGCCATCTGCGGAAGAAGTCGGGGCTAATGCTTTTTTCAGCGCCGCCAATTGATCGCGCAAAAACAGCATGATTTTGAGTTGCTGCAAATCGAGATACAAATTAATCATGCCGCGCCAGCGGCCGAGCGACTCGGTGGAGGCCACCCCGAGCGCGCCATAAAACTCGTTGTGACCGCAATAAATGATCAGCGCATCCGGCTGTTGCGCCAGCGCTTCTTCAGTCAAATCGAGCAGCGCAAAGCTGTTGATCGCAGGCATGGCAAGATTGACGACTTCAATCTCACGCTCCGGGAAATAATCGCGCAAACGTTGATAAAGCATTTTCGACATGCTGCCGTTGTACATGTAAGGATACCCGGCGGTAGTCGATTCACCCAACACGAAAATGCGGTAACTGTTCGGCGCTTTCACCGCGCGCATCAAATCTTTCGAAGCCTCCGGCGTGACGCCGATCGTGGAAAAATAGCGCCGCCCGACATTGTCATTGATTTGCAGATAACCCCGCACTAATTCTGAGGGCGTGAATAGCGCAAGATTGCCGCCATAATTTCCCGCGCGCAATACCAATTCGAAAATGAGAAAGAACAGCACCGGCGTGGCGAGCATGATGATCTTGAACACGCGCTCGCGTTTCTGCCGGCCGGCCTGCTGTTGCTGCCGGCGAAACGCCTTCACCGCGCTTTGATCGAGGCCGAGCTTTTTGGCAATTTTGGCGTCGGAAAGCCTGTTGCCGAGCGAAGCGATTTGCTGCTGTTGCTTAGCCGTCAATTCTGCCATGGCCGTTTCTCTGCGCTTTGAGCTTGGCGCCGCAAGTATCACGCACAATCAACTCCGTCTGAAACCGGTGCTGCAACTTCGATGAGGGCGGCGCGCCGTTGATTTTCGCCATGAGTTTTTCCACGGCCAAATCGCCCATTTCGCGGATCGGCTGCTTCATCGTGGTCAAGCCGACCAATTCCGCCAATTCGACGTTATCAAAACCCACCACGGCCATGTCTTCCGGAATGCGCAAGCCGCTTTGCTGCAAGGCGCGAATCGCGCCCAGCGCCTGAATATCGCTCGCGACAAAAACTGCATCCGGCCGATTCTCGTGCAATTCCAACAATCGGCGCATGCCGAAATAACCGGCTTCTTTATTGAAACCATCGTTGGGCACGGCTGCCTCTTCCGGCAGCATATCGCTCGAAATCAGCAAGGATTCATTTATGGGCATGCCCGCCTCCTGCATCGCGTGGCGAAATCCCTCCAGACGTTCTTGCGCCGGCGTGCTTTCGAGATGGCCGTTGATCATGCCCAAGCGGCTGTGTCCGAGGCGAAGCAAATGTTGCACGGCGCGATGAGCGCCGTCTTCGTTATTTACGGTAATGGAATCGTGATTGGGATGATAGGCGTCTACCAGAACGAGTGGCAGCTTGCGGCGAAGGTATTCTGCGGAAAAAAGGTCGGAGAGCCGCATCGAAATCAGCAACACGCCGTCCACACGGCGCTGTTGCAAAACATGCCGGAAGTAATGCTCTTTTTTTTGGAGATCGTCGACGCCGTAGAGGATAAGATCGTATTTGTGGCGGGAAATGGCGGCTTGAATGCTGCGCAGCAGTTCAACATAAAAGTAGCCGGTAAAAAAGGGCACAATCGCGCCGATGGTGTGCGTGCGCCGCCGCGCCAGGTTGCGCGCCATGGCTTGCGGCTGGTAATTCAACTCGCTGATCGCTTTGAGCACTTTGTCGCGTGTTGCCGGCGCAATCTGCGAGCTGTTGTTCAGCACGCGCGAAACGGTGCCAATGCCAACACCGGCTCTTGCGGCGACTTCGTAGATGGTTACGTGCATGTAAGGGCTTTCGCCTCAAAGCACGGGCGCAGGCCAGCGCTTCGCTGCAATCTCATCTTCTATGGAAGTGACAGCCAAAAACGATGCGGACAACCACGACTTGCAGATTTATCTAAAAGAGCCTGATCGCGACTCAGGCCGCTGTGCGAAGTTGTAACGAAACTTCAATACTCAAAAGCAGAGAACTTTGACGAGGCAAGAGGTTCCTGGAACATGATTCCAGCCTCTTATTTTAAAAAGAAATAGCTAGTAGCCTTCCCTCTCTGGAAGGCCTTCCAAAAAGCGGCAAATATTACGAAACCATAAATGCTTTGTCAAGCACTTTCTCCGTAATTTGCATTTCGGCAACTTTGCGGCCCGGAAAGCTTTACATCGCATAAGCGCTTACTGGCGGCACGTATTCTGAATTGAATAGGGGATTCGCGTTTGCAGTTCGAATAAAATTCTGAAAGTGTTTCGCCCACTGATTCGCAGTTTGAGATGTGAACAAGCTGTTTAAGGAAAGCCATTTAAATAACTTACTCATTTGGGGAACCGCCAATAAACGCGAATATTCGCTAATTTTAAAATTCGCGTTTATTGGCATGCATTCGCGGTTTGAGATTTGGGCAAGTTATTTAATCGACAATCCTAAGCGAGAGCCCCAAGCAACCTATTTTCGAATATCCTCACCCCAGCGAAACTTGATGCGCAGTGTGTCATAAAACGTGTTCGAGGTGGGAATGGTTTTGCGTACGAGATTGATGAAGTAATCGGCTTTGCGGATTTCCACAGCCATGCCCGATGAGATTTTGCGCGTCACTTGCCCATCAACCGAGAGATTGACCTGAGTCTCTTCTGTGGCAATTTCGATGGTGACGATTTTTTCATCAGGAATTACCACCGGCCGGGCATTCAACGAATGCGGGCAAATCGGCGTGATCACCATGGCTTTCATCTCCGGCGGCATAATCGGTCCGCCCGCCGCCAGCGAGTAAGCGGTCGAACCCGTCGGCGTTGCCACGATCAGGCCATCGGAGATGTAGGTGTTGAGATACTCATTGGCGATCATCACTTTGAGGCGCACCAGACGCGTTTGTCCGCCTTTATCCACGACGAAATCATTCATGGCATGCAGCGGGGTGGCATCCGGCGAATTCAACACGCGCGCTTCCAGCACGATGCGTTTTTGCACCTCATAATGGCCGGCGAGAATCGCCTCCAACGCGGTGTAAAATTCTTCCGGCCCGACTTCCGTCAAGAAACCCAGTCCCCCGAATTTGACGCCGAGAATCGGCACGCCCGCGCGCCCAACCGTGTGCGCGGTGGAAAGAATTGTGCCATCGCCGCCCAGCGAGATAAGCATGTCACAGTTTTGATGAACCGACCGCCGCGGCGCAGTTTCAAAACGTGTGTTCGCTGATTGCACGAGACGCGCAAGGTCATCGGCAACCACGACGTCCGCACGCCGGCACAACCATTCAAGCCAGACCGGCACGATTTCAAGAATGGCGGTGTGTGTTAAGTTTGCCAGGATCGCCAGACGCATGATTATCCGATTTCCGAATCGTCGATCAATTCGAGTTGAAAGCCGGTTTCTGTTTTCACGAGTTTTTGCAGTTTCTTCTCGGCTTCTTCCAATTGGCTGGCGCACGACCGATAAAGTTTGACGCCTTCTTCAAAAATTTTGATCGCCTCTTCCAATGGAATTTGCCCCTGCTCAAGCTGTTTCACGATGACATCAAGCTTCTGCATCGCTTCTTCGAAAGACGTTTTTTTCGCCACACATCCTCCCGCTTTGCCAACTCGTATGAAATGTTGGAATATTCGACGCTGCCCGTTTGATGATTTGCCCGAACACGTTGCCAGAATCGCGATTTTCGGGCTGAGAATCAAGCACAATCTCGCCCCCGGAAAAATGCCGTTGCTTCTCGCGCGGAATTGTGATACTTTTCTCCTGTTTTAAAACTCGAGGGACCGCACATGGATGATGATCGCAAAAAATACATCGAGCAATGGTGGCGGAAATACGAAGCGGCAAATGAATTCGAAGCCGAATACAGATTATCGGAAGAGTCCTTGCCTCCGCCACAGGTAATGGCCGACTTTTTGGACTCGGTTTATCGAATGTGGCTCAAGAGCGGGGATTTGGCGGCGGAATCTGAAGCCAATCTCGCGCATCACATTGCTGTGCAAAAAGTCTTTGCGAAAATGCGACAACTACACGATGACGGCCTTCGAACAAACCCTGCAAGATATTGACCGGCTTTGCCGTAAACACAGGATTCCTTATGCCGTGATTGGCGGCATCGCGGCGAATATCTACGGTTATGTTCGTTCAACGGTTGATATCGATATCACGATCATGGCAGAAATCGATCAGCTTGAACACGTTTTGGCGATTTTTGCAAACGACTATTTGACAAGTGCCAGGACATCGTTGACAAAATAAGTGCCACGACATCGTGGACAAGTTTAAAGTTCTTTGAATTTGTTATTGGGCATGAATATCTTCGTT
>QEVD01000178.1 GCA_003576975.1 Candidatus Zhuqueibacterota bacterium
ACGCCGCTGGTGGATATTATGGGCGACATGTTTACGGAGTTGAAGGAAAAGCATGAATATGTCGCGCGCGTGATCAAGGCTGAAGAAGAAAGCTTCAATCATACGCTCGATCGCGGCCTTGAAATTTTCGGCGGTATTGTTACCAAGATCGAAAAAGAAAAAAAGAAGCAAATTCCCGGCGAAGACGCCTTTCGTCTGTACGACACCTACGGTTTTCCTCTCGATCTCACGCAACTCATGGCGCGCGAGCGCGAGCTGACCGTTGATGAAGCCGGTTTCAACGCCGCGATGGAAGTGCAGAAAACCAAGTCGCGCGAGGCGGGCAAGTGGGATTACCATGTCAGCCTCAAACCCGATGATTGGCGCGAGCTGACGCGCGGCAATGCCTCGCGTTTCGTGGGCTATACCGACCTCGAAATTCAATCCGAGATTCGACGCTGCCAGCAGGAGGGCGATCAAGTCGTGCTGACGCTGTCCGACACGCCGTTTTATGCGGAATCCGGCGGGCAGGTTGGCGACAAGGGCCGGCTCGAGGGCGAAGGTTTTGCGATCGAGATTGTTGATGTGCAAAAAGTCGGATCGCATATCGCACACATTGGCCGGCTGCTGCACGGCAAGATTGAAAACCCGCGCGTGCTTGCGAAAGTCGATGCCCAATTGCGCCGCGATACCGCGCGCAATCACACCTCGACTCATTTGTTGCATCGCGCTCTGCGCGATACGGTGGGTAAGCATGTGACGCAAGCCGGCTCGCTCGTGGCGCCGGAACGTTTGCGTTTCGATGTGACGCATTTCGAGCGCATCGCGCCCGCGCAGCTCGAAGATATCGAAGGCATCGTAAACGAGCACATTCGCGCAGATCTCGAAATTACCACCACGCAGATGCCCTATGACGAAGCGCGCAAGCTCGGCGCTATGGCGATTTTTGAAGAGAAGTACGGCGACATCGTGCGCGTCGTGAAAATCGGCGATTTTTCACTGGAGCTTTGCGGCGGCACACATTTGCAACACACCGGTGAAGCCGGTTTATTTTCGCTGTTGAATGAATCTTCCGCAGCCGCAGGCATTCGCCGATTGGAAGGCGCCACCGGCCGCGGCGCAGAGTTGTTGATTCGCAAAGAGCGCCGCCTGACCGACGAATTGCGCGCGCTCTTGAACAGTACCGAAGATGATCTCACCGCGCGCGTGCAGCAATTGCTCGAGGAACGCAAGAACTTGGAACGCGAGTTGCGCCAGCTTCGCCTGAAGTTGACGCAACAGGAAATCGTGGCGCTGGCAAACCGCGCGACGCCGCTGAATGGATTTCGCTTCATTTCGGCGCAGGTCGAGGCGAGCAACAGCGAGGATCTCAAGCAAATGGGCGACACGCTGCGCGAAAAACTTGGCAGCGGCGTGGGCGTGCTCGCGGCGGTGATGGACGGCAAAGTTTCTTTTGCATGCGTCGTGACCGACGATCTCATTCAAAATCAAAAACTGAAAGCCGGCGATATTGTAAAACGGGTCGCGGCGATCGCCGGCGGTTCCGGCGGTGGCCGGCCGCATCTGGCGCTTGCCGGCGGCAAAGACGTGCAGCGCCTGCAAGAGGCCCTGGATCAAGTACCCCAAATCCTTCAGGAGATGACCAATCGCTAGGCCAGCCGCATCTCAAGCGACAAGTGGCAGCGCGACGATTATTGCTCACGGCAAAGCTTTGGCGCGTGACGGCGCGTGGCGCAAACGCGCAGGCAAACACAATGTATTCGAGCATCTCTTGTCTGTGTGCGAGAACAATGGCGCCGGTTACTTTGTCCTCCTCGATCCCGATAAATGGGAAGTCGATCAGCTCGCGCCTATGGCCTCTGCCGCGGCGGAGGCCGGTGCAGACGCGATTCTCATCGGCAGCAGTATGCTCTTGCATCCACGCTTTGATGACAGCGTGCTCGCCGTTCGTGAAGCGATCGATATTCCCTGCCTGCTTTTTCCCGGCAGCACGATCCAGCTTTCCCGCCATGCCGACGCGGTTCTGTTTTTATCGCTGGTGAGCGGCAGAAATGCGAATTATCTTATCGGCGAGCAAGTTAAAGCTGCGCCGCTCATTCGCGATCTCGGCCTGGAATCCATCGCCACCGGCTACATGTTGATCGAATCAGGCCGCATGACTTCGGCGGAATACATGAGCAACACGCGCCCAATTCCGCACGACAAGCACGATATCGCAAAAGCCACCGCGCTGGCGGCGCAATATCTCGGCATGCAGTGGGTTTATTTGGAAGCGGGCAGCGGCGCGGAACGGGCGATTGCGCCGGAAATGATCGCTGCAGTTGCAAACTATGTCGATGTTCCTCTCATTGCGGGCGGCGGCATACGCACGCCGGAGCAGGCCGCGCAATGTGTTGCTGCCGGTGCCTCATTTGTTGTCACCGGCAATATTTTGGAAAACTCGGGCGCACCGGCGATGATGCGTGATTTTGCCGATGCCATTCATCAAGCCAACCGCCCGGGCGCATAAGGCTTTTTCACGGCGGCTTCATCCCGTTGAGCACAAGCACGTGCCGCGGATTTAGCCCAAAACTATTTCAGGAAGTTTCCATTCAGGACAAATAATGATTGACATACATTCGCACCTGTTGCCGGCAGTTGACGACGGCTCGGAGAGCTGGGAAGAATCGTTGCAGATGGCGCAGGAGGCAGTTGCCAGCGGCACCACCGAGCTGGCGGTCACCCACCACATTTTAGACAACACGCAGTATCGCCTCGAAGTGGAGATTCTCGCAAAATTCGAAGAAATGCAGCAGCGCTTGGCGCAGGCGAACATCGCGCTGAAGCTGCACCTCGCCGCGGAGCTTTTTTATCAACTCGACATGGATTTATCGCACCAGATTGCGACCTTCAATAACAATGGCCGTTATTTTTTGGTGGAATTTCCCATGCAAGGCATTCCGCGCGGCGCAGATGACACGTTTTTTCAGTTCATTCTGGAAGGCAAAACGCCCATCCTCGCGCATCCAGAACGCAACGTGGGTTTTCTCAAAAATCCCCAGCGCGCGTATGATTTTGTGCAACGTGGCGCGCTGCTGCAAATGAACGCTGCCAGCATCGATGGCAAATACGGTGAGGGTGTGAAAGCGCTCGCGATGGCCCTGCTCGACAGCCGTTTGATTCATTTCATCGGGAGCGACGGCCACAACCTCAGGCGCCGGCCCATGCGCATCGGCCATCTGTTTGGCGTGGTACGCGATATGTGGGGCGAAGAAACCGCGCAGCGGATTTTTTACGACAACCCGCGCGCCGCGCTGGCAGGTGAAGACATCAAAGTTCCAGAGCCGTTGCCGATTGAGGCCGTGCGCAAGCGCACCGTGTTCAGTCCGCTGAATTTGTTGAAGAAGCTGGTGGCGCGGAGTGCGTAAAAACGCGCGGCTCTTTTCGTTGTTGTGAATATGCAAAGCCGCTGATTCGTCATTGTTATGTCACGACTTGGCCGTGGCCTCTGCTGTGAAGAGTTTGCGATTAAATGTTCGTAGACTTTGAAAATATAAAAACCTGCAATTGCGATTGCCGAAACCATTCTCCTGTTTGTAAAAGGCAGAACAATATGGGGCAAAACAATTAAAATTTTGGGGATAATTGTTCTCTCAGTAGCTTTGTTTTGATTTCCCCACGTTTGAGAATTCTGCCTCAATAGTTGCCGATTTTTCAAATCAACGTGTCAGTTATTTTGCAAATGGCCGTTCACCGGAATCAATTTAAAACTACCCAGCCTGCCGCCGGACGGATTACGCCGGAAAAATTTCTTTCCGGCTTTCCTCCCACAACGCAAGCCCTCGCGCAACGCCTGCGCGAGCTTATCAAACAAACGGTTCCCAACTGCATCGAAAAGGTATATCCCGGCTGGCGCTTGCTTGGCTATCGCGTTCTTATTAAAAACAAAAGTCATTACTTTTGCTTCATTGCACCATTGCCGGATGGCGTTGTACTCGGTTTTGAATACGGCATTTTTATTTCTGACCCCGAGGGTTTATTGCAAGGCGAGGGTAAACAAGTGCGGCAATTAACCGTCAAAAGTCAAAAAGGCATCCGCTCGAGAAAATTTGCGGCATTTATAAAAGAAGCGGCAGAACTGGCAGCTCTGCCAAAGCGGGAATTGGTGAGAAAGCAGTTGGCAAACGAGACCGCCGCAATCCCTCATAGCTCTTGCTAATTTCTTCGGGTTATCCTATGTTCGATTGCAAATAATTAAAATATCTTCCATTCCCGCTTAAAAATCCCGGAACATGCAGCCGTTTTAGGCGTTTTCAAAAAGCGGGAAACGCACACTTAAACTATGTTTGGATTCCTCAACTCGGCTCTCTTGTGGGCAATGGCGGCGGTCGCGTTGCCCCTGCTCATCCATCTTCTCACCAAGCGCAAGCTCAAAGTCGTTGCGATCAGCACTATTGCTTTTCTCAAACGCCTGGAGCGTGAGAACATTCGGCAGCTCAAGCTGAAACAATTGCTGCTGCTCCTCCTGCGCATGCTGATCGTGGCGCTGCTGGTGCTGGCCTTTGCCCGGCCCACACTGCGGCAAAACAGCGCCGCGTTGGCGCAGCGCGCACGCGCAACCGCGGTGATCATTGTCGATAATTCACTGAGCATGGCAGCCGCGCCCGAGGGCATTTCGTCTTTGGCTTTGGCGCGCCGTCAAGTGCAAGCGATTGCAGACATTTTTTCTCCGGGCGATGAAATCCACTTCATCACCGCCGCGAAGCCTGCAACGCTGCTGCCCGGCGGCCCATTTGTCGAAGCGGATAAGCTGCGCGACGCCGTGCAAACGCTGCCGCAGACCTGGGCGGAAACCGATCTCGCAGGCGCATTTGCGCTCGCGCGTGAGGTGTTGGAGAAGTCGCGCAACGTCAATCGCGAGCTTTATGTGCTCACCGACGGCCGCGCGGCAAATCTGCCGGCGCTGTCTGAAATAACCGGTGTGCGCGGTTATGTTGTGCGTTACACCAAACCGCTGCCCAATAATTTGACGCTCACCGGCGCGACGCTCGGCAATCAAATTTTCGAGCGCGGCAAGAGTTTCGAAGTCACGGCAATTGTGGCCAACAACGGCGCGAATGATGTGCAAAGCCAACTGCTGCACCTTTACCTTAACGACAAGCGCGTGGCGCAGCAAAGTGTGGCCGCGCCTGCCGGCACGCAGCGTTCCGTAACGTTTCGCGCGGTGCCCGACACGACAGGATTCATCGCTGGCCGCGTGGCGCTGGAAGACGACGATTTGTCCGCCGATAATACGCAATACTTCACATTTTATATTCCGCCGCATCGGCGTTTGCTGGCGGTGGGCGAGAGGCCGGCGGATCTCGTTTACGTGCGCGCCGCCCTGCAATTCAGCGCCGCAAACAATCAGGCCGCCACGCAAAGCTGGAAGGAGATTACCACCAAAGAATTGGCCGCGGAACGCCTGCAGAGCTACGACGGCATCCTGCTCGCCAATGTCAGCCGCTTCCCGGAAGGCGCAGCAGAGCGCTTGATCAATTTTATGGATGGCGGCGGCGGCGTGATCGTCATGCCCGGCAGCGAAGTCGATTTACGCCATTACAACGAAGCACTGCTCTCGCGCATCAATCTCGGCGCCTTCGGCGAAACCATGGGAAGTCTCTCGCGCTCGGACAATTTTATGCAAATCGGGCGCATTGATTTTTCACATCCCCTCTTTGACGGCGTGTTTGAGAGCAGCGCGGACAAACCCCGCCTGGATTCGCCGCAGTTTCGCTTTGCCGTGCAATTGCGTTTGTCGAGCGGCGCAACTTCTATTATCGATTATTCGAACAATTACCCGTTTCTTGCCGAGCGCTGGGTGGGCAATGGCCGCGTGCTGCTGTTCACTTCATCCGTTGAAGAGGCGTGGTCGGATTTTTCCTTCAAGGGAATTTTTGCGCCGCTGCTGTACCGTAGCGTCGTGTATGTTGCGCAAAGCCGCGATAATTTACAGGAGACGGCAACCGTGGGTAGTGAATTGACCAATGTCTTGCGCATACCTGCGGAAGAGTTGTCCGTAGAATTACCCACCGGCGAGCAGCTCAAAACGCCGGTACAGGTGTTGGGACAAAATTATCAAGTGCGCGTGACGGAAACCGCGGAACCGGGCTTTTACCAGTTGCGCGATCGCGGGCAGGCGCTGCACACCTGGGCGGTGAATTTCAATGCGGCAGAATTGAGCACGGCGCCCGTTGCTGAAGAAGCTCTGGCCGCGGCTGCGGGCGTCACTTCTCTTGCAGCACTGTCCGCCGAGGGCGATTTGCGGGCGCAAATCGAGGCTGCGCGTTATGGCTCCGAACTGTGGCAGATTTTTCTCATCGCGGCGCTGATTGCAATGGCTATCGAAATGCTGCTTTATCGCAGCACTGCGACGGGTGTCGCTTCGGGGAAAGGAAAAACAGTGGAATTATCACAAGAAAACGCGGGAGTCGCCTGAGATGCTGATGAATTATATTGACACAACAATGCGAAAGGCAAGATATGAAATTTTGCCGGATGACGGCACTTTTTACGGAGAAATTCCGGGATTCGACGGCGTTTATGCAAATACTAATTTCCTCGAGACCTGCCGGGAAGAGTTACGCGAAGTGCTGGAAGAGTGGATTATGTTCCGAATTTCTAGAAACCTTTCTCTGCCCGTTGTTGATGGAATTGAACTCGTTATTACGAAAGTCGCCTGATGCCTTCCTTTGTTCCAATTAAGCGTAAAGACCTGATCTATTATTTGAGGCAAATTGGATTTGACGGCCCTTATTCCGGAGGAAAACATCAGATCATGATCAAAGGCAACCTCACGTTGAGGGTGCTCAATCCTCATCAGAGCGATATCGGGAAGGAACTCCTGGCCAGAGTTCTGAAGCAAGCCGGAATTTCGAAGGAAGACTGGGAGAAGCTTTAGTATATGCCGGCGTTTCCGCGAATTTGAATTGAAAATTTTCAGGAGGCAATCAAAAACATTATGCATGAAACCCAAACCCGTGAGCGCGAGCGTGCGCTGTTAGTGGGATTCACCACGGATAGTCATTCCCGTGTTGCCGTCGAGGATTCTTTGCAGGAATTGGCGCTGCTGGCCGACACCGCCGGCGCCGACGTTATCGAAACCATCATTCACTCCCGCCCTAAAATCGACCCGGCTTTTTTTATTGGCCGCGGCAAAGCTGAATTCATCGCGAGCCTGGTTGTTGAGCACGATATCGACGTCGTCATTTTCGATGATGATCTCTCGCCCGGCCAGGCTAAAAATCTTGAAGAACTGCTCGAGAGAAAAGTCGTCGACCGCAGCGGTTTGATTTTGGATATTTTTGCGCGCCGCGCGCGCACGCGGGAGGCGCGCACGCAAGTCGAACTGGCGCAGTTGGAGTATCTACTACCGCGCTTGACGCGCATGTGGAGCCACTTTTCACGACAAGTCGGCGGCATTGGCGTGCGCGGGCCGGGTGAAACCCAGCTCGAAGTTGACCGCCGCATCGTGCGCCAGCGCATTGCCCATCTTGCAAAAGATTTGAAGAAGATCGATTTGCAGCGCGCGGTGCGCCGCCAGCATCGCGCAGGCGTGTTCAAGGTTGCGCTGGTGGGCTATACCAACGCCGGCAAATCGACGCTGCTGAATGCGCTGACGGAAGCCGACGTGTTCGTGGAAGATCGTTTGTTCGCCACCCTCGATCCGACGGTACGCGCGTTGCGCTGGCCGCAAAACGGGTATCAAAAAGAAGTCGGGCCAATCGTCTTGATCGACACGGTCGGATTTATTCGCAAGCTGCCGCATCATCTCGTGGCCTCCTTCAAAACCACGCTCGATGAAGTGCGCGACGCCTCGTTGCTGCTGCACGTGATCGACGTTACGCATCCGCAATTCGAGCAACAAATTGCAACCGTGCGCAGCGTGCTCAACGACATGCAGCTCAACGATTACCCGGCGCTGCACGTTTTTAACAAGGTCGATTTGTTGCCTGAAAGCGGGCTGCTGCAACGGTTGGAACAGGAGTTCGCGCCGGCGATTTTTGTCTCAGCGCAGCGCAAAATGTTCTTGGCGGATTTGCAGCGCTGGATCAACGATTTCGCGGCGGCCAGCGCGGAGGAATTCGAAGCGGAATTGCCGATCTCCGAGCCGGCCAAGCTCGCCCGCGTGCACGAGATGGCGCATGTGCTGGACCGGCGCTTTGAAGAAGACAAAGTGATTTTGAAATTGCGTGCGCGCCAGGCCGCCGCGAAACAGATACGCCAGTTATTGGCAAATCACTCGTCCAATATTGTCGCGTGAGGGCTGGCAGTCTTCGCGTTGGTCATCTCGGCAAAACGTTTTTAAATGCCGGCGCTCACGCCGATTTCAAAAAGAAAACTCAACCTAAAACCGGGGATCGTTGTATTCAACCGCTTTAAACTACATGCCCCTGCACATCCTTATCGTCGATGACGAGCCACAAATTCGAAACACCTTGAGCGGACTTCTCTCCGATCTAGGCTATGCCACTCTCGCCTGTGCTTCCGGCGAAGAAGCGCTTGAAATAATTCAACAACAATCCATTGATTTGATCTTTCTTGATTTGCGCTTGACGGGCATGAGTGGTATGGAGGTTTTGCAGCGCATGCGCGACCAAAATCTTGTGATTCCCACGTTCATGATTTCAGCGCATGCGGACATCAATCTCGCGGTGCAAGCCACGCGGCTGGGCGCTTATAACTTGCTCGAAAAACCGTTGCAGCCTGAGCGTGTCGTGCTCGAAGTCAAACATTTCGCCGAACGCATGGCGCTCGAGCGCGAGCGCGACACGCTGCGGCAGCGCGCAGGCGTAAGCGAGGAGATGATCGGCGAGTCGCCGGCGATGATTGAATTGCGCAAAGCCATCAGCAAAGCCGCGCCTTCGGAGGCGCGCGTGCTGATCACCGGCGAAAATGGGACAGGCAAGGAATTGGTGGCCGAAGCGCTGCATCGGCAAAGCCTGCGCAAAGACAAGCCGTTCGTGCGCGTCAATTGCGCCGCGATTCCGCGCGAGCTGATTGAAAGTGAATTATTCGGCCATGAAAAGGGCGCATTTACCGGCGCCACGCGGCGCAAGATCGGTTTGATCGAGCAGGCCAACGGCGGCACGATTTTTCTGGATGAAATCGGCGACATGTCGCTTGACACGCAGGCCAAGCTTTTGCGCGTGTTGCAGCAGAATGAGTTGATGCGGGTGGGCGGCACGCAAACCATTCGCTTCGATGTGCGGGTTATTTCCGCCACCAACAAGGAACTCAATGCCGAGATCAGCGCCGGCCGCTTTCGCGAAGATCTGTATTTTCGCATCTCGGTGATTCCAATCGAAGTGCCGCCGTTGCGCAACCGGTTGGCGGATTTGCCGCTGCTCGCCGGACATTTTCTCGCGCAGCTTGCCGCGGCGTACGGACGCCGGGCAAAGCTGCTCACGCCGGAAGCAGCGCAACTGCTCATGCAACATCACTGGCCGGGCAATGTGCGCGAGCTGCGCAATATCATCGAACGCTTGATGATCATGAATGATGAGCCGGCCATCACTGCCGAATATGTCCACCAAGCTCTTCCCAACCTTACCTCTTCCCCGGCGCTCTCTTCCGCGTCGCTTGCGCCAGCAGCCGTTTCCGGAGATCATGGCTATGCCTTGCTGGACACCAACTCCGATTTTCCGCTGCGCGACCGCCTGGAAAAATTCGAGTACGATCTTCTGCTGAAATTCTTTGAACTGACCAAGGGCAATGTCAGCGAGATGGCCCGCCGTCTGCGCACCGATCGCGCCAACGCCGTCTGCGCACCGATCGCGCCAATTTGCACCGCAAGTTGCAGCGCTACAACATCAAATGACAATTCAGGCGTGTGAGAATTTTTAGAGAGGCGAGGCCGTGCCATAAGAATACCATCACAAGAAGCTTCCGGCGGGATCATACAAAAAGTTGGTTGGGCGCAAATGAAATAACAAAGCCCCGCTGCGTGAGCAAACGGGGCTTCTTCATGCTTCCGGGAACCTCCGCCGCATGTTGCTAGCAGGCGTCACCGGAGGCTCCCATTTGTTTATTCAAAATAGGATCACCTCCTCTCTTCAGGGCAAACGCGCCGAAAACCTCCCTGATTGATTTTCCGCGCAGCGTGAATTGAGGGATCGCCAGCTTTGTTTGCACAAAGCCTTGCGCGACGCCCACAACCTAACAATTTCAAAACGAAAGTCAATCAAATAAATGCTTGTTGCAAATATGTTTTTTCGACGTTGTACAGAAATCATCCGCTTGTTTGAATAACAGGCAGACGTTGCTATTTTCTGCCAAGCGCCGGGCAGTCCTCAATCAAATATTAGCCCAACGCTCTCCACCTTTTCATGCTTGAGGAACCGTAAAGATTCGGAGTTTGAGGATATTGCTGCGAGGGCAACACGCGGCAAATGGCCTTGTACCAGCCTGTGTATGTCGCTCTTTTGGAAAGCGCGGCAAGACTGTTCAGCGCAACAAAAGTGAAAGCGCCATTGGGCCGCCCCTGGAAATACGCATCATAGCTATACTCGGCATCCTGGCATCCCGCCATGAGCAGCGCGGCATAGCGTCCCGGCGCACTCGCGCGCCGCAGCGCGCGGTGCACGCCTAGCTTGGCAGCCTCGTTCTTCGCCAAAAACACGGAGGGCGGAAGGAAACGTACTTTGCGCACCGGCGCATTCTTCGTGCTCATGGTGGGAGGCGTTGTAATCGGGGCGAACCTGGCAACCGTGCCGGAGTGGCAGGAATCTGAGATCACGAGCAATTTCACATTCGGCTGTTTGGCGCTATACAGCTCGAATAATTCGTCGTCGGTTATCGGGCCCTTGCTTCGAATGTCATATGGGCACAGACATTCGTCGGTGCCATCTGGTTCATCGCCATCCTCATCCGGCACAAATGATCCGTGGCCGGAGTATTGCATAACGACCAGGTCGCCGCTTTTTGCTTTGGCGATCGTCTCTTCGATCTTGTTGCGCATCGCCTTGCCAGTAGCCTTCCGGTCGAGCAGCTTCGTCACAGTAAAGCCGCGTTGCTGCAGCGCTGAAGCCCAGTCGTTCGCGTCATTTACGCATCCCGCCAGGTCGCTATCGGTGCCGGGATAATCATTGATCCCGATGCACAGAGCATACTTTGTCATGGCACTGCTCCTTACGTTTTTTGAGTCCTGTAAATTTACGTTCGAATCACAATGCTTGCCGGCAATCACATTCCTTTCAACCTGTGACTTCGGAAAAGCATCATGATGATTATCTACATATACTCATAGACACCCTTCCCCGCTTTTCTTCCCAATCTCCCCGCTTTTACATACTTCACCAGCAAGGGGCACGGCCGGAACTTCTCGCCCAGTGTTTGATGCAAAAAAGTTAGAATATGCAAGCGCACGTCGAGTCCCACAAGATCGACCAACTCGAACGGGCCCATGGGATGATTCAAGCCGAGCTTCAGCGCCTTGTCGATTTCCGCTGCGCTGGCCACGCCTTCTTGCAGCATGTAAAATGCTTCGTTGCCGATCATGGCATTGATGCGCGTGGTAATGAATCCCGGCGATTCGTTGATCACGACTGTTTCCTTGCCCATCAGCTTCGCAACTTCTTGCGCTGCGGCAATCGTCGCGTCTGACGTTTCCAGGCCGCGAATGATTTCGATGAGTTTCATCAACGGCACCGGATTGAAAAAGTGCATGCCGATCACCTGGCCGGGCCGTTGTGTCGCGCCGGCCATTTCCGTGATGGAGAGGGAAGAGGTGTTCGTTGCAAAAATCGCAAGCGCCGGCGCCATTTTGTCGAGTTGGCGAAACAACTCGATTTTCAAATCCATTCTCTCGGGAATTGCCTCGATGATGAAATCCGCCTCCCTGGCTGCTGCCGACAAATCCTTGATGAGATGCAAACGTGTGAAGGCTTTGGCGGCCGTTTCTTCTGACAAGATTTTCTTTTCAACCGCTTTGCGAAAATTTGCCATGATGGCAGCGTTCGCGTCGTTTAGCAATTTTTCGGAGACATCATAGAGTTTTGTGGCAAAGCCGGCCAGGCAGGAGGCATAGGCAATGCCGCGGCCCATGGTGCCTCCGCCGATGACTGAAACGTGATGGATGGTAGGTTGATTCAAGGGTATCCTCCTGAGATGGGTGCAATGGTCGCCGGTGCATGATAATTTGAACTCCGAAAGCGCGAAATACACGAGCTGTTCCGCCGGATTTTATAAGATCACAAAGCCCCGGCGCAACAGAATTTTGGAGAAGTTCGTCTGAACAATAAAAACTCCTCGTTCTTCAAAACATGGTCGCCTAAGACTCGCTTTCTGTATGTTCTCGTGGCCCAAATCTTATCGCTGGCAGCAGAAATAAAACAAAAAAAGTAGAAATAAAAAACCCTTTATGCCGGTGCATGCCGGCACAAAGGGCTGTTCAGCAATTGTCAAACCATTAACTGGAACGGCTGATCTTTTTAAAAAGTCACGCCCAGCGAAAAGCGCTGTACGGTTTCCAATAAACCGAAATCGGCGTAGGCGTAATCAATTTTCAAGAGTGTGCTGCTGCCCCACAGGCGATAGTGCAGGCCACCGCCCAGCGTGAGGCCTTCTTCGCTTTGCGAGCGGAACAGCGCGGAATAGCCGCCGCGCAGAAAAAACATTTCATTCAGAACGACTTCCGCGCCGGCATTCATGCTTTCGGCGTTATCGTTCGGATGCAACGCATCGACGCCCACGGTGACGCGCATATTGTCATTTTGGATCAATTCTGTGGCAATGCCAACGCGAAAGCCCAGCGGCAGCGGAAATCTCTCGGTTTCGTACAACGCGTTGACGAATTCAACATTGCCCTGGTTGTTGGGATCCGGATCGTTGCTGAAGCGAATGTCGCGGCCATCCAGGCGCATATCGCTGCCGAAGTTGGTGATGCTGGCGCCCAGGCGCACATTATTGAACGGCGTGGTGAATAACGCGCCAATGTCCACCGCCACCGCGCTGGCGTTCATGTGCCAAATGTTTTGCCGGATATACTTCGCGGTGCCGCCGATGGAAAAGCGATCGGTCAAACGGCGCGCGAAGCTCAAGCCCAGAGCCAGATCGTTGGCATTGAACAATTCACCGGTGCCCTCGGGTTTTTCGACCGTGCGGACGAAATCATCCGGCACGCCCAGGCTGGTCACGCTCAAGCCCATGACGCCGAGACCCTGAATGTCAAACGCAACCGCCGCAAAATTGAAATTCATGTCAGCGAGCCATTGATTGTGCGCGAACATGACGCCAATGCCCTGATGATGCCCCAGGCCTGCCGGGTTCCAGTGCATCGCGCTCAAATCGCCTTCCATCGCGGCAAACGCGCCGCCCATGGCTGCGCCGCGCGCGTCCACGCCGATTTTCAAGAACTGCGCCACCGTTGTGCCGGTTTTAGTGATGGTTTGCGTGTTGTCGACCTGCGCGTGTGCGCCCGCAGCGAACAAGGCTATGACTAAGAGTAAACGGAATTCTTTCATGAGGACTCACTCTCCAAAAATTTCTGCGATGAAGAAGGTTGGCAGGAACATGCCGATCCTGCTTTTCCGCAATCCACCTGTCGAGTTTGGTTACTTGATCACTGCGAAACGGCCGATCTTCTGTCCGAGCGTTCCGGCATCGACGTGATAAATATAAACGCCGAACGCCAGCGGGAAATTGTCCTTCGTGGTCAAATCCCAGAAGGCCTTGCCATCGTCCATTGTGGTATGATGCTCGATGGTGTCGACCAACTCGCCGGTAACGGTAAAAATGCGAATGGTGCAATCTTTCGGCAGCAGATCGAAGTACAAGCGGCGCTGGCCGCGATCGCGCGGATTCTGCAAGTCCAGCGGCTCAATCGCGTTGGTCACGACATAGGGATTCGGCACCACGCGAATTTTGTCGAGCGTGTTGGTGGCTTGCACTTCATCAATGCGTGAAGCCGTGGTGGTGAAGCTGTAGGCGTCTTCTGCCGTGAACGGCCTGGAGGTGGCGATGAAATACACGTCGCCGGTGGTGGGCGCAACGGCATTTTCCGCGGGCGGCGTGAAGGTGAACTCCCAGGTTTGCACCAGGCCATCATCGCCCAGCAAAATAATCGCGCGTTCGCCGGGATTCCACAGGCTGTCGTTTCTCACGGTTTCTAGATAAACCATGCGCTGCTTTTTGGGCACCCGGCCTTTGGTGACCTCCCACACTTCGAAATTCGACTTGATGTAACCAAAGCCTGGACGGCTGCTGCTGTCTACCACGGTATTGGAAAAACGGACTTCGTAGTCCGCGGGATACTTGTTGCGATCCACGCCGTTGAACGGTTTGACCGAGGCGAGATAATTCGTCTTGCTCGCACTTGTCCATTTTGTGCGCGCTTCATCCAGATTGAGCGCGACATCCCTGACGTAAAGCCGCATGCCGTCGAAGAAGGGATTGCCCTCTTCAAACGCCAGGCGCGTGCTGTTCAATAACGGGAAATAGCGATAAACCGCGCGCACACTCTCCTGCTCCTGAATCGCGCCGCCGGGAATGGCGCGCACGAAACCGGCCGGCGCCTGCAATTCATAATCCACCTCGCGCGTGAACACCCGGTTGCCGTCCGCGCTGGTCAGCGAAAACGTGGCCTCGTTGATGTTGGTGTTCGGCATGCTGATGAATTGATTCAGGCGCGCATTGAAGGTATTCACCACCGGTTTGAGATCTTCGATGGTATAGCTGGTGGGATTGTTGCTGAACGTAATGCGGAACTCGTCATCATCTTCCACCAGGCGCGGATCAACCACCTCGACCCACAGGTCGCCGGTGGCGACGCCGCTGACTTGCGC
>QEVD01000764.1 GCA_003576975.1 Candidatus Zhuqueibacterota bacterium
GATATGGAGTTATTGGAGTGGGAGGGAGAGATCGAAGTTTCGCAAAAACTGAGGGAACAACTCGCTTCGTTTCAGGAGATAACGATTGAATATCAATGAGTACATCGCCGAACTTGAAACAAGAATCCAATCGGCTGCAATCGTGGCGAGTTATATCTTCAATGTCGACAGAAAAACAGAAGATCTTGTCTTCATATCCGGTCGTATTGATTTCAGAGATGGATCGATTCTGGACTTCAAAGAATTCATTATGGCCACAGATCATGGCATCACCAAGCTAAAGTACGGCTATAATTATCGCATTGACTCAGAGCCGCTGTTTCGCTACGATAACGCTCTCGATCCAAGGGCAAAAGCCTTACCCTCGTATCCACATCATAAGCATGAAAGCGACGGCAAAATCAGTGTTTCAAATGAAATCGGCCTGCCCGAGGTGCTTGAAGAAGTTGAGAGCGCCATTATTCGCAGGCGCTGGCAGTTCTAAATGAACTCAAATTTGATTTCATCACTGAGTACGAAACACCGCAAGCTTGACTTTCTAGATGTTCATAAATACCTTGCGGCGTACTCATTCGTTTTCATCTTCTCAACTGAATCTCAATCAGGTGTATTATGATCCCCGAGATTTTGACCGTCAAACAAGCCGCGCGTTATTTACAACTCGATTCCGATCTGGTTTTGAGCAAAGTGCGCGCCGGTGAAATACCGGCAGCGCGAATTGCCGGCGAATGGCGGCTCCGCCGCGCGCGGCTCGACCGCTGGCTTGACGAAATCAGTGAATTCTCCGACCCGGCTTTCAGCAAACTCTTGCGCGATACTCGTCGGGCTGCCAAACAAGCCGGCATCAAAACAGCAGCAGACGTTGATCGACGCGTGCAGGAAACCCGCCGCAAACGCAAATCGCGTAAGGGCACGAAAAACCTCGCCGACTTTTCACTTGCGAGTGGGAGGCAGTAAGACTATCTTTTGACGTGTCGGGAAACTTTATTTTGAGGAAACAACACCATGAGCACACGCGACCAGATCAAAAGCGAAATTGACAAACTGCCGGAAGAAGCTTTGCAGGAAATCCAAATCTTCCTGCGCTTTTTAAAGGCGAAGCCGCCCGTGGAAAAACGCAAACGGCCGGCGTTCAAATTAAACGGCCGATTTGATAGCCTTGATATTCGCCGGGAAGCGTATGAGTAAGAAGCTGCTGGAAGCACTCTTGTCGCTTTGTTCGACATCACTGATTCTTTCACCGTTCTTTACCCCACCAATTGTATCTTCGTCATCTTTCGAAATCTGTTATTCAAAATGCAGTTATAGAATCCGCATACATTTTTTCGCAATGATTCCACAATTTCACAACCTCAATCATACAACCTCGACTGCCGAACTGTGGCACAAGCTCGCGCCAGAGGCGCGGCAAGGCCTGCAAACGCTGCGGCGCAATTTGCGCGGCGTCACGCTCGATCTTTGGGGCACGATTCTCACCGATCACCCGGCGCCCATCGACACGGTAGTGTTCAGCGAGCAGCGGCAAAATTTTCTTCACGAAGAATTGCGCCAACACGGATTTGATAAAACCGCGGAAGAGATCAAAGCGGCTTACAAACATGCCTGGGAATATTTCGATCAGCTTTGGTTTCAACAAATCGCGTTCGGCGCCGAAGACGGCGTGATTGCCATGCTGAAATTCTTGCAAGCCGCCTCTGCTTGACGGTGTGCAGGAGGGCGTGCAGCAACTGGCGCAAAAATATCCGTTGGCCCTGATTTCCGACACGGCGTGGACGCCGGGCCGCGTGCTGCGCCGGATTCTCGCGCATTATGATTTGCTAAAATGCTTTCGCACACTGGTCTTTTCCGGTGAAGTCGGGCACACCAAGCCGCATCCCGAAATGTTCAAACGCGCGCTCGCCGGCATTGGCGTCGAGGCGGGCCAGTGCCTGCACATTGGCGACATTCAACGCACGGACGTTGCCGGCGCCAAAGCTATGGGCATGGCCGCCGCCTGGATTCATCGTCCGGAATATGCTGGCAACGCGCAGGAAAATCATTCTCCGGATTTAGCGGTGACCGGCGTCGGGCAGTTGGCGCAGGTGTTATTGCATTCAGAGGGAAGCTTGTAGAAATTTTGCTGCCGGACACTTTTTAGAAATAAGCCTTTTAGCCACTGATTTACACGGATCTACACGGAT
>QEVD01000179.1 GCA_003576975.1 Candidatus Zhuqueibacterota bacterium
CGGTTCCGGGCAAACCGGCCGCGCGGGTGATTTATTGGCGGAGTTGCTGCGTGTGCGCATCAACGATAAAGACGGCAACGGCGTCGAAGGTCATCCGGTGCGCTTCAGCATCAAGCGCGGCGGCGGCACGTTCGATCCTACTGGCGCAAGTGATACGACCGTGGTCACGAATGCCAGCGGCGTGGCGCGCATTCAACTGCGCCTCGGGGGTGTGATTAAACCCGACAGCCAGATCGTGCATGCCACCTCCAATGACGGCATTACTGGCGATCTCTCCGGCTCGCCGATCGTTTTCGCCGCATACGCCACCGCGGGCCGGCCCTGTGACGGCACTTCGTATGTGACGACCGCTTCCACGACGAATCCGGCAGATGGCGTTACGCCCATGCCGGTGACGATTTACGTGCGGGATTGTTTCGGCAATCCGGTGGTTGGCGAGAGCGTGATCATTGAAGTCACAAGCGGGCCTAACGATATTTCCCAGCCAACTCAAATCACCAACGCCAACGGCATTACCTCCGGCAGTTTTACTTCGACACGCTCCGGCCCGAAAGTCGTCAGCGCCCGCTGGCAGCGCAGCAAATGGCGTTGCGCGGCGGCAATAATCAAAAAGGCAACATCAACGCCACGGTGAAAGAGCCGTTGTCCGTGAAGATCTCCGATCGTTTCGGCAACGGCGTGCCGAGCCACCCGGTCACGTTTTCGGTGAAACAGGGCGGCGGCCGCATGTTTGGCGGGTCGCCGGCCGTGCAAGTGTTGTCGGATGATGCCGGCATCGCGCGGGCGTATTTCATTGGCGGCAACACCGCGGGTCAAAGCCAGGTCTATGCCGAATCAGCCAATCTCGACAATTCACCGGTGATTTTTATTGAAACCACAGAGAACAGCCCGGCGCGCAAGCTGGTGTATGTTGCCGGCAACGGCCCGACGGGCAGCGAAGGCCAAACTGGAGTCGCCGGTGCGGTGTTGCGCGACTCGATTGCCGTGCGCGTCACGGATGCCTCGGATCGTCCCGTCTCCGATGTGCCGGTGAAATTCACCATCGCGTTCGGCGGCGGCAGCGTCAATAAATCTCAAGCGAATACGAATGTCTTTGGCGAAGCGAAAGTGGCGTGGCGTCTGGGTGAGCAAGCCGGACTCAATACTCTGCGCGTCACCTCCGAGGGTTTGGATGGCTCGCCGATTGACTTCTCGGCGTACGGAACCGGCGGTCAGGCCTGCTGCTTGAGCAGCCTGGCCGGCGGAGTTGTCACCGGATTTGTTGGCGGCTTGTCGGATCCCATTCGCGTGAAAGTGAGCGACAGCAACGCGAACGGCGTTGATGGCTACAAAGTCACGTTCGAGTTGATCGAGGGCACGGGCAGTCTCACGGCCATCGAAAGCTACACCACCAATGGCGGCGTGGCGAGCACGCGTTTGAACAACACCGATAATGTCAGCGGCTTCCGCACCATTCGCGCGAGCGCGCCTGGCCTGGCCGGTTCGCCAATTTTGATTCAAGTGTATGTACGCTCGGGCAGCGCCGTGAGCATGGCGGCGGTTCCGCGCACGAACAATCAAGGCGGCACCGTGAATCGGCCGCTCAATTTTCCGCTGCAAATCAAGCTGTTGGATCGCTTCGGTAATCCTTCGCCGAACGAGTCAGTAAGTTTTGTGATCACCGGCGGCGGCGGCAGTTTGAGCGGCTTGCCGAGCGTGACCGCGCTCAGCGATACCGACGGCGTTGCCTCGGCAAGCTTGACTCTCGGAACCTCACCCGGGCTGAATCAAGTCGTGGCAATCAAACAAGGATTGCCGAACGTCGAGTTCAGAGCTAGTGGCGTTACCAACAAATTTCCAATTTTTGTCGATGTGCCCGATCCCGTCGTGTTTGAAAATGATCGCGTCGAATTCACCTTGCGCGCGACCGATGACGACGGCGATCAGGTGACATACGGCGCTTCGAATCTGCCGCCCGGCGCCACCTTCGATTCACTTAATACGCGCATTTTTACCTGGCGCACCGATTTTAACAGCAGCAACAACGGCCCGCTCTACGAGCCGCTGTTCTATGCGCGCGACGGCAAGGGCGGCATCGATATCGAAGCCGTGCGCATTACCGTCAAAAATCGCAATCGTGCGCCGATTATCATCAGCCGCATTCCCGACCGTTTTCCCTCGCCGAACGGCACAGACACCACGGTTGTGGTTGATTCGACCGGCGTGGCGCGGTTTAACATGCGGGTGACAGCCGAAGATCCGGACGGCGATCGCCTGACCTATGCCTGGCAACAAAACGGCGTTCCGGTGGGCACGAATGCCCCGACTTACCGTTTTGTCGGCGTGCCGGTGTTTCATTATGTTAGCGTCACGATTTCCGACGGCTTCGATCAAATCACGGAAACGTGGGAAATTAAAGTGCCGGTGGTATTGGTGAGTTTCTCCGCCAGCGCTGACGGTAAGAACGGCGTGCGGCTGGAGTGGCGCACCGGCAGCGAGAGTCAAAACCTGGGCTTCAATGTTTTGCGCAGCAGCGTGCGCAACGGCGAATATGTCAAGCTCAATCGCGAGCTGATTCCGCCGCGCAGCGATGGCGAGTACTCGTTCACCGATGTCAGCCTCACCGCCGGCAGTCGTTATTACTACAAGCTGCAAGACGTGGATGCCAACGGCAACGTCACGACGCACGGCCCGATTCAAATCGAAGCCGCGTTGCCCTCGGAGTTTGCGTTGAGCCAGAATTATCCGAACCCCTTCAACCCGAGCACGAACATTCAATACCAATTGCCGCAACCGGCGCAAGTGCGGCTGGTGGTTTACAACGCGCTGGGCCAGTTTGTGAAGCAGTTGGTGAACCGGCAGCAAACCGCAGGTTTTCACACGATAGTGTGGGATGGCCGTGACAAAAACGGTAATCAAGTGCCGACCGGCGTTTATCACTACCGCATCGAAGCGGATGGATTTGTGATGACGAAGAAGATGGTGCTGGCAAAATAAGGACAGTTGGCGCTGACCGGTCACTCAAAGTGGCCGGTCAGTTGACCTGAGTGGAAGTAGTTTTGAATGGTTAATCGCCGTTGGGCCCATTTGCTTTTTGGCGTTGACAAAGAGTCAGCAGGGGAATGAACGATACCACACAAACTTTGGTGATAGACTATGATGACCTGGAGGGATAATTGGGGGGGACGTTGTTTAAGCCTTGTGTGTGGCTAGTTTCTCAAGCATCTTTGCGGTTGTAAATATTTCAAGATCCGAGAGATTTTCGAAGTCCCGATCATTCGTCCAGATGGGAGTTTTGAATTTTAATGCAAGCGCCAAAATATCGATGTCTTTGAGATCGCGGTGGGCAATGAGGCTTTCAGCCGATTGGCGTTTGTCGTCATAAACTATGGCTGGTACGGCGATGATGGGGAAATGGTCGAAGGCGTAAAACAACTCATATTCATCAACTTCGGATTTTTGTGCAAGTATTGGAAGATATTTTTTGATTTCCCAAGTCGTTCGCTCCGTCGTTATGAAAGTATACTCTCCAGAAAAGAGTACCAATCTCGCCTTGCCGCCACGCAGAGCAGCCAACAACGGATTTGCGTCAACTGTTATCGTTTCCCTGGGTTCGGTCATGGTATAGGCGTTTTCGAAATGATTCAAACTCGTTCAGCGTATCTTCTTCGCTGATGCCCTGGGCTTCTAAACCAACGCGAACCCTTTCCGTAATTGCGAGAATTTTTTCGTGCTCCTCGAATTCTAACAGCTTTTCTTCAATGAGGCGAGCCACGAAATCCTCCGGCTTGGCAAAGCCTTTTTTCTTTGCAGCGTCTGAAATTCTGGAGACGAGTCTATCGGGGATGCTGATCGCTGTTGCCATAACACAGACTCCTAAACTCTGATAATTGTGGTGACTGTTACAAGAGACGTTTTTGGCCGAAAAAAATACGCGAAAAAAGCGAAGAAGGCAAGGTGAAATATCTTGCTAGAAACTACTTATCCCGTAGAGCTGGCTTTTTGTAGCTCCAAACCGATTTAGAAATTTTCGAATGCGTTCGCTCCGCCATCGAAGGCGAAGCCGATTCAGGAATTTACCCCCTAGGAGATGACATCGTGAGCGCGTTTTGGATTACCAACCCGATTTTTTCGCCCTCTCACCTTAACAAAAATCATTTTCAAAAAACTGCAACGTTCGTGCAGCGGTTGTTGTTGGCTGTGTTGCTCCTGGCCTCGGCCGCGAGCGCGCAATTGAAAATCATGCCGCTCGGCGATTCCATCACCGATGGCGACGGCTCCTCGAACGATGCCGCGTATCGCAGCGGGCTGTATGCGCGCCTCACCAATGAAGGTATCGCGTTCGATTTTGTCGGCAGCCTGAGCAACGGCGCCGGTTTCCCGGATACCCAGCATGAGGGTCGCGGCAGCTTTCGCGCGGACATGATTCGCGATAATGTTAAATCATATCTGCAAAAGAATCCCGCCAATCTCGTGCTGTTGCATGTTGGCACCAACGATCTTGGCCAGAATCAAACCGTCGGCAGCACACGTGATGAATTGGGCGAGATTGTCGATAATATTTTTCAATTCAATGCGCTGATCGAGATTTATCTGGCCACACTCACGCCGCGCAAGGATGGCAAGCAAGCGAACGTGGAGGAACTGAATGCGTTGCTGCCCGAATTGGTGAACCTCAAAAAAGCACAAGGCCTCAAAATATTTTTGGTTGATTTGCATAGCCGTTTCGTTGCGGATCCGAATTGGCAGACCAGCCGCATGTTCGACAATATTCATCCGAACGATGCCGGCTATGACGTTATCGCGCAGGTTTGGTTTGAAGAGATTCGCAAAAACCATGCGCCGCAAGTGATTCGCGAGTTTGCCGATAATTTCAACCGCAGCGGCCCGGGGTTGGGCAGCAACTGGACGGCGAATGCCGCGATGCAAATCAAGAACAATCAGCTTGTCAATACCTCGACCATTGATGCCTGGGACAGATTTCTCGCGATTCCCAAGAACATGACGAATCCGCGCATCGTCGAGTTCAAATATGGTTCGAATTCGGATGCTTTGGGCCGCGCGTTCACGGGTCTGGCGGTGATGCTCAACAGCGCCGATCCGAATACGGCAGACGGCTATCTCGTTTTTCACAACACGAATCTGGCCACCGGTGAAAGCAGCATTCGCCTGCACGAATTGCGCGACGGCGTGCCCGTAAATCCGCCGATTCAAATCGAACCGGCGCGCGCGCCCGCGCCGCAAAATAACGATCTTTTTCGCGTTGAAATTTCCACGGATAACGACGGCCACAAGTTTACCCTCACCACCGCCGGGGTCTTCGACGGCGTGCTGGTTGACCAGCAAAAACGGCAGGGGAATGCCGGCGAGCTTTATGCGGGCGTGCAGATCAACGGCGCCACCAACAACGGCATCGACGATTTTTTTGCGACCACAGCCAGCGATCTGGAAGCGCCTGGCGCGATTACAGATTTGAGTGTGTTAGGTTCCAGCGCGGCGAGTGTGACGCTGCAATTCACGGCGCCCGGTGATGACGGCGCTATCGGCCAGTGCACGAGTTATGACGTGCGCTACTCGACCACCGCCATCAATGCCGCGAATTTCAATTTGGCGGCGCGGGCGACCGGAGTCAAAACGCCTTCGTTAGCGGGCATGATCGAAAGTCTCGAAATCAGCGGCTTGCAAGGCGGAACGACTTACTATTTCGCTGTCAAAGGCGTTGATGACGGCGGCAACGCCGGCGACATCTCAAACACGGTGCAAGCCACCACCGCGCTGCTGGCGGCGGTGACGGATAATTTTGAGCGTCCGGGCCCGGCGCTCGGTGAAGGTTGGGTGGCCGGGTCTGCTCTCGGCATCGTCAATGGCGCCGTGCAAAACAACGGTTCGGGTTATCAATCCGCCTTGTTGAGCACACGCCGCAACCCGCGCGAAGTGTCGATTACCTGGGCGCAATCCGCCGTGCCCGGTCCGATCAACGAGAGCGGCATTTTGGTGATGGCAAGCAATGCCGTGATAAACCCCTCGGGTTATTTCATTCAACACAACAACTCCTCCGGCAAAACGATTTTATGGCAGGTGCAGAACGGCGCGCTGGTGAATCAAATCGACAGCGGAAATTCCTTCGGCGGCCCCATCGGCCCGGGCGCGACCATGCGCGTGGAGTACAACATCACTGATCAATTCAATTCATTTACGGTTTTCGTGAACGGCAATTTCGACCGTGAGTTGACGGATCGTGAGAAGCGCGAGAACGGTTCGTTTGCCGGTTTTATGTTGGCGGCTGCCGGCCCGGAAAATGCCATCGATGCGGTTACGATTTCCGTGCCCATCAATGCTGCGACGAACATTACCGCGATTTCGGGCAACGATCAAGTCGGAGCCGTGGGCGCAACCTTGCCGCAACCGCTGGTCGTGCGTCTGAATGATGCTGATGCGAATCCCACGCCCGGCAAAAGCGTGGATTTCGTCGTGACCAAAGGGCAAGCGAGCATCAGCGCGCCGCCGGCGAGTGACGGCAATATTCGCATCGAAGCGGAATCCGGGACGATTCAGGCGCCGCTCAGCATTCGCGATGATGCCAATGCGGCGCGCGGCAAATATATCACCTATCCCGCCGGCAATAATCAGGATGCCAAAGCCACGTACACGTTCAACATCCCGCAGGCCGGAACCTACATCATCTGGACGCGCAGCCGCAAAAATCAGGCGCCGGCTGGAAGCTGGAGCATCAGCGTCGATGGCGGCCCGAATTTTATTTATGACGTTTTCCAGGGGCAAACCAGTAATCAATGGACGTGGAATCGTTTGAGCGATCGCGGCAACGGCGCTGCCGAAAACCCGCAATTCAATCCCAGACAATTTAACTTTACAGTTGGCCAGCACACGATTGAATTTAAGGCGCGCTATGAAGAGACCTGGCTCGATAAATTTATTGTGACCTCCAACTTGAATTTCTCGCCGAACGGTCTGGAAGATCCCGGATTCGTTACGGATGCTCTCGGCCAGGCGAGCGCTTTCGTGACGCTCGGGCAAACCTCGGGTGATATAACGATTGAAGCCAGACATGCTAATTTAGCGCCGGCAAAATTCTCCGCGCTTGCGTCCGGCGGCGCGGCGGCGCGGTTGGCGGATATTGCAAACAATAATCAAACCGGCAAGGCTGGAAAAGAATTGGCTCTGCCGTTCTCTGTGCGTGTTTTTGATGCCGGCAATAACCCGACTGCCGGCCATCAGGTGAGTTGGGTGATCACCGCCGGCGACGGCAAGCTGAGCAACTATACCAGTGTGACCGATCGTGAGGGCCGGGCCACAACGACGCTCACGCTTGGCCACGTGCAAGCAAATAATAAGGTCGAAGCGCGCAGCTACAACGCGAGCGGCGTTCCGCTGGCCAACTCTCCACAGGTTTTTTCGGCCACCGCAGCCTCCAACTTTGCGACAGTATTCAATCGCGTGGGTGGCAATGGCCAAACCGGCGTAATCCGCACAGCGTTGCCTGAAAAGCTCACGGTTCGCGTGTTGGATGAAACCAATGCCGGTGTTGCCAATGTGCCGGTTGATTTTGTGGTGAAGACCGGCGGCGGCTCGCTTTCCGTGAATACCAATTTCAAGAACGGCAGTTTTGAGAATGTCTCCGGCACGGCGCCCACCTCGTGGAATTTGTTGAATTCCTCCACGGCAACGGAGGTGGCGGTTTCCACCAATGCGCCCCAAGCCGGCAGCCGCAGCCTGCAAATCAATGCCAACCGCGCGGGGGTTGGCGTGAGTCAGCCGCTGCAGTATGCGGAGAACACGAGTTATGTACTCACGTTCTGGGCGAAAGTGATCAGCGGCGCAGCGCAAATGGTTTGGCAGCAGAACAGCAGCACAGGCGAGTTGGCGCAGCAAACGGTTGATCTCGTGCCGGCAGCGAGCAGCGGAAATTGGGTACAATACCGTTTGTTTGGTTTGAATGGCGCAGCCGGCAGCCGCACGCTGCAATTCAAAACCAGTGCAAGCGCGCATTTTTTTGTAGATGAGGTGCAGCTCTATCCCGCCACCGATAACACCGGACGTCTTGGCGCAATTTGGACCGTGGGCGATACGCTCGGCGCACAAGAAGTGCAGGCGCGCGCTTTGGTTGGCAATCTAACCAACAGTCCGGTGAATTTTACTGCAAATGTTACCGCCGGCAGCGCTGCAATCTTAAAGGCAGCGGGTGAAACCAATCTCGTCGGTTCGGTGAATCAGCCCTTGAGCAAGCCCTTTGTCGCAAAAGTTACGGATGCCAGCGGCGTGAACGGCGTCAGCGGTGTGCCAGTAACATTTACAATCACAGCAGGCGGTGGCCAATTGCAAGGCGGCGGTGTCACGAAAACGATTGCGACGAATGCCAACGGCGAGGCGCAAGTCACGCTGGTGCTCGGTCCGCAAACCAACACCGTCAACACGGTGGAAGCTACTGCCAGCGGCTTGAGCGGCAGCCCGGTGACGTTTACGGGCATTGCTGCTGTTCCGGCCTCATTCACAAAAACTGCGGGAGACAATCAACGCGGTTCAGCCGGCCACGTGTTGAGCACGCCGCTTACCATTCGCATCAAAGATGTCAACGACACGGCGTTGCCCGGTTTTCCAGTAACGTTTGAAGTCACGCAAGGCAACGGCACATTCGCCGGCAGGGCAACGGTTACTGTGAACACCAATACCAATGGCGATGCCCAGGCGTTTTTGCTTTGCGATCCTGCGCCCGGGGCAACCAACAGAGTGCGCGCGTCAGCGACTTACAACAATCAGCCCGTTACCGGTTCACCGAAGACGTTTACTGTCGTGAATTATGGCTTGCGTGAAATCAAAATCACCGGCGGCAACCAGCAAGAGGGCATCGTCGATCAATTTCTGCGCAGTCCGCTGGTGGCAACTGTGCTCGACTCTGCCGACAATGGTATTGCCGGCTACGATGTGAACTTCAATATCATCGAAGGCGGCGGCAAATTTGAAGGCGGCGTCACACAGAAATCTCTGAAAACCGACTCTCTGGGCCGCGCGAGTTTGCGCTGGCGACTCGGCGTTCGTCCGGTGATCAATCGCGCCACTGCGATCAGCAATCCCGCGCTGCCCGGCTCGCCTTTGCAATTCACCGCGACCGCCGATGTTGATGCGCCTGCAACGTTGACAGCGGTTTCGGGCGACAGCGCGACCGGCGTGGTGGGCAATCAGCTTGGCGCGCCGTTCGTGACGCGGGTGGTTGACAAACACGGCAATAATGTCACGAATGTCGAGGTCATTTTTAAGGTAACGGCAGGAGGGGGCAACATTGGTGGCCAGGCACGCGACACGGTGAAAACCAACGCCGAAGGCAGAGCGCAAATAACACTGACGCTCGGCCCGACCGCGGGCAGCTTCAACAACATTGTGGAAGCGCATGCGGGCAACGGCTCGATTCCATTGGCAAATTCTCCGTTGAAATTTTTTGCCAGCGCCGAAGCCAGCGCCGCGCGCAGTATGGCGCTGGATAACGGCGATCGCCAAAACGGCAGCTCCGGCGAGTTGCTGGCGCAGCCTTTCCGCGTGCGCGTGCGCGACGCCAACGGCAACAGCGTCAAGAATTATCCCGTGCGCTTTACCGTCGTGCGCGGCGGCGGTACTTTTGTAAGTGGCGCAAACGATTCGACGGTAATCAGCAACAATAACGGCATTGCACAATTGACGTTGCGCCTCGGTCCGGCCGTCAGGCCCGACAGTCAAATCGTGCATGCCACGGCGAATGACGGCGTGAATCCGCTGGCAAATTCTCCCATTCGTTTTGTTGCGTTTGCCACCGGTGGCAAGCCCAGCGCTGTGACTTCGTATGTGCAAGCAAGCGGCGCGGTGCCCGCAGACGGCGTCACGCCCATGCCGGTTACTGTTTATGTGCGTGACGTCTACGATCATCCCGTGGTCGATCAAGCCGTGATTCTCGAGATCACCAACGGCCCGAATGAAATCGTTCAGCCTTCACAAAAAACCGACGCCGAAGGCAAAACCACCGGCAGTTTCACCTCGCGGCGTGCGGGCGCAAAAACGATTACCGCGCGCATTCCCGGCGGCATTACCGTGACCAACGGCTCGACCGTGCAGTTTCTCTCGCTCACGGCGCAACAAATATCCCTCGCCGGCGGCAACAATCAAACCGGCAATCTCAACACGGCAACGCC
>QEVD01000180.1 GCA_003576975.1 Candidatus Zhuqueibacterota bacterium
TGTTTGCGCCGGATCACCTCAGCGAGCGCCTGCAATTCCTCTTTCGAATAAACCGCGCCAGTCGGGTTGCTCGGGCTGTTCAGCAATACCAGTTTCGTCCTGGGCGTGATCGCCTGCTCCAGCGCTTGCGGCGAGATTTTGAAATCGTCTGCTTCTTGGGCGGTAACGATTACCGGCGTCGCGCCGGCCATCTTCACTTGTTCGGGATAGCTGACCCAATACGGCGCCGGCACGATCACTTCATCGCCGGGATTGCAGAGCGCGAGCAGCACGTTGTGAATCGCTTGTTTGGCGCCGTTGGACACAACGATTTGATGCGAAGTATAATTCGCGCCGCTGATCGCCTTGAGGTGATTGCCGATGGCTTCGCGCAGCGCCAGCGTGCCGACATTGGGCGTGTATTTGGTTTTGCCGGCGCGAATCGCGGCAATGCCCGCGGCTTTGATTTCTTCGGGCGTGTCAAAATCCGGCTCGCCGGCGCCGAGATCGATAACAGCCTTGCCCCGGCGGCGCAGTTCGGCAACCAGCGTGGTGATCGCAAGCGTTTCGGAGGGTTGAATGCGTTGGCAGAAGGAGGATTCTTGAAATTGCATGGGCCTTTAAGACTTAAATGAAGGATTCAATCAACAATATTTTGGGGGAATGCCATTTAAACAACATACCTATTTCCTACAACCGCTAATCAACGCGAATGTACGCTAATATTTTTCAAATTCGCGCATATTCGCGTTCATTCGCGGTTTGAGATATGGGAAAATTGTTTTATTCTGATTCCTTAAATCATCACATTTCCCCGGCCATGATCGAACAAATGCACGCGACATTGACAATATCTTCCACCGAGCAGCCACGGGAAAGATCATTTGCAGGCTTCGCCAATCCTTGTAAAATCGGGCCAATGGCGTCGTAACCCGCCAAACGCTGCACGAGCTTGTAAGCAATATTGCCGGCATCGAGATCGGGGAAGATTAAAACGTTTGCCTCACCCTTAATCGTGCCTGCCGGCGCTTTGCGTTGCGCAATCTCTGGTACGAGAGCGGCATCGGCTTGCAGCTCGCCGTCAATTTTTAAATCCGGGCGCAGGCGCTGCGCGATTTGAGTTGCGGCACGGACTTTCTCAACGCGGGCGTGTTGGGCGCTGCCGTTGGTTGAAAACGACAGCAGGGCAACTGCGGGCGCTTCGCCGGTCAGTTTTTGGTGCGTGGTCGCTGCCGTTACTGCAATCTCCGCGAGTTGTTGCGGCGAGGGATCAGGCACCACAGCGCAATCCGCAAACGTCAAGACTTTGCCGCTTTGCGGAGACACCATCGCGAACGTGCTCGACACCAGTGAAATGCCCGGCGCGATGCCGAGGAATTGCAGCGCCGCGCGCAAAACTTCCGAAGTCGAATAAACCGAACCCGCCACCGAACCCTCGGCCTTGCCGGCTTTGACATAGGCCGCGGCAAAATAAACCGGCTCGTGTAATTTGGCAAGGGCTTGTTCGAAGGTGAGGCCTTTGTGCTGAAATTCCGCATGATGCTGCGCGGCCCAGACATGAATTTCAGGATATTGGCGCGGCGCGACGATTTCAAGGTTTTGCCAGGAAACGCCGCTTTGTTGCGCCGCCGCGGCAATCTTATCCGCTTCACCGATCAGAACCGGATGCGCCAATTGCTGTTCGGATAAATATGCTGCCGCACGCAAGACTCGCGGCTCGGTCGCTTCCGGAAAAGCGAGGCGCCGGGGAAGTTGCCGCGCACGCGCCTGAAGAGTTTCCAAAAAATTCATGCTTGCGCCAGCTTTTGCCGGATGCGTTCATTCACCGCCGCCGGCACAAAACAAGTCACATCGCCGCCGAAGCGGGCGACTTCCTTGACGATGGTGGAATTCAAATACGTGTATTTCTCGTTCGCCGTTAAAAATACCGTGTCCATGCCGTGTGAAATTTTGCGGTTGATCAGCGCCATTTGCGATTCATACTCAAAGTCGGAAATCGCGCGCAGGCCGCGAATGAGCACGCTCGCGCCCCGGCCTGCGGCATATTCCACCAACAAACCGGAAAAGCTTTCAACGTGCACGTTGGAAAAATGCTGCGTCACCTCCCGGAACATCTCGAGCCGTTCCGCCACACTGAACATCGGATTTTTAGCGGAATTCGTGGTCACTGCAACGACAACCTGATCGAACAACATGGCCGCGCGCTCGACAATGTCAAGGTGGCCGTTGGTCACCGGATCGAATGTTCCGGGATAGATCGCCAGTTTCATCGTTATTCTCGCCGGTAGAATAGCAGCTTGGTTTCACCAATGCGTCGCTCCGACAGGAATTGCAGTCCTGGAGGTGGAGCCGGCAGATTAATGCGGGAAGAAGTTTCCAGCACGAGCAGACCGGCCGGTGTAAGAATAGGATTCGCGGTGATCAATTGCAAGAGTCGATCGTAGCCACTGAAATCATACGGTGGATCAGCCAGAATCAAATCATAAGGCGGGCGCTCGTCCGCCCGGCGCGCCAAAAAAAGAAACGCATCATCGACCATCACGCGCGCGTGATCTTCGAGATGCGTTTTGTGCAAATTGGTTTGAATAAGACGGGCGTGCTGCCGGTTCTTTTCAAGAAAGTCGACCCACGCCGCGCCGCGGCTCAATGCTTCGATTCCCAACCCGCCGGCGCCGGCAAATACATCCAACACGCGCGCACCGGCCATGCCCCGGCCCAAAACATCGAACAGAACGGTGCGAACACGACTGCTGGTGGGGCGAACCTGCCGGCTGGCCGGCGTCAGCAGGAGATGCCCCTTCCGCGTGCCGGCGATCACTCGCATGCGCTTACAGCATCTCGACCAGGTTGAAATTCATCACCAAATCCAAATTCTCATCGCTGAACGTTTTGTGATCGCTCGGACACAGGATGATTTTGGTGATGGAGACATTCGGGTTGGCATTCATGAATTCTTGCATGAAGGCCTGCACCCCGGCGTTCGAGCCGGCAACATGAATTTGCATGGGAACGCCCGCGCCGCTCGCTTGCCCGGCGCGCTGGTTCTTGATGCTCAAACCCTGCTGCTGCGCCAAATCGCGGAGCCAGGTGGAAAACTGCTCGCTGCCCAGACGGTTGAGCGTGCCTTGAAAGCCCGCCAATCCAGCGCGCGCATCCATAGCCCCGGCCACCAGAACCTTGCGCATGGCGCCGCCGGTGCTCGGTTGCTCGGATTCTGATACGGTTTTCAGATCGCTGGGCGAAACATTCGCTTGCATGGCGCTGGTCAAACTGCTGGTCACGTCGGAAGAGGGTGAGAGGAACTCGACCAGGAAGCGGTTATTGCTATCGCCGTGATAGGTAATCAGCGTAAATTGATTGGGAGCGGCGAACGAACGCACCAATGACATCACGGCCCACATGCCCGTGCGGGTGGAAGCGATCACCTCCTGCTCGCGCGGCGACAACTGCGCGAGCGCCTCTTCACCGGAGGGCGCCGGCGGCACGCTCATTTCAGCGGCAGAATCGATGCCGGTGGCCTCGCCCATGGCCAGCGGATCTTCTTCCGGCAGGGTCTGCATGGGCGGGATTTGTTGGGTTTTGTTGCCGCCGCGCGGAATCATAAAAAAGACTGCCGTCAACGCAGCGAGAATCAAGCCCAGAACGATCAGATAAGCTTTGGTGCGTGAAGAGGAACCTTCGCCGTAATTTTCCGGAGATTTTCGAGAAAAGGACGAGCCGACGGTGTCACGCTGAAAACTCGCGCCTACGGTTTCGCGGCCAAAGGAGCTTGTGCCGCTCTCGGTCGCCCGCGTGGGCTCCTCGAGATTCACCGTTTTCGCATAATTTTCCTCGCGCTGGCGATCCTCGCTATTGTCGTCGTCTCCTAATAGATTAATGTCGACCATTACCGGCCTCCACTCGATGATAAATGTGATGAGGTATGATTTACAATTTTTTCAAAGCGGCGCCAACCGACGTCATAAACGTTTCCGGATTATCCTGCCAGGCAGAAGCTCCGGCCAAATTCGCCGTTTTCAGCCGTAGAAAGGGGTTGGCACGTTCGATGGGGAGATGATGGCCGTTTTGCAGCGTCTCCACCATGCGCGCCGTGACATGATCGCCGTAAATATAAATGGCGCTCATGTCTTCCACATCCTTGCCGATTTTATTATCCAGAATCAAGCGGCGCAACTCTTTGAAGATGACGCGCGCCAGATAATCATGATCCATGTGCGCCGCATCGTTTTGATCTTCCAACGAATAGTCAATGTCTTGCGCCACCAGGAACTTGTCATTTTTGAGCAGCGAAATCTGCAAATTCTCTTTGCGCACATCGACCAGGACGATGAAGCCGTTCTCCGGCGCTTGGTAATTCTCTTGCACCACGCGCTGCGCGGCAAATACGTCGACGTCAACCGCGCGCAAGCGCAAATCGGTGTTGTGAAAAATGTCCTTCACAAAATTGATTACGGTTTTCCGTACGATCGCGACGACGACTTCGGCATTTTCCTGCTCGCGGCCCGGCTCATAATATTCATAGGCAACGCTGTAATCGGCCACGGGATTGATCACGCATTGCTCGACCTCCCAATCGACATGATCTTTCAGGCGTGCGCCTTTCAAACTCACGTCCACCGGAATTTTCTTGATCGCCACCAGGCTTGAATCCAGCGAGATGACGGCATGCCGCGCTTGAAAGTCGGAGACTTCATACAACCGATTGATGTCTTCCGCGAACTTGTTTATCAGCGAGGCGTCTTTAAAAGACGAAAAATGCAAAGGCACACGCGCCCGCCCTTGAGCCAACCGGGTCACTTTGATTTCACGATTGGCGCGCGAGACTTCCGTGAGGCGCAGCGCCGTATCACGGATACTGACACCCACAATCCCTTGCGTTGAAGCGTCCGTCATAATCTATCCACTCTTTCACGTCACGATACCAACAGATGCGGTTTTACGAAATTGCAACTTTTCAACAGTCTCGCGCCACTTGCATGGAATTCCTGACAGCCGGGTGCATGGACATTGTCTTAAACTATCAACAATCAGTCGATTTTGCCGAAGAAAATCCTGCGTTCCCGGCGCATTATTCCACCGTCACAACTCTTTTAAGCTCGGCCATCCGCTTTTTGCCGATGCCCTTTACGCGCGCCAGTTCTTCCACGCGGGTAAACTTGCCGTTCGCCTCACGCGCCTGCAAGATCCGTTGCGCCATCACAGGCCCGATGCCGGGCAATCGGATCAATTCGTCCAGCGTGGCAGTATTAAGATTGACCCGCTTCGGCGCTTCCCGGGACGGTGTTGCACCCGAAGAATCCATGAGCGCCATCGTGATGGGCGCCGCGCCGGTGTCTGATTCCACCGCGTGTGCAAAAGCTTCCAAAATTGCGACCTGCTGCGGATCGGGCGCGGGCGGCGGCGTTTGTTTGCGATAATACAACAGCAAACACCCGGCGCCGAATGTCACCAGCAAAAACAGCGTGGCGCGCTGCTGCTGTTTCGTGAATCCCCACATGGCCCACCCTCCCAATTTACGTAAACGCCTCCTTCATCTTCTGAAAAAAGCTGCGACTGTCCTCCGGCGGCTTCAGGCCATCGAATTTCGCCAACTCTTTGAAGGCTTCACGCTCTTTCGCTGATAATTTCGTCGGAATCCAGATTAACACGCGCACAAGTTGATCGCCTTTGCCGTAACCATTCAAATGCGGAATGCCTTTGCCGCGCATGCGTAAAATCTTGCCGGATTGCGTGCCCGCCTGAATCTCCAAAATGGCTTCGCCCTCCAGCGTGGGGATCGTGACGTGATCGCCCAACACCGCTTGTGTGATGCTGACCGGCAATTCGTACAGAATATCATCGCCGTGACGCTCGAACTTATCGTGTTCCTTTTCGCCCAGCAACACAATCACATCCCCAGGCGCGCCGCCGCGCGGCCCGACCGGACCTTCGCTGCGAATCGTGAGATAATTGCCGGAGGATACGCCCGGTGGGATTTCCACGGAGATGGTTTTTTCTCCTTCGACCCGGCCCTGCCCCCGGCAGGAGTGGCACACTTCTTTGACGATCTTGCCTTCGCCTTCACATTGCGGGCAGGTCGTCACGTTGATGAATTGCCCGAAAATCGTGTTGGAGCGCTGGCGAATCTCGCCGGCGCCGCCGCAGGACGGACATGTTACCGGCTTGCTGCCTGTCGCGCCGCCCGAGCCTTCGCAGGTGGTGCAGCGCACGAAGGTTTTGATCTTGAGTTTCTTACTGACGCCGGTAGCAACTTCTTCCAACGTGAGATTCAAACGTACCTGCAAGTCGCTGCCGCGCGGGCTTTCGCCGCGGCGCCGCGCGCGACCGCCGCCAAAAAATTCGCCGAAAATGCCCTCCGACATGAATGTGCGCAGGGCATCCGACAAATCGAATTCAAAATCGCGATACCCCCCGCCCGTTCCGCCGCGCAGGCCGGCATGGCCAAACCGGTCATAGGTGGCGCGCTTTTGCGGATCACGCAAAACTTCATAGGCTTCCGCGATTTCCTTGAATTGCTCCTCCGCCGCCTTGTCGCCGGCATTGCGGTCAGGATGATATTGCATCGCCAGCTTGCGGTATGCTTTCTTGATCTCGTCATCCGACACATTCTTTTGCAGACCGAGCGTTTCGTAATAATCTCGTTTGGCCATAGGTGAGTTCTTACCGCAAAACTAAGCTGCTTCGTTCTCGGAACCGGAATTTTCCTTGCTCACAATAACTTGCGCCGCTCGCAACACACGCTCATTGAACAAATATCCGCGCTGCAACTCATCAACCACGAGGCCACCCGGCTTGCCAGCGACCGCGCGCTCACTCACCGCTTGATGGAAGACAGGGTTGAATTCCGCGTCCAGCGTCTTCATGGCCTTCACCCCGCGCTCCTCCAGGACCTTGACGAACTTTTGATAAATCAACTGCATTCCGTTCAACAGGTTCTCATAGTCCCTGGACTCGTCTTTCGTCTGCAACGGGCGTTCGAGATCGTCGATGATCGGCAATAGATCGGTGATCAATCCGGCAAACGCATGCTGCAGCCGGTTTTGGAAATCGCGATCCATGCGTTTGCGAAAATTTTCCATCTCGGCCGCCAGGCGCAGGTAGCGATCCTTCAGACCTTCGTTCTCGCTGACCAGCTTTTCGTTTGCGACTTTCAGCTTTTCCAGCTCGGCGCTCGCACTTTTACGCCGCGAAAACAGCTTTGACTTTTTGGCGCCTTCTTCAACTGCCGCTTCTTCGGCATGGCTGTCATCAAAAAAGCTGTCGCCGTTTCCGCCCGCGTCCGCGGCGGCGCCGGCTTTGGCTTCTTCCGCGGCGGCCTCTGCCGCAACCTCCGGAGCAGCCGTATGGCCGTTGCCGTTGGGCGCAGGACTTTTGACCTCGGTCAATTCTTCAAGAGCCTCGGATTCATTCGGTTTTTGCTCTTGTTCCACGAGATTATCTTGAGTATCCTTGTTCATAGCGTATTTATGGTTTTGATGAAGTTAGATTTTTCTGTCTAGCGAACACGGCTTCGCCCTCGATAGAGATCGGCTGGGCCAGGCGGGGTTAGTTGCTCGCCCCTCCGCCGCTCACTTCTTCGGTTAAAATATTGCTCAGGGCCTTGGCCATGAAATCCACCAACGACACGACTTTGGAGTAATGCATACGCGTCGGGCCGAGCACGCCCAGCGTTCCCGAAACACTGCCGAGATGATAGGACGTCGTAATCAAGCTGCAATACTTGATCAATTCATCACGATTTTCTTCTCCGATGGCAATCGACAAATCACCCATCGTTTCGTTGTGCTCGAACAGGTGAATCAAAATTTCCTTGCTTTCGAGCAAATTGAGCACATTGGAAAGCTTTTGCTGGTCGAAAAATTCCGGCTGCACCATGATATTGTTCGTGCCGCCAAAATGAAAGCTGCGATGCCCGGCGCGATCCAGATGCGGTATGATCGATTGCGCCACGGTGAGCACCAGTTCCGCATTCGGCACATCGAGGTCGCGAATGCGATCGTCCAGCGTGCGCTTCATATCCTGCAAATTCAAGCCGTGCAAACGTTCGTTGATCACCGCGGCCATTTGTTCCAGCACTTCGCGCGAGACTTCCGCCTCCATCTTCAACAAGATCGTCCGCACCAGGCCGGATTTGATGGTGAGCACCATCAGGACTTTTTTCTCGGCGATCGGCACCAATTCGATCTTATCGAAGATGCCTTGAAAAAAACGCGGCGAAAGCACGACGCCAAGCTGATTGGAAACGCGCGCCAGCACTTGCGAAGCGGCGTCGAGAATAACGTCCACTTCCTTCGATACACGCGTCAGTTGATCCGTAATTTTTTGCTTTTCGGTTTCCGACAAAGCCTCGACGCCCATGAGAGAATCGACATAAAAGCGATAGCCTTTGTCCGTAGGCACGCGCCCGGCCGAGGTGTGCGGATGCGTCAGATATCCGCGCTCCTCGAGATCGCCCATCACGTTGCGAATCGTGGCGGGACTCAACGTCATCCCGACTTTTTTAGAAATCATGCGCGACCCAATGGGAACGGCGCTATGCACGAAATTCTCGACGATCAAATTCAAGACCAGCCGTTCACGCTCGGTCAACGTCTCTGTTTTTTTTATAGCATCCATTTCGAGTGCAAAGAGTAAATGTCAGAACGGATCAGCCGTTAATCGCAAAAGCGCGATTGTCATTTATCTTCCCCGAAAGTCGGCCGCCGTTATGAATCTTTCAAACAAAGGCGGCGATGCTTGACAAGCTTCAATTTGGATGGGGAAGATACTACTTTTGACTCCGCTAGTCAAGGAAAAATTCCCCTGCCATCTCGCAGATGTTACAGAAAAACAATTCGTTGATGGCATCGTCCACTCGCCCAGACGCCATCGTCCCGAATCGCACAAGTCCCCCGAAACAAGGTCTATGACCCGCTGATTATCCAACATTCTCAGGATTAGAGCCATCCGAATCTAAAATTTTTCTTGACAAATTATTTTTTCGGTATTAATTTCTGCCATGACAACTCACGCCCAAGCCTCTTTTAACTTTGTCGGTAATGCGACCACCGCGGCGGCTTTACTCAACCCTTTGCGGCTGGAGATTCTCGAACGCTTGCGCGAGCCGGACTCCGCCTCCGGTTTGTCCCGGCAAATGAACTTGCCGCGGCAAAAACTGAATTATCATCTGCGCGAGTTGGAAAAGCACGGCCTAATCGAGCCCGTGGAAGAGCGCCGCAAGGGCAACTGTGTAGAACGAATCGTGCGCGCGACGGCGCGGCACTATCTCATCAGCCCGCAGGCGCTCGGCAATCTCGCCGCGGACCCCAGCCAGGTTCAGGATCGCTTTTCTTCAACCTATCTCATTGCCGCAGCCGCGCGCGCCATTCGTGACCTGGCAGCTTTGCGCTCCAGCGCAGAAAAAGCCGGCAAGCAGCTCCCAACCTTCACGCTGGAAACGAATGTCAAGCTGGCCTCGGCGGCTGATTTGAACGCTTTCAGTGAAGAACTGGCCAATACGGTTGCGCGCTTATCCGCGAAATATCACAACGAGCACGATAGCCGCGGCCGCGTCTTCAAGTTTATCATCGGATCCTACCCAGCCGTTACGCACGCGGGAGAACCATCTGCCGCAGATTCAGCGACAAAACCACAAATCGCCGGTAAAATTTCGAAGAAAGGAGACCCCGCATGAAGCACAGCAAACTTGTCCTGTTGGCAATCGGCCTCGTCTCGTTGCTGGCATATTT
>QEVD01000765.1 GCA_003576975.1 Candidatus Zhuqueibacterota bacterium
GCGGTGCGGCGGCCGATGCGGCACAGCCTCGGCAACGTGGTGCAGCCGAGCACGCTGATTCGGCGCTTCGGCGCAGATGCGCTGCGCCTCGGTTATCTGCTCTGTGTCGAAAACGGCTTTCAAGAAGCCGCCACCGCTGCCGAAAGCAAACTCAAGCGCGGCCGCAAATCCGTGCATCTGTTGACGGCAAAATTAGCGGGATTATTCAGCATGTTGCGCGAGCCTTGGCACGTTGGCGAGGCGCGGCCGGCGGACAAATTCATCATTGCGCAGGCTACTGCGGCGGCGGGAGAAGCGCGGCGCGCCTATGAAGAACATCGTTACACCGATGCCGCGGTTATATTAATCGAGATGATCGAAGCGTTTGGCCGTTACGTTAACCTCATCTCGGCGCGGCGGCAGGCCGGGCATAATCTCGGCGCTGTGACCGCAGCAACCGCGGCCGTGATGACGCGCATGCAGTCGGCGTTCAGCCCCATTTGTCCGTTTGTATTTGAGAAGATCGGCAAATGGATAGTCGCACAATGCGCCAATGCCGGCGCCGAACCGCTAATCGAGCCGTGGATGGATGAATTGCTGAAACAGGCGTCCGTCTTGCGCCAGCGCGAGAGTATCGATCTCATGCAAACGTCGCTGGCAAAATTACCCGAGCGCGAGCGCGCTGAAATCTTGCATTTGACCAAGATTTTTTTGACATGAGCGGGCATCGCTGCAACGGCTTTGAAGTTTTGGCTTGTCTTTTCAGTTTTGGCTGTTAGATTGTGGAAGGTTCCTGGAACTTCTTCTCGCCTAATGATTTTCTCATAATCTTGTTTTTTAGAACATCACAGCAAGGTTTTTGCCGGTTAGGGCACTGTTACCTTGAAAAGTATATCCACCATCACTGTCATCCTGCAAGGATCTGGTGAAGGTCCTGGCACGGTGCCAGGTATTTCACAAGATTCGTCAAATGACATTTTGAGAGGCACTCCTGCAAATTAAAGTAACGACTCAGAGTTCAACAGCGCACTAGTCATGCAGGTTTGCCGGCAATTCCTTGCTGGCTGCCGGTTGTTGCGATTCTGGCTTAAAAAAGAAGTAAATGACTTTGTTGGAACGTTGGAAAATGTCGCAGTCTGGGATGAATATATTAATACGGAGGGCGCGATATGACGGCATTGAATTCAGGGCTTTTGCGAATTGCTGCGGCGATTTGTTGTGCCGCAAACGCAAACGCATACGCCAAAACGGCTAACACGTGAAATGATTGAGTACTTTAAGATTAATCGTGTGGAGCTATTAAAACTAAAATTTTACCTTGAGAACGCTCTGATATTGCAAGAGGTTTGTCATGTTGGAAAAAGCAGCGTCACCGCAGAAGGCGAGTTAGATCTGAAACGAATCATCGTGCAGGATGAAATTGTTTTTAAGCATATGACGGAAGGGCGAGCCGTTGAGGTGCGAGATTGTGCCCCATTTTGGCGCCGGGACCCCATCTTTGTAATTTGGGTTGAGTTTGAAGCTCCAGATAGCGCCAATCCTTCACTAACAAAAATATTTTCTCTAAAATTTACTCCCAACTTCTGTGGCGAATATGAAGTAGATAAAACCTTTTGGACAAACAAGGTCAGTTATCAGGGCAGGTGGTATCAAAGCTTGTTGTCATGTCAGGTGTCGATAATTTTTTGCTCGTTGATACCGATTTACTTGAAGAGATCATTCACCGGCGTAGAATTGTGACCGGGATCAAATACCGCCAGTAGCCGTCAGATGTCAGTGAAGCATTTTCAGTTTGTGCGCAAAATTTTGATGGCGCCTCAAGATACGTCTCCGCTGCCCGTCCAATCGCCAAAGATGGTTCTGTCAGCGCTTCTTACCTTGCCTTTGAGCCTTTATTCAGCCCGCTTCATTATTCATGACGAAGTGGGCTTTTGTTTTGCGGTTCTTCAGTAAATTGCAGCCGTGTGTCACTCGTTTTATGGATAGATAAATGCCCTTGCTTCTCCACACGCATCCCGTTATATTGGAAAAAATAAGCGAGCCCCTTTGAGCCCGGGTTGGTTTTTGAATACGAATTTTGCCATCCCTCATTTTAGTATTGCTCGACAGTACTGCGTCCGGGTGTACTATCCTTATTTTGAATGCCGAGAGCGCCACAATGATCAATGCCGGTGTTTTGACATTTCGGGAGTTTGTCATGCGTGAATCGTTGCCGTTGGCCAGCCTTCACCAGGCGGTATTGGAGTTTTTGCACGGCCGCGACGATGCCGTTTTATTTGACGCAGGCCGTAAAAGCCTGTGTCAGTGAGCCGCGCATGTCGCAGGATATCGATCTGCTTTCGCCCCGCGCCGTTGAACTTGCCGAAGAGCTTCGGAATTATTTGAGCAAGCGTTTTCACATTGCCGCGCGGGTGATAGAAATTGGCGAAGGGAGAGGATATCGCTTGTTTCAAGCCCGCAAATCCGGCAATCGCCATTTAGTCGATCTTAGACCTGTGGCGAAATTGCCGGCAGCAAAACGTATTGACAAAATATTGGTAATGGCGCCAGAGAAATTGATTGCCAGCAAGGTGATAGCTTACCATCAACGTCGTGGAAAACCCAAGTCTGGAACGGACTGGCGGGATTTGGCAGCGCAACAGATACAAGCGCCGGATGAGGATGATGAGTTTTAGAGTTTGTAATATTTTGTTATCACAAGAAAATATCTGATGCAATACCATTTATAATGGATCTCTTCGAACAAACCGCGCAGGAAAACGTGCAGCGCAGCACGCCGCTGGCAGAACGCATGCGGCCGCAGCGCATCGATGCTTTTGTCGGCCAGGATCATCTGCTGGCGCAAGGCAAGCCCTTGCGCGCCGCGTTTGAGAGCGGTGAATTCGGCTCGCTAATTCTCTGGGGGAATTGCTCGCCGGCGCAGCCCGGGCGGATTTCTTCATGCTCAGCGCGGTTGCCAGCGGCGTGAGCGAGGTGCGCGAAGTGCTGCAAAAAGCGATTAATAACCGCAAAGTCGGCAAGCAAACGGTATTGTTTATCGACGAAATTCACCGTTTCAACAAGGCGCAACAGGACGCGCTGTTGCAGCGCGTGGAAGACGGCACCATCACGTTGATCGGCGCGACCACGGAAAATCCCTCGTTCGAAGTGATCTCCCCGTTGCTCTCGCGTTGCCAGGTTTATACACTCAAAGCGCTAACGGATGATGCGCTCTTGCAAATTATCGAGCAGGCGCTGGCGAACGATACGCAACTCAAAAATGCCAAGGTTGTAATCGACGAAAAAGCACGGCGCTTTCTGGTGCAACTTTCCGCCGGCGATGCGCGCGCCGCGCTCAACGGTTTGGAATTAGCGATCCGCCTCGCCAAGCCAAATGCGCAGGGCCAGCGCGTCCTCGCAAGCGATCATATCCGCGAGGCGGTACAGAAACGTGCGCTGAATTATGACCGCGCCGGCGAGCAGCATTACGATACGATTTCGGCGTTTATCAAAAGCGTGCGTGGCGGCGATCCCAATGCCGCGCTGCACTATCTGGCGCGCATGCTGGAAGCGGGCGAAGACCCGAAATTCATTGCGCGGCGTTTGATCATTCTCGCAAGTGAAGACATTGGCAACGCCGATCCCATGGGTTTGGTGGTGGCGACCTCGGCATTCACGGCAATTACTTACATCGGCCTGCCCGAAGGTGCGCTGGTGTTGGCGCAAGCCACAACCTATCTTGCCTCTGCACCCAAAAGCAATGCTTCCTATTTGGCGCTCAAAGCAGCAACGCAGGAGGTGAAAGAAAAGCCGTTGGCGCCGATTCCGATGCACATTCGCAATGCGCCGACCGGTTTGCTGGCGGCCGAAGGGTACGGCCTGGGATACAAGTATCCGCACGATTTTCCCGGGCACTTCGTGGAACAGAAGTATTTGCCCGACAATTTAACAGAGGCGCTGTATTACCGGCCTTCACCAAACGGGGCAGAAGCCGAGATGGGCAAACGCTTGCAGCAGTGGTGGGAGAAATACCGCAAAGAAAACCCTGAGTCAAAAGATAAAAATGAAAAGTGATGTGCCAGTTTACCGGTTGCCATGGCCGAGGCCTTTTTATAAAATTCTTGTTCGCCTCGC
>QEVD01000181.1 GCA_003576975.1 Candidatus Zhuqueibacterota bacterium
TACGGCATGCCAGCCCGCGGCAACTTGGCCGTCGACGAGCGTCGCTTTTTCTTGTCCAATCGCATTAAAGATTTTCAAAGTAACATGACTCGGCTGCGGCGCGGCAAAACGGATGAGCGTGCTTGCATTAAATGGATTGGGATAGTTTTGCAGCAAAGTAAACGTGCGGGGAAGTTCCCGCTCTGTCTCTGCAACCTCGCTGGGTGCAGAAACAGTAAATCCCGAAGTGATGCTGCTGACGCCCAGGCCTTCCTGCAACGCGCCGCCGATAATGAAAATCGTGTCGCCCACGGTGACCGCGCCCACGCCGTGCCGCGGTGCCGGCATCGGAGGCAACGATTGCCAGGTGTTTGATCGGGGATGATATTCTTCCACCTCCTCAAAAACACCGGGAATCTCGCCGCCGAAAACATAGAGCTTACCATGCAACGCCGCGGCCGCCAAGCCGCCGCGCGCTGTCGGCATGCTGGCGAGCGTGTACCAGCGATTGGTTGCCGGCGAATACGCTTCGAGGCGCGCGGTGTTGCCAATCGCGGAAAAATTCCGGCCGCCGATAACGTAAATCAAGGAATCGATCACAGCCGCCGCGAGATGCTCACGCGGCGTCGGCATTGCGGCGAGTGTTTGCCAATTATTGGCGCGAGGATCATAAACCTGATTGGTGCTCACTACAGCCCCCGAGCTGCTAACGCCGCCGATGACATAAATCTTTTCACCGTAGGCAACGGCCACGCCGGCGCCGCGCGCAGCAGGCATTGCCATTTTTTCCGACCAACTGTTCGCCGCAAAATTGAATTCAAACACGCGCGCTGTTGCTGCAAAGGAATTGCCCGAGTACCCGCCCAAGACATACAGTCTGCCGTTGGCCGCAGCAAAATGCAAATGATGCATCATCAAGGGCAGCGAGGGAATCGTCGACCATTGATTGGCAGCCGGATCGAATACTTCGACAATATTTGTTGCCACACCGCCGCTGCGCAAGCCGCCCGGCACGTAAATCTTGCCGTGCAAAACGGCATGCGGAATCTCCTGGCGCGGGGTCGGCAACGGCGCGCGCGTGAACCACGTGCCGTTTGTTTGGGATAGTGTTGGCGTGCTAACGCAGAGGAGGATTGTTGCCAGCCAAAGAGGTATGCAGGATAAAAATTTGCAATGCATGAAGCGATTTCCTCAAGCTCACGGCAACGTTGTCACCGGCTCGGTAACAGGGCAAAACGGCTGCCCGCCTTTTTGAAATCTACTGAATGGCTGCTAGTTTATTTCTTTCCAAATCAAGAACATTCCCGGCCGGTCGTCCGGCCGCCGGCGGAAGCCGTATTTCTCATAAAATTTTTCCACGCCCTGGGCGGCCATCAGAGCGATGAAGCTGTTGTGCGAAGCATGCGCGGCGATGAAAATCCATGACGCGCGCCATGATTTGTCGCCCAATGCCTTGTGCTTGCAGCTCTGGCAACACAATGATGTCCTGAATATAAAAATAAATCGCGCCATCACCAACCACGCGACCGCAACCAACGATTTCGCTCTCGCGCATAGCGCATACCGCATAAAGCGATTGCTGCAAGCCGCGCTGCACGACGTGTTCGTCCAGATCATCCCAACCCACGGCGCGGCGCAAACGGCGATAATCTCTGGCATTCGGAATTTGTTCCACGATGATGATGTCAGTTGACATGGCGGCGCTCGATTTTCCGGTTCAAACAAAACTCAAATCATCTGAAGGATCACTCCAAACGCCATAATGTTAAATTTGTTTCATCTTTCACCAAAATATTTTTTCCCCACAGCAATGGATGCGCCCAGGTGGGGTTATCTGAAACTTGATACCGCGCCAGGGGTTTGTATGCGTCCTCCTGTGTCGCCAGGACAATAAGCGCAGCCTCGTTCGTCAATGCAAACATCCGTTTTCCCACATGCAGGATAGCGGCGCCGCCGGCCTGCCGGCCTTCACTCGTCCACAACACTTTGCCGGTGCGCGCCTCCATCGCAAAAAACTGCCCGCGATTGGCGTAAGAAAGGCCATAAAGCTTGTCGCCCACCAACACCGGCGTGCTGGTGTACAGCGTGACTTCGTTGTTGCTCCACGCAAGCTGCGCCGACCACGCGCTGCCTGTTTTTGAGATGCGCACGGCCGTTGTCGGGCTGCGATAAGCTGAGAAGATGACAAGATCCTCCAGGACAATGGGCGTTACAATTTGCGCATTTGATTCAATCTCATAGCGCCACAATTCGTGCCCGTTTTCCAAAGCAACGCCGGCAAGATTGGTGCGGGTGAGCACGATGATTTGTTTTACGCCGTGCAGCTCCGCAAGAATGGGCGAAGAAGATGAAGGCGATGGCCCCTGCCAGCGCCAGCTCTCCTTGCCGGAAGCAAGATCGAACGCAATGAGATAACCGGCCTCAGGATTGCCGATATTCACGATCAAGAAATTATCCGCAACCAGCGGCGAGGCGGCGGCGCCGTAATAGTTGCCAATCCCGACTTGTTCCGAGGTCTCCATGCCCAACGGCCCGAGCGACATGCCGCAAGCAGGACACTTGCCGGGCGCATCGAATCTCTTCGCATCCTCGGCGCAGCCGCAGGGCGCACAAGCATAAACCAATTTTTCCGGAATCGTTTGCTTCAAATCGTGGTGTCGCCACAGCAGGTCACCGGTTTTGGCATCAAAACAAGACAACACGCGATCCACGCCGAGGGTGTAGAGACGATTGTTGTGCACCAGCGGCGTGGCGAACGGCCCTTTGCCTTGTGAAACGGGAAAGAAGCGGGTAATCACCGCTTGCGGATTTGGAATGAAGGGCGTGCGATAGCGTTGCTGCCAGACACGCTCGCCGCTGGAAATTTGGTAACAGGAAACCACTTCGTCCTCGCTGTCGCGCGTCAACAAATAAACGTTGTCTTGGGCCACCACTGGCGACGACAAGCCCGCGCCGGCCGCAATGCTCCAAACTTTTTTGAGACTATCCGGCCAGCGCGCCGGCGCGGAAAAATCTTCCAGGTGGCCGTCACGATGCGGCCCGCGCCATTGCGGCCAATTTTGCGCGAATGAGGCTGCGCTGAACATGATGAATTGGCTCGCGATTGCCAAACTTGCGAGCATGATTTTAGTTGTGAGCGGCATGCTTGGTCTCCTGTAGTGTCGTTTGGCCGGTTGAATCTGTTTGCGCCAGAAAGCGGCGGATGAGCGCCTGCTCTTTTTCATCTTTGATGCGGGTGAAGAGTTGTGCGCCGAGCTTGCGAATCGTTTGCGGCTTGTCGAAGGGAAGCCGTGCATACATTTTGCCGCCGGCAAAATGGCAAGGCTGGCATTTTGATACCACCGGCAAAATATCTTTGTTGAAATCGAGATGAGTGGAGTCTGACGTCAATGAGGCGGAGTTGGCAGCGGCAGGGAGGGGTTTCGCGCCCGGGGCAAGCTCAGGCGTTGCGTGGGTAACGCATACGATGATGGCCAGCATCGCTGCCAGATACGAAATCAACCGGCAAAGCCTTTTTGCCACGCTCACGTTTGACCTCCGCATTAACCGTGCACGCAAAACATTCAAAGAGGTTGAGAACAGCCGTTCTCTGTGAGCATTAGACTTGCGCTGGCGGGGAATCGTTCAATGCGGGTGGTAAAGCCATTCGTGTGTCAAAGTCTGACTTGCGCTTGACTTTCTTAGCAAATCTTCAAAGGCTTCGAGCGCAAGTCAGACTTTGATCGCTGGGTCTACCTCGCCAGTAGCATCTTCTTCGTTTCGACAAACTCCCCCGCGCGCAATTGATAAAAGTAAACCCCGCTGGAAAGTGTTGCGGCGTCAAACGTCAATTGATGCACGCCCGCCGGTTTGTGCTCGTTTTGCAGCAACGTGGCCACTTCCTTGCCGGTGAGATCGAAGACTTTGAGCGTCACCTTTTGCGCCGAGGGCAGCGCGAAGGAGATTTGGGTTGAGGGGTTGAAGGGGGTGGGGTAGTTTTGCTCAAGTGCAAAGTCGGTTGGCAACAAAACATCATGGGGCTCATCAACCGCTGTTCGGGTTTGCACGGTGACTTGCACATCGTCGATCCAAAATCCATCTATTGTACCGCTATTATTGTAAAAGTCAAAAGAGCCGTTTTGTTGAAAACGGACGATGCATTTATCTGTAAATTGAAGCGCATGCGAAACCAAGGCAGTATCAAGCCTTACTTTGATTTCTGAATATGTGAAATTGTTCCAGCTACTTGGCGTGAATTGTTGAATTCGTACGAAATCATCTCCTCCGTTAGTGCTCAACCACAGCCCATCTGATGGGCCTGTTTCATCAAAAGCGTCTGTGATCCAAAAACTCAAGACCACACCTTGTGCTCCTAGCAAATTGAGATGGAGATCAAGGGCGTTTGTCGTGGAGGCACCATCGTATTGTCGTCCTATTTGCGCTTTATAGAATCCGCTACGTGGATCGCTTTGAGCTACTTCAACTAATCCACCGATTCTCGGCTCTCCATCTCGTGCAGTTGTATCCGGGAAAAAGGGATTACCCCATTTCCACATCGACTGAAACGATCCGCTTTCAAATCCATCGACAAATGGGAACGAACTGACATAGGTTACTCGCGGATCATAGACTTTGATTAAGTCGAGCCCAAAACCATCAATCGTGCCGGAGTTGTTGTAAAAGTCATGGTCGTCTCTTTGTTGAAACCGAATGATGAATTTGTCGCTCAAATGGAGGCCATGTTTTGTGGCGAGGCGATCTACATCAAACGGCGGGAGTTTTCCCCAGACAAGATCGTTCCAACTCTCGGGTTTGAAGTCGAATACTTTTTTGAAGGTAATGCCGCCGTCAGCGCTGAAGAAAATGCCATCTTCGTCGTGATCTTCGTCGTAAAAATCCTTAATCCAAAAATCGAGATCTACGTCCTGCGCTCCGCTGAGGTTTAAATGCAGATCAAGAGCATTGGTCGTAGTGTTGCCATCATACCGTCGCCCGATTGACATTGACCAGTTGCCTTCCGGGGCTGATGCGTCTTCAAATATCGTAATCAGGCCACCCGGCCTTACGAAGTTTTTGGGTGAAGTTCCGGGCTCGGGGTAAGCTGGGAAAGCGTGAGTAAGTATATTATCGAGCTTTCGGCCTTCCAATCCATTGCTGTATGGAATGGTGGTATAGGTTATTTTGGGGTCATACACCCATATAGCATCCAAATCGAAGCCGTCAATGGTTCCACTGTTATTATAAAAATCGTGTTGACCCATTTGCCTGAAGCTGATAACGAACTTATTGTTCAACTCTAACCCCACATCCACGGCTAAGCCGTCGACATCGATAGGCGGAAGCTTGCCCCAGGCAAGATCAACCCAAGTTCCAGGATCAAATGGAAAAACCCTTGTAAAAGTCTGTGCGCTATCGTTACTAAAATAAATAGCATCGAACGGGCCGGTTTCATCAAAATGATCTTTGATCCAAAATTCCAAAGCGACTTGATCTTGATTCGATAAATCCAAGTATAAGCGCAAGTCAGCGGTATTGTTCCCACCTCCATCATTGCTTTTGCCCATACGCACAGTAAAAAATCCATCAGGGGCCGTGTTATCGAGACGAACTTCAATAAGACCGCTAGTTGGTCCTGGAATCGGTTCCCAATATCTCGTATCAAAGCTTCCATTTTCGAAGCTGTCGAAAAAAATCGTGGTTTGGGCGCGAAGCAACGAGGCCATGCTCATTAGAATTGCGGCGAATAGAAACAGTCTTTTCATGGGAGAATCCTCCGTTTTTACTTTTTGTGTAGATGAATTAACCGAACGAAGTTCAACTTACGCGTAAACAATTTCCTTGATTCCCCTCACTTCTCCACCTTCATCACAATCCTCTTAGCGGCCAGGCTTTCGATTTTGAGCTTGAAGCCCGGCATGTCGGTGGCGAGCAGGGCGTCGGCGAAATCTTCGGAGGCGCCCTGGTATTTCACTTTGATGTTCGCGGTTTTACCTTCGAAGGCGGATTTGACATCTTTCACGCCTTCTACTTTCTCCAGCGTTTTGGCGAACAAACGCGAGGTGGCGAAATCGAGATTCTTGGCGGTGATGTCGATCGTGGTTGCGCCGTCAGCGCCGGCAGCCTCCGGTTCATCTACTCCGGGAATTTGCTCGCCAATGACGTCCACCGCTTTGACGATGGCTTTTTCCATGGCGGTTTGCATGGATTTGCTTTTGTACAAACCGCCGCCGGCAGCGCCGGTCTGCGTGGCGGTAACGGCAACCAGGCCGATCGCCGATTCTTTTTGATTGATTTTTTCCGAAGCCACGATCTCGCCCGTAGTCGAATGAATAATGCGAATGGTAATGCCCAGTTCCGAAGTGTACCAGCCCACGCCGCCCAAAGCCTTGTTTCTCACCAAGCCGCCAAGCGCGCCGCCGCCGGTGTTTTCTTGAAATTTACTCACCACGCCGACGACAAGATATTCTGCCCCCACAAGCTGGCCGACTTCCGCGCCTGTGGCGTTATCGACTTCTCCAGAGAGCGCCATGATTTGCTCCTGGCGAATCGCCTGCAAGGCGCTGCGCTCGACGATGAAATAACGCCCGGTTTCAACCAATGCGTCGATTAGCAGATCACTCATCGCCGTGCCCAGGGCTTTTTCTGCCTGAGCGACTTTGATTTGAAAATCCACAACAGCAAGGCGAGGCTTCTCTTTGGGTTGCGCCGGCAAAACGGCGGGCAACACGCCGCACAACAAGGCGGCGAGGCGGAAAAATTTTCGGATAGCAAGAGGGTACATGATTTTCCTTTCTCCGAGTTAGTTGAGTAGCATGCGTCAAATAAGTTCCGGCTTGCGCGAGGTACTGGAAGTTTCCCCCCACAGCGCAAGCCGGATTTGGTCCGCCTACTTCTTTCCCACCGGAAATTTGAACGCACCCTTGATGCCCAGATATTTGAGATCGGAAATCGAATATTCAGCGTGAATATCGAGCGGGCCCAGTTCAGCGCCGACCATGGGGATGAGCGCAAAATCGGTGGAACCGGCCAGAGTGCTGCTGCCGAATACGTTATTGTCGCCCACGACGCTCACGGAGTAGATGTGAATACCCAACTCGCCGCCGACAAAAAAGCGCGCGCCGGCGTCCGGTGCGCCCAAATAGTAGCGCCCGCCGGACATGATGGGAATCAGCGACCATTTGTATCCGATGCCGGTATTGAAGCCCAATGCAGAGTATTCTTTCTCTCCAAAGCGATAATAGCCGACCGTGCCGGTGAGAACGATGTTTTCCAGGCCTTCGTAATTGTAGTAGCCTCGCACACCGCCGCCAAAACCAGTCCCCGCAAAGTCGTTGAAGCTGCCCGAGGGTTTGGCGATGCCGCCGCCGACGCTAATGGCTTGTAACTGTGAAAACGCCGTTGACGAAAAACCCAGCGCCAACACCGCGCATGCCACCAGTGTAAATCGTTTCATAACCCTTCTCCTTAAATAAAATGTGAATGAGATGAATGGAATAAATACGTTGATGCCTTTAACAGATGCAGAGTTGTTGCAAGCCTGTAAAAATGCCTATAACGAAACTCGTACCACGATGAAATAACGATGTCGGATCAAACTGCCTGCAATAGAATCAACAGATTAAACAGTGACGGGCGGGATTGGAATAAAGCGCAAGAGGCGTGGAAAGTGGAATGGATTCCAATCGTATGGAGAGAAGTTGCTGATGAAGATTCTTGTTCATTGCCAATGTGGGTGCTTGCGGAGAGCCCCCGAGATACTTGCTAACCAATGAAATGAGATGGCTGGCGCCAAGCAATAGCTCTCGCATCATTGTTCTCCGTTTCCGTGATGGCCTGCCTTCAGTAACTTGAATTCTGATGGAGCGAATGCTGCGAACATTGCATTTTTTTCATCCAAAATCTCTAAGAGCGTGTTTGAAAAGTACAAAAAAATCATTACAGGTGAACAAAAAACTAGCTTTTTTCATGTTTGTTCCTAGATTCAGCAAACATGAAAAGAAAACCTTACCCCAGCGATTTAAATGAAGCCGAATGGCAAATTATTCAAGCCTCGATTCCACCCGCTAAACACGGCGGACGGCCTCGCAAGGTTGAGATTCGAGAAGTCGTGAATGCAATACTCTATCTCTTGCGTTCCGGCTGCTCATGGGAAATGTTGCCTCATGATTTTCCACCGCCAGATACGGTCTACTATTATTTCAAACAGTGGCGTGACGGAAAAATTTTCGAGACCATGAATACCATGTTGCGCGAAAAGCTTCGTGTTGCCAGTGGCCGCAACAAACAACCGAGCGCTGCGATCTTGGATAGCCAATCTGTAAAAACCACCGAGACACGCGGCGAACGCGGCTTTGATGCCGGTAAGAAGGTCACCGGGCGCAAACGCCATATCTTGGTTGATACCATGGGCCTGCTGTTGGCGATTATTGTTCATGGTGCTGACATTCAAGATCGCGATGGTGCCAAAAGAGTTTTAGAACAAGCGAGGCTCTCGTTTACTCGTCTTAAGCTTATTTGGGCTGATGGCGGATATGCCGGTAAACTTGTTGATTGGGTACACGAGTGTTGCCAATGGGTTCTTGAAATTATAAAACGCAATCAGGATGTGAAAGGCTTTCAAGTTCTTCCTCGCCGCTGGGTTGTTGAACGAACCTTTGCATGGCTTGGGCGTTATCGTCGCCTGAGCAAAGATTTTGAAGAAAAGACGGCGACGAGTGAAGCTATGGTTTATTTGGCGATGGTTCACATCATGACACGTCGCCTTGCCAAAATTCCAGAGTCAAAAATGGTAATTTGACTTTTCAAATGCCCTCTAAGCCATTGGCCTATTGGGTAAGCAATTTGCTTATTGTAAACTCGGCCATGTTTCAATTATATTTGCACAGGTTATTTTTCGTGCACCTTCGCTTCTGGCGCGCGCCTCGGCAAAATGCCTAGTAAATACGCCATTCGCTTAGTGCATCCGGATGCTCTCCTGTTTATCTTCCGCCACCTCCCCGACCGGCCTTCCAGTATGAAATGAAGGGTCGCGCCGGTTCCGCATGATCCGTTGTAAGACCCATGCGATTGATGAGGCATGGGGGGAGCCTCATCAAATTTCGTCAACATATCGCAACATTTCTCTTTTCATTGATCGCATAAATCCTTAGAATTAGCGCTCCGGTATCCCCCGACTTTCGACTAAGGAACGCGATCGTGATCGAAACTGAGTCCTCCGATTTCATCGTTGCCATTATTTTCACCACCACCATGATCGGCTTGGTAGTCGGTATGTTTGGCTATCACCTTATCGTTTCGGGGAAGAAATTGCACAAAGCACAACGCCTGGCAGAGGCCGCCCTGGAGTTCACGCCCTCCTTCATGACCATCGTTTTTGATGAACGTTATCGCGTGGCCGAGGTCAAAGTGCAAAATCCGGCAGTGGCAGACCATTTTCGCAACGCGCTGCTCCGCAAGAATATCGAAGAGCTGAATTTCCTGCCCCCCGCCCTGCGCATTCATCACGATTCGGCTGCCGGCCACCCGGAGCCCGGCGATCTCCGCGCCCCGCTCAAAATGCCTGCCGGTGAGGTGATTTACCTGGAGTGGGACATGCGACAATCCGCCGAGAACACTGATTTTCACATCGCCTGGGGTTTCGATATCACCAACGAGCTGTTGCACACGCAGAGAAAACTGCGCGTCCTTTCCGCCGCCTCCTCCGAAGGCGAAGAGCGCGAACGCAAACGCATTGCGGAAGATCTGCACGATCGCATCGGCGAAATTCTCATCACTTCTTCGCGCCTGCTCGATGATCTCAAGAAAAAAAGCTCTTCTCCGGATATCCGCCAGGGACTCGAGGAGCTTGACCGCACCATTGAAAAATTCACCAAAGGCACGCGCACATTGATCTCCGATCTCGTGCCGCCGATACTCTACAATGTCGGGTTTGCGCCGGCCATTGAAGCGCTGGCCGTGGATTTCAAACGGCAGTACCATCTCGCCATTCAGCTCGAAGACGGCTGGCAGGAAACTCCGGTCAATCAGGAAATCGCGATTTTTCTCTACAAGGCGGTGCGCGAGTTTATCCACAATGCCATCAAGCACGGCGGCGCAGACGAAATTCTCATCTCTCTAAGTCGCGAAGATCACCAACTCGCCGTGACTGTGGAAGACAACGGCTCAGGCTTTGCCGCGGAAGAAAACCATTTTGCCATAAACACCGATTCGGGCTTCGGCTTGTTCAATATGAAGAATCGTGCGGAGTATTATCAGGGGGGACTCGAGATCGACAATTCAACCAAACTGGGCGGCGGGCAGATTCGGGTTTGGGTGTCGCAGGGCAAGGTCGATGGTGTGCAAATCATCAACAATTAACGATTCGTCATTAACCATTAACCATTCGCCATTTCAAACGGTTGAATAGCAAATGGTTAATGACTAATGGTTAATGGCTAATGAAAATGAATGGTCAATGATCATTGATGAATGGGTAGTTTTTTGAGCAAGCTCTGCGCAGGAGAAACGCCATCCTCTATGAAAATCAAAATCCTGTTGGTCGAAGATCATCACGTGATTCGCGCGGCGTTTCGCGTGCTGCTGGAAAGCCAGTCTGCGGTGGAAGTGGTGGGCGAGACGGACAACGGCGCGGAAGCCATTGATCTGGCGCTCAAGCTGCAGCCGCATGTCGTAATCATGGATATCGGATTGCGCGGCTCGGAAATCACCGGCACGCAGGCCACGCGCAAAATCACCGCAGCGCACAAAGAGATCAAAGTCATTGCGCTTTCGGTGATGGAAGACGGACCCCACGTCAAAGGCATGATGTCAGCCGGGGCCTCGGGCTATTTGTCCAAAGGCTGCACCGCTGATGAATTGCACGAAGCCATTCAAACCGTGATGGAAGGCAAATTCTACTTTAGCAAAGGCGTGAATGCCACGATTCAGGAAGAGTTCGTGAATATCCTGCGG
>QEVD01000766.1 GCA_003576975.1 Candidatus Zhuqueibacterota bacterium
CCGCTAATCAACGCGAAGGGCCGCTAATGCTTTTTAATTCGCGATGATTCGCGTGTATTCGCGGTGGAAGATTGAGAAAGTTATTTGACCGTCGATCCTTATCAAGAACATTTCTTTTGCGTCTAAAATCCTCCACCGATTTTTATACCATCAGGCAGGGTACTAAAATCCGCAACAAAATTGATGTTTGAAATCGTGCCGTTGGGCGGCAGCGTAAACTGGCCAGGCTTGGAGGGATCGTTGCTGGCGGGATAAAATCCGATCGCGCGAATTTTATCCCACGCCAGTCCCCGGCCTTTCCAAAACAGGCCAAGAAATTGATACTGGCCGTTGCGCACCGCCATGCGATAACGATAGCTCTCGACAAAGCGCGGCCGGCGAAATCAATGCCGCCGATAAAAACAAGAGAGTTCACGATGTCGTTTAAATTTGGCATGACATTGAACGCGCCGAGCAGCACAATTTCCGTGTCTTCCGGCCACTGGCCTTGAAAGGTGATCTCGCCTTCCACGTGCGCATCGAATTGCGCGAAACTCCAGAGCGCAACGATGTCGACATGATCGGCAACCGGTTGATCATTGGTTAAATTCACCGGCTGCAATCTTGCGGAGAGCGTTCTGGGATCGAAACCATAAAAACCCAGCAGGCTGGTAAAATTCCAATCTTCACCGCGCGGTTTCCAGAGCACGGCGACTGCGGGATAATTATCCACCGGTAACGGCATTTCATAAGCAGCGCTGTCGCCGGCAAACGGAATCGCTTCGCTGAAAAACACATCACCAAAACCTTGCGGCGGGAAATTCGCAGCCGCCACGACCCGCACTTCATCGACATTCTGCGGGCGAGAATCCGTGCCCAGAAAATAAACCTTGCCGCTGATTTTGGATTCCAACACGCCCAAACCCTGATCGAAGTTGCACGACAGGAAGGCGGCGGCCATCACACTGAACAAAAACCAACTGCATGTTTTAAGCATGGTCTTTCATACCTGAACTATTTTGGAATATTTTTTGTGAGAATTTCAGAACCCAAAGCAAGTGCTAGGGCATCTCCTTCAAGCAATTAATGGCAACGTTTGCCATCATCTGCACGCCGAGCTCGAGCGCGTCATCGTTGAAATCAAACGTGTCTGCGTGCAGCGAAGGCCGGGGACCGACGCCAAGACGAAAAAAAGCTCCGGAGTATTTTTGCAAATAGTACGCGAAGTCTTCCCCGCCCATGCTCGGCTCGGCCAACTCGACTAGGTTTTTCGCGCCCGCCAGCTCGGCGGCCGTTTTGGCAACAAGCTGTACCATGCGGTCGGAGTTGATCAGCGAGGGATAACCGACTTCGATCTCAACCTCTGCTGAACCGCCAAAGGTTTGCGCGACACCTTTAACCAATTCGACCAGGCGATGGTTCATGCGGCTGCGCGTTTCCGGTTGCAGCGTGCGCATCGTGCCCGTCATTTCAACGTGCGACGGAATAACATTGTCCGCCGAACCTCCATGAATTGTAGCAATGCTGATGACCACGGGATCCGCGCCATGCCGCTCGCGCGTGACCAGGCTCTGCACCGCATTGATGATCTGCGCGGAAATCCATACCGGATCGATG
>QEVD01000182.1 GCA_003576975.1 Candidatus Zhuqueibacterota bacterium
GCAAGACATAGAACCGGGACGGCGTAGACAAAGAGCAGCATCCCTTGCATTCCGCCCGCAATCGAGGGATGCACAAAGCGCTTGGTCACAGCAAGCGCAACGACCATCAACACGAGAGCACCCACGCGCTCGATCCAGGGCGCCCGGCTGAAGAACAGCCACCACACTACGACCACCAACCCAAGCCCGAGTCCGCCAAATATTGCAAACATAGCAGCGTCGGGAATGATGATGGGGACGATATATCTGAGCAGCCACATCAACGCAACAGCGACCACGCCAGGCCACAAGCGGAGGGGCTTCTGAAAAGTCGGATCAACGCTCACCGCGTCAGCCGTGTCAGATTTTTTCATAGATCACTCTCCTCGGTTTAACATGTCTTCGTTCTCAATGTCTTTGAAGAACAAATTTACGGCATGTATGTGTTATTGTTGCCTGAAGAGTGTCATCGCATTGCTGGTGTGGCAATGCCTTTGATGAGCGGACAAAGCCCGGGCACAATTTCGAGTACCAACGTTCGCCTCCTACCAAAGCAACAGGTATGAAGTATCTCGCCGCTCATCCGCACGGCTGTGGATCGTGGCGTCACCTTCTTCGATACGGTCAAAATTCATGGCGCTTTCAATAACAATGTTTAAATGGCGTCCTCGCCGAAGCTCTCCAGACCGCGCTCTGTTTGAGTTCCCGCTTCAAGCGATTTTTCGATACACTGTTCCAATGTAGTCGACAAAATCCGGTTCCACGCCCTGCTGGCGGATGAGCATTTGCATCTGCGCGCGATGATGGATGGAATGATAATTCAATTGCAGCGCGATGTCCTTGAGCTTACACGCCCAATGGCCGCCATCGTAACCGACGAATTTCACTTCGGTAAAGAGTTCTTCCTCACTCTTGCTTTCAATAAACTCAATCCACGCTTGCAGGCTTTTTCGCCATTCGCTTTCAAGCTCGTCGAGCGCATAAACCGGCGCCCACCAATCCCGCGGCGGGTTATTCGGATACTCGATGATTCTTGCCATCCATTTGTTCTGCGAGTTGATGAGATGGCTGAAGAATCGTATGCACTGTTGCTGGTCGGGCAACGATGTTATTTTCGCCAGCAGCTTGGTATTCATGTGATCATTGAATCGGAACGTGTCAATGAGATATTGCTTCATTTCCATAAACCGGACTCCAAAGATGAAGATCGACGGTGATCGCTGCAACAAAAAAATTTCATATCTCGACATCAAAAAGCGATAATGATAAGGAGATCAACCACGCGCGTCGTATGCACGCTTTAACCCTGCGATGTCGATTTTATCCATTTGCAACATGGCGTGCATGACTCTTCCCGCTTTCTGATGATCTTTGAGTTTTTGAATATGGACGCATAAGAGTTGATAGCTTCCTCGGCTTTGCCATCGAACCACAAGAATGGCGCGATCTTTTGCATGGGTGTTCTCCTTGAATTCTGTTTACGACTAATCCGGAATCTCGGCCTCGACGAGCTTCGCGAGTAGGACGAGCGATTCTTGCCAGCCGAGATAACACGCCTCAAGAGGAATCGCCTCCGGAATGCCTTCCTGCACGACGTTCAACTCGGTCCCGCAGAACACCTTTTTCAACGTGATCGTTGTCTGCCTCTCGCCCGGCATGTTCGGGGCGTCGAATTTGTCCGTGTACCGAATGCGTTCGTGCGGCGTCAGATCGAGATAGGTTCCGCCGAAGGAGTGGCTCTTGCCCGTCGTGAAATTCGCGAATGACATCTTGTAGGCGCCGCCGACCTTCGCGTCCATTTGATGAACCTTGCCGGTGAATCCGTTGGGCGGAAGCCATTTGGCCATTGCATCCGCATCAAGGAACGCCCGATAGATCCGTTCCGGCGTCGCACGAAGCACGCGATGGAGTCTGACGGTGTTTGTGGTGCTTGTTGACATGATTACTCCTTTCAGTTGTTAGGCCGATCTTTTGGAAAGCAGTCGTCTAAGGACATGGCCTTTCCACATCCACAATCCCGCAAGGACAAGCATAGGAACGAAGACAAATCGAACAGCGGGGGCGTAATTTGGAATTTCTTCAAACGGACTATAAATATAACCGAGTATCGGAATGCTAAAGACAAGGTGAATCCAGCGAAAAATCGAACGTTTCGTGTCTTGGTTCATGACGTTGTCCGGTATGATTTTGTGATGATGCGTGATGCTATCGTGGAAGCACGTTTCGCGCCTTTAATTATGGCCTAACTTGCATTCTACGGCTGCAAGCGCAGCTCATACAGCTTTCCGCCAAGCCAGGCAATCGGCAACGCAATCGCCGCAAGCGTCCAGGCATACCAACCGGGTCCCAGGTTTGCCGCCACGATGGCGCCGATCGCGCCCAAGATCAGGCCAATAAAGCCAAGTATAAGCGCATGCTTCATGGGACGGTGCGGCGCGAGCTTGGCCGTCAAAAAACAGCCGATGAAACTAAGCACAGCGCGATAACCGATGACGATCAAAATCAGCCCGGCTCCAACAAAAAGATTGTCTTTGGGCAGCACTCCCGCGCCTTGTAGAACTGCATCCGTTGCGGTATGCGTAATGACAATGAAGATGAGTCCAACGAGGACAGCACCAATACTTCTGATCGTTGTTTTGTTCATGGTTCATTCTCCGTTGTGTGCTTTCTATTTCTCTGCCAGCTCTTTGAGTTTTTGCAGCGCTTTTGGCCACATGTCTTTGAACATCTCTTCGAAGTCGCCACCAGATGAATCCATATCAACCAGCACTTCGGTTTTGCCGTCCTTCTCTTTGAAGGTGTAATTTTCATGCGCGCCGGCCCATGCTTTCACCGCCTCGCTGGTGGTGTCTTCCTTGCCGTCATTCACCATGCCGAGATGCTCGATCGAAATGTACTCGTGCAAGCGGTTTTCTTTGATGCGGCTAACCATGCCGCCCATCTGGCCCGTCTTCGGGTCTGGCCCAAGAAAAAGTATTTTGCTTCCTTTGCTCCAGTCGCCGACGTAGTGTGAGCCGGGTGTGAATGCCTCCGTCCACACGCGATAAGTTTTGTCGTCGAGCATTGTATTCCACACCTTTGCTTTCGGCGCGTTGACGGTGATTGAAAAATGCAGTTTGTTCATGGAAATCTCCTTTTTCTGGGTGTGAGATTCAAAAAGATTTTCAGACGGTGATACTTTGTAATCATCGAAATGGTGCGCTCATTTTTGTCGCAGCAGAATTTGCAGCTCTGCTTCATTGAGTTTCAACCTGGTCTGCAAGACTTTCAAATACTCAGCCGAGGTGTAAAGCGGATAGTCGGTTGCGAAGACAGTTCTTTCCAATCCAAGCTTTCTGACGTATTGCGACAAGGACGCAAATTCATCCTCGGTAAGCTTGGCCACGCCATCCCCATCCTTGTCTAGGGCAACACCCGAAATATCGAAGACAATATCATGTTTTATGATCGCGTGCTGCCGTTCAAAAAGTCTCACGAACGCATCGATAACGTTTCGTGTTGTGCTGCTGAAGCCGCCCGAGGTGCCGAAATGTGCAATTTGCAGTTTCATCGGCGGAAGTTGAGCCAGTATGGAATCGGCCAAAATCGTCACATCGCGTTCGCCGAACTTGCGGTGTGAATTGTCAAAGTGCAGCAACACCGGCAGATTGTTTTCAGCGGCATAGCGAAAAATCCTGCGCACTTTTGCGAGATGCTCCGGCACCGTCAAGTAAATTTGCGAGGCATTTCCGTGCAGCTTGATTCCATCCAGGCCAAGCTCGCGATGGCAGCGAACGACTTCCTCCATGGCATACTCCGCCAGCGGATCAATGCCAAAATAGGCCTTGATATTGTTCTGGTATTTCGCCTTCAGCCCGGCCAGATAGTCATTCTCTGCCTGCAAGAGCATGCGGGCGTTTTCCGTTACACCCAATTCTTCGGTACTGTACAAATATCCCATTGCAACCAAATGGATGAAATTGCCGTCATGCAGCTTAATTCCCAGGCGATTCATGATCGTATCAACGTTGGAATAGTATTCATCGCGCCGCGAAAAAGTTGCACCTGCATTCTTCCACACTTGGATCAACTGCGGACTGAGAACATGAACGTGATAATCGGAAACAGATGTTTCCATAACCTCCGTGCGCCCCGCACCGGTTACGCTATTGCTGTTCGACTCATACGCGGTTTTCTCGCCGTTTTTGTTCTCGGAATAGATAAGAACTGCAGCGACGGCAACAACAAGAGCCGTGAGCGTTACGGTAATACCGGTTTTCATTTTCATTCATTCTCCCGCGTCTCTTTTGCCGTTGTAATATGGCTATGCACGCACCGCAATGTGCCGTTGTGTTTGACAAAGACATCGGTCGTCCATTCGTCAGAGCTGAATGGTTGGACTTTATAGTGGCCGTTGTTTCGGACACGTCCGGTTAATACCGCCGTATCTCCGTACAGTTGCGCCGCAAGAATTTCTCCCCTGAAGTATTCATGCGTCAAATCTCCGGAGGCGACCACCGATAGGAATTGTTCCCTGGTCGTCACGCCGCGCTCCGAGACGATGACCCAATCCTCCGCCATGAATCGGCCGATCGCCTCTACGTCGTTGGAAACAATGGCTTGATCCCAGGCCGCGGACACCGCTTTCAGTGTTTGAATTTCGCTGGGATTATTGTTGTCGGGCATGTGTCGTTCCTTCGAATATTTTCTGCAAAAAGCTTAAAACTTCCTCATTCATTTTGTGATGGAATTGCTCACGCTCGAAGCCTTCCGGATCTTTTGCGGCCTCGCCGACTCTGCTTTGCATCGCTTCGGGAAACGGGCTGAGGAAAGAATAATGTCCGGCATTTTTGATTACTCGGTGCGTGAGCTGCGCGCGTTCGGGAAGGCCATCGCGCAACACTGCAATCGTCTCTTGTGGCATATAATCTTTCTCAACCACGAGCAGCAAAGCCGGAACATGAACATTGCGCAATTCGCCTTCAGGCATAAACAGGCTCACATCCGGCGCGAAGAGCACGAGGGCTTTAACACGATGATCAGCGGTCACTGTAATAGACTGTGACGTGATGCCATTTTTTCGCAAGAGAGTAATCCAGTACGGCTCATTTGCTTGCGCCGTTTTTTGGCAAAGCGCAACGAGAGCTTGCGTATGCGGTGCGCCGCCCGCAAGCGCCAACGCGGTGTAGCCGCCAACGGAATGGCCGATGATGGCAACGTTCTCGAAGTCGAGATGCGATTTAAATTTTTCATGGGAGAAAATTTCGTCAATCGCCATGCGGATATGCCGTGGCCGGTAAATCATGTTCTGAATGGTGTATTGCAATTCATTGTTGTGCCGATTATTGAATGGATGCTCGGGCATGCACACGACAAATCCATTCATGGCCAAATGCCTGCCGAGCGTGCGATGCGTCAAATTCGAGCCGCCAGAGCCGTGCGAAATCATGACGAGCGGAAAGCGGCCCTCTGCAACCGGCGCGTTCATCGCGACCTCAAGAGTGAACGGTCCAAACGTGACAGAGGTTGAAGCCGCGTTTGTAGGATACATCAAAAGCATGGGGAAAGTCAGATCATGCTCTTGATCGCGCACTTCCGCTTTGCAGCAGTCTACAAATTTGCTTTTTGCAATCTCCATCAATGCTCGACCTTCTTCATGCTCATGTAATGCTCCCGCCGTTTTTTATAAAGCCGTTCGATGGCGTAACGCAGCGCCGTGCGCGGCATGGTGACGGTGTATTTATCCAAAAAGTTCAAGAGTCTTTGGCGATCTTTTTGCCGGCTTCGCGCAGCTATCTGCCAACGGCCTTATGAATTAAATCTTTCTAAGCTCCTCCGGCGAACGCAGAGCTTCTAATTTTTTTCACAAACTCTTTTGCGCTGATAAAAGTTGACGCAACGGTTATGCTTTTCTTTCTCATGTTCGCCATTTCGCGTCTTCCTCGAGACTTTCTTTCACGCGAAACGCGGTGATCTTGCGGATGAGAGCGAGGGGCAGCGGCTTGTCCAGCGGGAATTGGACCGAGGCGCTGGCCGTTTTAAATTTCGAGAGCTCTTTCGCGAAGGCTTTCACCGCAGAGGGCGTGGGATAGAAGCCGATATGATGCTTGAAGGCTTTGAAGGTGACCAGTATTCTTCGATAAGAGAAAGCTGGCATTCCCCACTTCAAGCCTTCCTCCGCGCCGGGTGCGGCTTTGCGAATACACGCCAGCATTTCACGTAGTTTCTTCTGCGTCTCTTTGGGCGCGGCATCAATGTATTCGGAAATGTTTGCCGGTTGTGTTTTTTTTGAAGCCATGTTGTTTCAAAAAGTTAGTGTTCGATCACTTCTGTTTCAGCTTGGCCTGGGCTTCATTTTCTGCCACTCTTGCTTTGACAATTTTCTTGACGAGTCCTGCCGGCAACGGATGCTCGACCGTGAAATGAATCGTGGTTCCGGATGTATCAAACTCTTCAAGCTCGCCTTTGAATTTTTCCAAAACCGTTTTGCTCACTGCAATGAAACTGCAATAACTCTCGCGTGCGACGAAATGGACTAACGGACCGTGATACTTGTATGTCGGGATTTGATAGCTAATCACTTCGCCGGCCTTCGGCGCTGCAGTTTTAATGGCCTCGCGCAAATTTTCGAGAACCGTCCGCAACTCTCTCGGCGCAGACGCAAGATAAGCATCGACGTCTTTGGCGGGCGCACGCTTTGTGATTGAAGCAGCTTTTTTCATAATTGTTTTTCTTGCTTTCGCAGAAGCTAAGGTTTCCAATTCCCATCCGCGGAACCGTCCGGGCTGGCTAAGACCAAGGTGTAGCCGTCAAGATCGTGCAGCCATAATTCCCAGTGGTTCGGGCCGCCGTTGCCGTCGGGAGGATTGCGGTGACGGGGCATGACAATCTCGGCGTTCATTTCTTCAGCGCGGGCAACGGCTGCGTCGAAATCGTCGATCTCAAACCAGAGCAGCACGCCGTTGCCGTAGGGCTTCAGATCGGGATTTCCGATGGGGCCATGATGATGCTCCACGTCCCAGCGGTGCAGTTGCAAGACCAGCTTGCCCTGCGAAACCAGCCGTTCATACTCGGCGCCGCCATGCGCGCTCTGGCAACCAAGCAGGCGCTGATACCAGCGGCTGCTCGCTTCAACATCGCGCACGCAAATGAGTGGTTGTGGGTTCATACGAACTCCAATTTTTTTGAAGAACATATCAACGTTCTTCTTCATCATCCCTTCGGCATCTTGCTCATGTCCATGTGCAACACATTCCAGCGATGGCCATCCAAATCGGTGAAACCGCAGCCGTACATCCAGCCCTGATGTTCGTCAGGCTCGCCGAAAACCGTACCACCTGCCTTTGCCGCCTTCTTGGCCAATTCATCGACTTCCGCTCTGCTCTCTGCGTCGATTGAAAGTAGGACTTCGGTGCCTTTTTGGGTATCGGCAATTTCATTGCGTGTAAAGCCTTTGAAAGCGGATTCCGCAAAAAGCATGACGACAATATTTTTTGTGCCGACGAGGAAGCTCGCCGATTCAGCGCTATTACCATAATGCGGATTCAAAGTAAATCCCAGCTTGATGAAAAACACCCGTGATTTGTTGACGTCTTTCGCCGGCAGATTGATCCAAAGTTCTTTGGTCATAGCGATTTCCCTTTTTAAAGTTAGATGACAGAAAAATAAGGCGCACGATCCGAAGCTTCATTGTCCGAGCTGCGCCAGATAGCGATCCAATTTGGCATAGGCCTCTTTCGAGCTGGTGGCTACTCCAGGGAAATCTTCATCGCGCTCCTGTTGCGAGGAGTAGCGGAGCGTCTGCTTGAAGATGGTCTTTTCGTCCGCTTCTTCCAGAGATGTCATCACCAGTACCTTGAGCGGCGAAAAGTCATAGGTTTCCGTGTAAGCGAATCGATGTGGCGGATCAACAGCCTCGAATATGCCACGCACTTCGATCTTACGCCCGTTCGGGCGCTCGAACACATAACGGAGACGCCCGCCGACGCGAAGGTCGAACTCGCAACTCACGAGCGTCATGGCTGCCGGCCTCATCCACGCGCGAACGTGCTCGGCTTTTGTGATAGCGGCAAAAATCGTTTCGCGGGAAGCGGCAAACCTCTGTGTGAGCAAAATCTCGGTGTCGGAAGGTTTCGTTGCCTGCATGGTACTTTCCTGTTTCACGGTTAGAGAACGGTCATGCTGTGCCGAGGCTTCCGAAATGGACCAATCGTTCCGGCTGCACCCCATTGAGAGCAGAAGCACAGCAACTTGCACGATACTTGCGAACTTCATAAGTAATCCCTCGTTCACGGCGCCGTTTTTTTGTAATGGAGCGCAATAGCTCCGGAACTGAGTTTTTTCGACCCGACGAGTTTCAACCGTAGGCGCTCTTTGAGACCATCAGCCTCAAACAGGCGGGGCCCCTTTCCCGCAACAACCGGGTGAACCACAAAGTGATACTCGTCAATCATGCCGAGTTGAGTTAAATGCGAGGCGATACTCAAGCCGCCAATGAAAATATCTTTACCCGGTTGACCTTTCAATTTCAGAAGCTCTTCTTCAATGTTTGCGCGGGAGAGTGTCGTGTTCTTCATTTCAACGCTCTTGAGCGTCTTGGAAAAAACGACCTTGTTGATTGCATCAATCGTCCGCGCGAACTCATTTGTCGCTTTTGTCTCCGACTGATTTTCCGCAACGGTATGCCAGTACGGAAACATCAGTTGATATGTTTTACGTCCAAAGAGTTCGATATCCGCGTTGCGGAGCAGCTCGGTGAAAAACTCGTGTAGCTCTTCATCTCCAATCATATCCTCGTGGCCGAAGTAACCGTCAAGCGTCATATTGATTGCGAAGACTGCGTTTCTCATGTTTCAGTTCCTTTTGACTTGGTGCTGTTTAGTTAATGCGAGGTCTCAAGCCCATATCGTATTGCTGCTGCAAGTATATCAATGTTTATATCTTTCAGCGTTTTGAACTTAATGCAATACCCGGTCACACTTGCCTTGCCGAGTTTTTTTCCATACGTCTTCGCTAAGTATGTCTTATCTTTAATGCCAAGGATATAGACAGAGATTCCGGTTTTGTTTGCACTCATACCGATTTGATAAAACTCTCTGGTTTTTCCATCAGCATATTTTATGGTGTGAAGCCCATATCCTATATTAGGATTAGAAACAGTTTTATTTTCACTGTTTTTACCATCCAAGAACCATAATTTACATGCTGGCATTACTTGCAGAATGATGCGGTGCAACGCTTGCATGTCGTGGCGTTTTGGTTCAGGCTGGCTTGTAATATACTTTTTGATTTGTTCTTGTGTGTTCATATTGATTCTCCTTTCCATGACTGCGTTTGTACTAGGTCGTTCAGCAGGTGCGAATTTCGACAGCAAGTTATCCTTCTGCTCGCATCTTCTTCTGTCGTGCAAGCTCCGCTTCCTTCGGCGTTTCGAGTGCCGTCGAGCCTTTTATTATTGCTTTTGCGGCTTTGCATCGAAAAAGTCGTTCACCATCGGGACGATTGTTGTCATGCGGTTCATCAGCGTAACGTGTGTTGTGTTGGGCAAAATAGCCAGTCTCGATTCCGGGTGCGGTCG